>NZ_JBHJWG010000042.1:37211-82101 GCF_042266305.1 Kitasatospora sp. NPDC056076
CACCGGACGGGCCCGAGGGTCCGTCCGGTGCGCGCGGGTTCGTGCGGTGCGGGTGCTCGGGCAGCCGGTCAGCGGTCGACGAACTGCCGGCTGAACTCGGTGAGCCGGTCACCGGCGACCTGCCCGGCGGGCACCGCGGCCTCGATCGCCGCCAGCTCCTCGGCACCGAGGGCGAGCGTCGCGGCGGCGAGGTTCTCCTCCAGGTGGTCGATCCGCCGGGTGCCCGGGATCGGGACCACGTCCTCGCCCCGGTGGTGCACCCAGGCCAGCGCCAACTGACCTACGGATACGCCGAGTTCGATGGAGAGCGGCTCCAGCCGGTCGACCAGCGCGAGGTTGCCCGGGAAGTTCTCCGGGGTGAACCTCGGCTGGGCGACCGTCCGGAAGTCGGTCGGTCCGAACACCTCGGCGGCCCGGTAGCGCCCGGTGAGCAGGCCCCGGCCGAGCGGCGCGTTCGGCACGATGCCGATGCCCAACTCACGCGCCAGTGGCACGACTTCGTTCTCCAGCTCGCGGGAGAACAGCGACCACTCGGTCTGCACCGCGGCCAGCGGGTGCACGGCGTGGGCGCGGCGGATGGTCTCCGGGGCCGCCTCGGAGAGCCCGATGTACCGCACCTTCCCGGCCCGGACGAGCTCGGCCAGCGCGCCGACCGTCTCCTCGATCGGCACCGAGGGGTCGATCCGGGCCGGGTAGAAGAGGTCGATGTGGTCCAGCCCGAGCCGCTCCAGCGAGGCGTCAGCGGCCTGTCGCACGTAGGCGGCGTCGCCGCGCACCGCCTGCCCGATCCCGTCGCCGGTGCGCAGCACCCCGAACTTGGTGGCCACCACCGCCTCGTCGCGCCGGCCGGCCACCGCCCGGCCGACCAACTCCTCGCTCAGGCCGTGCCCGTAGACGTCGGCGGTGTCGATCAGGGTGACCCCCAGGTCGAGCGCCCGACGGATGGTGGCGACGGCCTGCTCGGGGTCGGTCGGGCCGTAGAACTCGCTCAGGCCGAGGGCGCCGAGCCCCTGGGCACCGACTTCCAGACCGCCCAGGCGGCGGGTGGGGACATCGTTCACTCGAATCGCTCCGTCATCGCTCGGGGTTCCGGTACTGCCTCCCCCAAGCGTGCCGAAGGGGGCTAAACCACACCCAAACGGCGTTGGCGGCGGAGCGGTGTCGGCGGCGTGGCGGTACCGGTGCCGATGGCGGAGCGGTGTCAGGCCCGTACGGCCGCGGGCGTCCGCCGGGCGGGGCCCTCGCCGCGCACCTCCAGGATGGTGCGCTGGAGGTTGCGCAGCCAGCAGCCCGGCTCCAGGCCGAGCTCCCGGTTGAGCGTGTCGCGGGCGGAGTGGTAGACGCCCAGGGCCTCGGCCTGCCGGCCCGAGCGCCACAGGGCCAGCATCAGCTGGGCGTAGAAGCTCTCCTGCAACGGGTGCTCGCGGATCAGGCAGCGCAGCTGGGAGACCACCTCGCGGTCCCGGGAGAGCATCAGCTTGGACTCCACCAGCAGTTCGCTGCACTCCAGTTGGAGCTCCTGGAGCCAGGCCGCGAAGGTGTTGACCACCGGACCGGCCTGCAGCCCGGCCAGCACCGGGCCGCGCCACAGGGCGACGATCCGCTCCAGCAGCTCGCAGGCCTCCTCGTACCGCCGCTCGCGCATCATCGCCCGGGCGGTCGGCAGCTGCTCCTGGAGGGCCTGGAAGTCGACGGCCCGCGGCGGCGTCCACAGGACGTAGCCGGGCGCGCGGGTGATGACCGGATCGGGCTCGCCGGGGCGGGTCAGCAGCTTGCGCAGCTGCGAGACGTACACGTAGACGGCGTCCCGGGCGCGCTGCGGCGGATCGGCGGGCCACAGCTCGCGCACCAGGTCGTCCACCGAGACCACCTGGCCCATCCGGGCGAGCAGGACGGCCAGCACCGTCTCGGTCTTGCGGGACGTGATGACGACCTGGCCGTCCGGGTCGCTGACCCTGAGCGGGCCGAGTACCTCGTACCTCACCGGTGCTCCTCCTCCGCGCTCACCCTGCCCACCGCCCTCCGCGCCGTGCGCACCGGCGCGACCGCGGCCGGCGGCCGTCCAGCGCCTCAACAGCCCCTGGTGGACGGCTATTCCCGGAGGCCGGTCCGGGCCCGGGCGGGCCCGGACCGGCCCGGTCACGACGCCCGGCGGTGCTCCTCGACCACCAGGCGGACCAGCGCCGCGCGGGAGCCGATGCCCAACTTCCGGTAGGTGCGGGCGATGTGCACCTCGACGGTACGGGCGCTCAGCCCGAGCCGGTCGGCGATCTCGCGGCTGCGCAGCCCCGTGCCGGCGAGTTCGGCGATCTCCCGTTCCCGTCCGGTGAGCAGGTCCAGGGTCGGGCTGCCGTACGGACCGGCCCCGGTCGGCCCGCCGGTCGGCCCGCCGGTCGCGGGCGGCGGGGCGCCGCCCGGCGGACGGCCGGACCCGGCCCGGTCGGCCCCGTCGGGGCGGTCCTCGCAGCCCAGCCGCACGGTGGCCTCGGTGAGCAGGGCGCGCGATCCGGTGCGGGCCGCCATCTCGTCCGCCGCGGCCAGCAGTTGGCCGGCCACCCGGTCGTCGGCCGGGCCCCCGCGGCCGAGCGCGGTGAGGGCCGCGCCGAGCCAGTGCCCGGCCAGTTCGGTGTCCCCGGTGCGCAGCGCCGTACGGGTGGCCGCGGTGAGCACGGCCGCGTCCCGCGGGTCCAGCCCGGGGGTGGCCCGTTCGATGTGCGGGGCGAGCCGGTCGGCGGGGGCGCCGCGGGCCGTGAGGAGCTCGATGGCCCGGCGGTGGGCGTCGGCGCGCCAGCAGCTGTCGGCGCCGTCGTAGACCAGCCAGCGCACCAGCGGGTGCCGGAACCCGCTGTGCGGGCTGCCGGCGAGCGGTCGCAGCAGGTCGAGCCGGCGCAGTTCGTCGAGGATCCGGCAGGCCTCGTCCTGGGTGGTGCCGGCGACCGCGGCGACCCCGTGCGGGTCCAGCTCGGTGCCGAGCACCGCGGCGGCCGCGAGGACGAGCCGCTGGCGCGGGCCGAGGACGGCGAGTTCGGTCACCAGGTGGCGGGCCAGCCGGTCGGGCAGGGCGGCGTCCGGCGGCAGGCCCCGCAGGTCCGCGAGCGAGCCCTCGGGGCGGCCGGAGAGCCGGCCCGGGCAGACCCTGGCGAGGGCCAGCAGGTAGAGCGGGTTCCCGTGGGCGTCCCGGTGCAGGGCGCGCGTCCGGGGGTCGGTGGCGGGCAGGTCGAGCAGTTCGGCGGCCCGGGCCAGGTCGAGCCGGCCGAGCTCGATCCGGCGGGTGGTGCCGAGCTGGCTGCCGCGGGCCAGGCCCGCGAGCAGCCCCTGCGGGGCCTGCCGGGGCCGGTGGGCGACCACCAGCGCGAGCGGGGCGCGCACCGGCCAGCGGATCAGCCGGTCGAGCAGCGCGAGCGAGCCGGGGTCGGCCGCGTGGACGTCGTCCAGCACGATCAACAGGCCCCGGCAGGTGTGCTGTTCGAGCAGCGCGCAGAGGCGCTCCGGGACCGGGCAGCCGCCCGCCGGGTCCACCGACCCGGCGATCCGGCGCATCACCGCGAGCAGTTCGTCGCGCAGCCCGGCCCGGTCGGCGAGGCCGATCCAGGCGCGCAGGACCTGCACGAACAGGCTGCCGGCCATGCCCTGTTCGGCCGGGTCGGCCAGGGCGCGCAGCACGGTGAAGCCGCGGGCGGCGGCCTCCTCGGCGAGCGCGGTGAGCAGGCGGGACTTGCCGCTGCCCGGGTCTCCGGCGAGCTCCACCACCTGCTGCCGGCCGTTGGCCACTTCGTCGAGAACGGACTGGAGTTGGTTCAGTTCGGCGCGTCTGACGGTGTCCGTGCGGGCACGGTCACGGGTCACGACGCGGGTCTCTCGGGCCTCTCGATCGTCTCGGGCTTCGCGGATGTCTCGGGCCTGCTGGACTGCGATCACGGTTGCTGCCCCTTCCCCCTCCCCCGTGGCGGGCGGAACTGGCGGATCCCCCCAACCTCGGTCGATCGTAGCTTCGAACACCGATCAACTGGCCGGACGAAACAAGGATTTCACGATTCCCGCGACCGCTCCGGCGACCGCTGCGGAGCTCGCGTTTCAGAACCTGTTTGGCGCCGTGCGCCAGGCTCGGCCCCTCCACCGGTCCGGCCCGTGACCACCGACCGACCGGACCGATCCGACCCGAGGGGCCCGTCATGACCAGTCCGACCGGAGCCGATCCGCGGCTCGCACCGCCGCCGCGCGAACGGCGGCACACCCTGTACTTCCTGGAGGCGATCCGGGACTTCTCCCCGGTCTTCCTGGACACCGAGGTGGACGCCACCCGGCTACTCGCCGACCGGGCCGCGGCCCGCGCGGCCGGACAGCGCCGCTCGGTGGTCGGCTACCTGCTGGTGGCCGCCGGCGGAGTGCTGGCCCGCCACCCGGCGGCCAACTCCGCCTACCGGGGCGGCCCGCGTCCCCGGGTGGCCGCGTTCCCGACGGTGTCCGGCAAGGTCACCCTGGACCGCACCCTGGGCGGCACCCGGGTGGTGCTGTCCACCGTCGTCCCCGAGCCGCACACCGCCGGCCTCGCCGAGGTGCAGCGCCGGCTGGACCGGGTGCTGGACGGCGACCCGGCCGAGCTCCCCGAGTTCGCCGGCATCCGCGCCCTGCACCGGCTGTCCTGGCTGCGCGGCCGCCTGCGGTTCGCCCGCGCGGCCCGCGACCTGCGGCTGCGCCCGCTGATCACCGGCACCTTCGCGGTCACCTCGCTCGGCCACCGGCCGGTCGACGGCTTCCACTCGGTGGGCGGCACCACCGTCACCCTGGGCGTCGGCCGGATCGTCGAGCGCCCCGTGGTCCGGGACGGCGCGATCGTCGCCGCGCCGGTGTTCCGGCTCAGCCTGGCCTTCGACCACCGGGTCATCGACGGCGCGGAGGCGGCGGACGTCCTGACCGAGATCCGGGCCGCACTGGAGGAGTGGCCCGCTCCCGGGGACGACGGAGCGCCTGGCGGGGCGACGGGCGAAGCGACAGCCGGTCAGGCCGGCACGCCCGTCACTTCGGAGGCGACGGCATGACCGGCCGCCCCCCGGCGAACGACCTCGCCGAACTCAAGCAGTTCGTGGTGGCCCAGGCGACCTCCCAGGGCATCACCCCCGACCGGTACGGGGCCGTGCTGGACGGTGTCGTGGACGACGGCGACGGCGGCCCCGGCTCCTGGGTGCGCCGCTGGACCGAGGCGGGCGACCGGCTGGAACGCGAGGGCAGGCTGCTGGAGGCCGGCCGCTACTACACGATGGCCCGCTTCCCCTACCCGTCCGGCTCGGCCCGCCGGGAGGCCGAGGAGCGCGCCCGGGACGTGTTCGCCCGCTGGGCCGCCGACTTCCCCGGCATCGAACGGATCGAGGTGCCCACCCCGGCCGGCCCGGTCGCCGCCTGGGCGGGCGGGCTGTCGGCGGAGCAGCCGCGACCGCTGCTGCTGATGTCCGGCGGGATCATCAGCCTCAAGGAGCAGTGGGCGCCGGTCCTGCTCCAGCTGGCCGAGTTCGGCCTGGCCGGGGTGGTCACCGAGATGCCGGGCGTCGGCGAGAACCCGCTGCCGTACGACCTGACGGCGCCCGCCCTGCTGCCCGCCGTCCTGGACGCCGTCGCCGACCGCGCCGACACCGCACGGACGTACGCGCTGGCGCTCAGTTTCAGCGGCAACCTGGCGCTGCACGCCGCGCTCGGCGACCCTCGCATCCGCGGCGTGGTCGGCGCCGGCCTGCCGGTGCACGACTTCTTCACCGACCGGGCGTGGCACGCCACCGTTCCCCGGGTCACCGTGGACACCCTCGCCCACCTCGCCCGCACCGACGCCGGCTCGGTGTTCGACGCCCTCGCCCCGCTCGCCCTGGACCCGGGCCGGCTGAGCGCCGTCGACGTCCCGGTCGCCCTGGTCGCCAGCGCCCGGGACGAGATCATCCCGCCCTCCGACACCGACCGGCTGCGGCGCTCGCTGCGCAGCCTGCGCCTGCGGGTGCACGACGACGTGCACGGCTCGCCCCGGTTCTTCCCGCAGACCCGGCTGTGGACGCTGCTCACGGTGCTGCGGATGAGCGGCGGCCCGCTGGACCGCCGGCTCGCCCTCGGCGCCGAACTGCGCGCGCTGGACCGGCGCTAGCGGGGACGGCCGGGAACGGGGCCGTCCGTACGTACGTAGTTCCGCTGATGCGCGGACGGCCCCCGTGGGACACCCTGAGCCGGACGACACGCCCTCAGGAGGCCCACGGTGAGATACCAGTTGCTCGGAAGCCTGCACGTCACCACGGAGCACGGCACCTCGGCCGTCAAGGCCCGGAACATGGAGGTGCTGCTCGCGACCCTGCTGGTCCGCGCCAACGAGGTGGTGCCCGTCCCGCAACTCGGCTTCGAGATCTGGGGGGACGCCCCGCCCCGACGCCACCTGGCGGCGATCCACGTCTACATCTCGCGGCTGCGCAAGCTGCTCGCCGACGGCCGCCCGGAGAGCGCCATCGTCACCCAGTCCCCCGGGTACGTGCTGCGCCTCGGCCCGGAGGACCGGCTGGACTCCGACGACTTCCAGCACCTGATGCAGACCGGACGGGCCGCCGCCCGGGACGGCCGCACCGAACAGGCCGCCGCCGCCTTCGAGGAGGCCCTCGCCCTGTGGCGCGGCCCCGCGCTCGGCGACCTGCGCTCCGGGCCGGTCCTGGAGGGCTTCACCACCTGGGCCGAGGAGGCCCGGCTGGAGTGCGTCGGCATGCACGTCGAGACCGGCCTCGCCACCGGGCGCCACCGCGAACTCATCGGCCGGCTCTACTCCTTGGTCGCCGAGCACCCGCTGCACGAGGCCTTCCACCGGCAGCTGATGATCGCCCTCTACCGCTCCGAGCGGCAGGCCGACGCCCTGCGGGTGTACCGCGCGGCCCACCGCACCATCACCGCCGAACTCGGCATCGAGCCCGGACGGGCGCTGCGCGAGGTACAGCGGGCGATCCTGCTGTCCGACCGGCGGCTCGACCTGCTCCGCCCGCAGTGGGGCGAGCGCTCCGGGCCCGCCGAGCCGGGCGACCAGGCCGACCGGACCGAACGGCGGGCGGCGGCGTGAGCGCCGCGGCCGCTTCCGTCGACAGTTCCCTGTGGGTACGCCGGTTCAGTGCCCCCGGCACCCCTCGCACCCCCGACCCGGCCGGCTCGGCCGACCCGCCGTTGCGCCTGCTCTGCCTGCCGCACGCCGGCGGCTCGGCCTCGGTCTTCCGGCCCTGGGCCGCCGCGGCCGGGCCGGACGTCGAGGTGCTGGCCCTGCAGTACCCGGGCCGTCAGGACCGCTACCGGGAGCCCGCCGTCGCGGACCTCACCCGGCTCGCCGACCTGGCCGCGCCCGCCGTCCGGGCCGCCGTGGGCGACGGCCGCTACGCCCTGTTCGGCCACAGCATGGGCGCCCTGCTGGCCTTCGAACTCACCCGCCGACTGGAACGCGACGGCCGCGCCCCGGAGTTGCTCACCGTCTCCGGCCGCCGCGCCCCCTCCACCCGGCGCGACGGCGAGTACGCCCACCTCACCGACGACCGCTCCCTCGCCGCCCACCTGCGGGACCTCAGCGGAACCGACCCGCGGCTGCTCGCGGACGAGGAGGCCCTCCAGATGATCCTGCCGGCCGTCCGCGCCGATCTCGCCGCCGTGGGCGGCTACTTCGCCGGCCCGGAGGTCACCGTCGCAACCCCGGTCCTCGCCCTGATCGGCGACGCCGACCCCTGGGTCACCCCCACCGAGGCCGCCGCCTGGCAGCGCCACACCACGGCCGCCTTCGAGCTCGGGATCCACCCCGGCGGCCACTTCTACCTCGACGGACGCCGGCAGGAACTGCTCGCCCTCCTCGACGACCGCCTCACCACGGCCCGCCGCTGACCGCCCACCGCGCCCCGCCGGAGTGGGAAGTCGACCCCTCCGACTTCCCACTCCGGCTTCCGCCCTTCCCGCCAGAGCCGGGAGCCAGGAGCCGGGAGCCAGGAGCCGGAGGCTTCTCCCCGAGCAGAAACCCGGCTGACAACCGCTGATGACTCCGCGACCATCAGGCGATGACCACAGAACCGCATCGGCTGTCCCTCCGCATCGTCGTGCCACCACTCGGAACCAGGGCCGGCGCCGAATGCCGACCGGTCGTCGACGGGCGGGACGTCCTGACCGACGTGTTCGACGAGGGGCCCGCAGAGGATCCTCGCTACCTGGTGGGCCCGAGCGCGCCGCTGCATGCGACCGACGTCCCTCGTGAGGTTCGGCTGGCCGAGGCCGGGTGCACCGAAGGGTGCTGCGGTGCGGTCTACGTGACGATCAGGCGCGAAGGGCAGCACGTGGTCTGGAGCGGCTGGCGCAACCCGGTCGCCGAGGAGGTCGATCTCCCGGAGTTCCGCTTCGACGCCGATCAGTACGAGGCGGAGATCCACCGGGCCACGACGGACCGCAGCTGGGAGTGGCCGGCCCGAACGGTCGCCCGACTGCTGGAAGAGCGGCTCCGGGAGCACACCGACTGGCCGGCGGCGTGGGACTGCGAGCTGGACGGCGTCTCCGCCTGGCCCTGGGAACCCGACCGGATCACCGTCTTCCTGTTCCATCCCGGCCGGTCCGCGATCAGGGAGGGCCGCCCCTGGCTCCAGTTCAGGATGACCGTTGCGGTCTCCGGAGACGACCCGGCCGACCAGGCCGAACGCCTTGAGGGGCGTCTCACGGCCGAGGATCCCCGCGAGGCTGCCGAGGTCTGCGGAGGTTCGAAGGCGTTCGCCGACCAGCTCGGCTACCCCTGGCCCGACCGTCGACGACGCGCTCGGACCGCGGGCGGGGCCGGGGAGGCAGCACGCCGGGAATAGGGGCTCTCCGCCGGTGGCGGGCTCCTGGGCCCGGGAGCGGGCCCAGGAGTGCGGGGCTACCGGGGTGCGGCGGGGTACGCGGCGGTCGCGCGGATCTCGACGAGGAGTCCCGGGCTGGCGAGGCCGCTGACCCCGATGATCGTCCAGGTCGGGTAGGGGGCTTCGACGAGGCGCCGCTTGGCCTCGACGAAGCCGGGCAGGTGCTGGTGGATGTCGACGTGGTAGCTGGTGACGTCGACGAGGGCGGACATGTCGAGGCCCTCCAGCCGGAGGATCTCCTCGATCTTCCGGAGGGCGATCCCGGTCTGCTCCTCGATGCCGTCCGGAATGGTTCCGTCGGCGCGGCGGCCGATCGTTCCGGCGATGAACAGGAGGCCGTGGGCGCGGACCGCGGCGGAGTAGCCGAAGCTCGCGAACGCGCTGGTGGTCTGCCCGAAGACTGCGTTGTCCTCGGGGACCTCGACGGTGTGGACGGTCATGGCGGTGCTTGCCTTTCCTCGGTGACGGGGGTGGTGGGTCCGGTGGGGTCAGTCGCGCCAGCGGGACGAGCGGCCGGTGTGCTCCAGCCGGGTCCGGCCGAAGGTCTCGCGTTCGCGCAGGAGTTCGCCGGGGATCGTGTACCAGGGTGCGTTCCCGGGGTCCTTCGCGGCCTGCGCGACGATCGCGTCGGTGAGGGCACGGATCATGTCCAGCCGCGGGTAGGCGGCGTGCACGGCGTCGGCCTGCTCGTCGGTGACGGCGTCGAGGTGCTCGGTGCCCGGTGAGCGGCCGAAGTCGAGGGCGACGCCCTCGCGGACGAGCAGGCACAGCGTGCCGCGGCGTTCCGCGATGCCCGGGGAGGTGTGCAGGGCGATGGCCTGCCAGACCTGGTCGGCTTCGGCGGCGGGGACCCCGCGGTCGGTCAGGAAGGCGGCGGCCCGGTCGGCGCCTTCGACCTCGAACCGCTGACTGTGCGGGCCGTCCGCCGCCACGCCGAGGTCGTGCATCGCGCACGCGGCGAACAACAGGTCGTCCTGGTAGTCGTGGCCGGCGGCCAGGCCGAGGCGGTCGGCCACCAGCCGGGCGAACAGGTAGCTGCGGATGCTGTGGTTGAAGACGGACGGCGTTTCCACCGGCCGGATGAGGTTCACGACGGCGTCGGCGAGCGGTGTGCCGGGCAGCGTGATCAGGTCGGCGGTCGCCTCGTGGGTGGGTCCGGTCATGGACTCAGCCTGGCCGCGACGCCCCTGACCTGGTGAGAGGCAAAATTTCCATACTTCGCTAGGATCCTGCCATGACGGTGCATCGAGTCGCGGTCCTGGCGCTGGACGGGGTCACCCCGCTCGACCTGGCGATCCCGGCGCAGATCTTCTCCAGCCGGCCGGAGACCCCCTACGAGATGACCCTGTGCGCGCCCACCGCGCGGGTGGCCACCAGTGCGGGCTTCGCCCTGGTCGCCGACGGGGGTCTGGAGCAGGTGCGGGCCGCCGACACCGTGGTCGTGCCGGGATTCGAACCGCTCCTCCCGTTGCCGGACGCCGTGCTCGACGTCCTGGCCGAAGCCCGCGGCCGGGGCAGGCGCGTGGTGTCGATCTGCACGGGCGCCTTCGCACTGGCCGCGGCGGGCATCCTGGACGGGCTGCACGCCACCACCCACTGGAAGCACATCGACGAGTTCGAACGGGGCTTCCCGGCCGTCACGGTCGACCGCGACGTGCTCTACGTCGACGAGGGCGACGTGCTCACCTCGGCCGGGGTGTGCTGCGGCATCGACCTGTGCCTGCACATCGTGCGCCGCGACCTGGGCGCGGAGGCGGCCAACCGGATCGCCCGCGCTCTGGTCGCCGCCCCCCACCGGGACGGCGGGCAGGCCCAGTACGTGCCGGCTCCCGTCGCGGTGGCCGGTGAGGCCTCGCTCTCCGGCACCCGGGGCTGGGCCCTGCACCGGCTCGGCGAGCCGCTCACGCTGCGCGTGCTCGCCCGGCACGCGGGCCTCTCGCAGCGCACCTTCATGCGCCGGTTCACCGAGGAGACGGGCACGACCCCGTTGCAGTGGCTGCTCAACGCCCGGATCGGCCGGGCACGGGAAATGCTGGAGACCACGGAACGCTCGATGGACCAGGTGGCGCGGGACTGCGGGCTGGGCACGGCGGCCAACCTGCGGCTGCACTTCCGGCGCGCCCTGGACACCACCCCCACCGCCTACCGCCGCACCTTCACCCGCTCGACCCCGCACGGTCCGGCCGGTTCACCGGCGGCCCCGTGCGCGACTGCGGGATGAGAGCGGGAAGGGCCCGGCGCCGGCCGGCGCCGGGCCCTTCCCCTTTGACTACAGGCCGAGTTGACGGTCGATCAGGTCGAACAGGGCGTCGCCGTCGGCCTCCTCCAGTCGGTCGGTGAAGTCGGCGTCCGGCTTCGCCGCGCGGGCGGCACGGACCTGGTCGAGGGCTGCTTGGAGCCGGGCCGCCAGCTGGTCCAGTTCGCCTGCTCCGGCTGCTCCCGCCGCCCCGGCCGTCAGTTCGGCCAGGGTCGCTTCGACCTGGTCGAGACCGGCCGGCCCGGTGCGGTCCTCCGCCGGGGCCACCAGAGCGGTGAGGTGGCGGGCCAGGGCGGCGGCGGTGGGGTGGTCGAACAGCAGCGTGCTGGGCAGTCGCAGCCCGAGCAGGGTGCCCAGGCGGCCGCGCAGTTCCACCGCGGTCAGCGAGTCCAGGCCCAGGTCCAGCAGCCCCCGCTCCACCGGTACGGCGGCCGGGTCGGCGTGGCCCAGGACCTCGCCGACCGAACGGCGCACCAGGTCCAGGACGGCCCGTCCGCGTTCCTGCGGGGGGAGCCCGGCGAGCACGTCCCGGCCTTCCGGCAGGGCGGGAGCCGGAAGGGCGGGAGCCGGAAGGGCGGGGTCCGCCCCCGGGGCGGCGCCCGTCGGCCGGGAGCCGAGCAGCTCGCGCAGGGCGGCCGCCGGTCCGGTGCCGGGCCCGCCGGCCCCGGGTGCCGCCAGCCGGGCCGCGACCGCCACCGGACGGCCGGCCGCCAGGGCCTCGTCCAGCAGCCCGAGGGCGCTCGCGGCGGGCAGCGGGGCGATCCCGGTCCGGGCGATCCGGGCCCGGTCGGCCGCGCTCAGGGCCTCCCCCATGCCCTCGCCCTCCCACAGGCCCCACGGGAGGGACAGCGCGGGCAGGCCGAGTTCGTGGCGGTGCCCGGCGAGGGCGTCGAGGAAGGAGTTCGCGGCGGCGTACGAGCCCTGCCCGGCCGTCCCGAGCACTCCGGCGACCGAGGAGAACAGCACGAAGGCGTGCAGCGGCAGTTCCCCGGTCGCCTCGTGCAGCGCCCAGGCGCCGTCGACCTTCGGCCGCAGCACGGCGGCGACCCGCTCCGCCGTCAGGCCCTCGACCAGCCCGTCGTCCAGGACGCCGGCGGCGTGCACCAGCCCGGTGACCGGAAGGCCATCCGGCGCCTGCGCCAGCGCGGCCCGTACGGCCTGCGGATCGGCCACGTCGCCCGCGACCGGGACCGCCACGGCCCCCAGGGCCGCCAGTTCCTCCGCCAGCCCGGGCGCCACCCGCCCGCTCCGGCTCATCAGCACCAGCCCGCGCACCCCGTGGGCCGCCACCAGGTGCCGCACCAGGACCGCCGCCAGCGCGCCGGACGCGCCGGTGACCAGGACGCTCCCGGGACCGAACGCCCCGGTCGCGCTGGTCGCGCTGGTCGCGCCGGTCGCGCCGACCTCTGCGGCTCCAGCAGCCGCCGCTGTCAGGCGCGGGGCCAGGATCCGCCCGGCCCGCAGCAGGAGGTGCGGTTCGTCCTCGGGCCAGGCCACGGCGGGGAGGTCCGCGAGGCGGTCGGCCGGGAGGTCGGTGTCCACCAGCAGGACGCGGCCGGGGTGTTCGGCCGCGGCGGAGCGGACCAGCCCGCCGGCCGCCGCCGCGGCGAGCGCCGCCGGGCCGCCCGCGGCCGCGGCGGGCAGGACGACGACGAGGCGCGAGGCCTCGTACCGGCGCCCGGTCAGCCAGGTCCGCAGGGCGGTCAGGGCCCAGCCGGTGGCGTGGGCCACCTGCTCGGGCACGGGACGGTCCGCCGGGAGCGGCGGCAGGGGCAGCAGGACGACCGGCGGCACCGGGCCGGTCAGGTCGGCCGGGCTCTCCACCAGGGCCGCCGGGCGCGGGGCCGCCGGGAGGGCGAGCGGGCGGGTGCCGGGGACGAGCAGCGGGTCGGCGGGGCGGGCGGCACCGAACCGCCCGGCCGGGACCTCGGCGAGTTCGAGGGCGGCCGCGTGCAGCAGCGGGGCGCCGTCGGCGTCGTAGAGGGTCACGGCGGCGCGGTGCTCCCCGTCCGGCGCGATCCGGGCCCGCAGCGCTCCGGCGGGGACGGCCCGGTACGAACGGACCTCGCGCCAGGCGGCGGGCAGTCGCAGGGTGGTGCGCCCGTCGGACGGCAGTCCGGCGTGGGCCCAGGGGTGGAGGGCGGCGTCCAGGGCGGCGGGCGGCACGGCGAAGCGCCGGTCGCCGTCCCTGGCTCCTTCGGCGGGGCCCGCGAGTGCGGCCCACAGGGTGCCGTCGGGCTGCTGCCAGGCGGCGGTGACGGTGCGGAAGGCGCCGCCGTAGCCGAGGCCGTGGGCGTCGAGGGCGGCGTACAGCTCCTCGGCGCCGACCGGCCGGGCGCCGGGCGGCGGCCAGCTGCCCGCGGGCGGAACCGGCGCCGTCGGGGCGGGCGCCGTCGGGGCGGGCGCGAGCACGCCGGTGGCGTACCTGGTCCAGGGCTCCTCGGCGGCGCCGTCGGGCCGGGCGTGGATGCGCACGGCCCGCTCGCCGGCGTCGTCCGCCCGGTCCAGCGCGACCTGGAGCCGCAGCGCTCCGTCGGCCGGCAGCAGCAGCGGGGCCTCCAGGTCGAGGGCGGCGACCACGGGCAGCCCGGCGGTGCGGCCCGCGTGCAGGGCGAGGTCGAGCAGGGCGGTCGCGGGCAGCACGGTCGCGCCGGCCACGGTGTGCCCGGCGAGCCAGGGGTGCTCGCGCCGGTCCAGGCGGCCGGTGAGGACCGTCCCGGTGCCGTCGGCGAGGTCGACAGCGGCGCCGAGGAAGGGGTGACCGGCGGTGCTGAGCCCGGCGGCCCGCACGTCGCCGGCAGGGGCCGGGGCGTCGAGCCAGTGCCGGGTGCGTTGGAAGGGGTAGGTCGGCAGGCCGGGGTGCGGGGCCCCGGCCGCGCCCAGCACGGCGGGCCAGTCGACGCTGCCGCCCGCGGTGTGCACGGCGGCGACGGCCCGCAGCAGGGTGGCCGCCTCGCCGCGCCCGCGCCGCAGCACCGCCGCCGTCACGGCGGGCGGGTCCTGCGGGTCCTGCCGGTGCTGCGGATCCCGAGGGCTCTCCGGGGCCTGCGGCCCGTCGGCCAGCACGTCCTCGACCAGGGCGGTCAGCAGGGTGTCCGGCCCGATCTCCAGGTAGCGCACGGTGCCGAGCCCGCGCAGCGCCCGGACGCCGTCGGCGAACCGGACGGTCCCGCGCACGTGGCGGGCCCAGTAGTCGGGCGAGGCGGTCTCCTCCGGACCAGCCGGGCGGCCGGTCAGGTCGGAGACGAACGGGACGGTCGGACGGCCGAAGGCGAGACCGCCGAGGGCGGCCCGGAAGTCGTCCAGCATCGGGTCCATCAGCGGGGAGTGGAAGGCGTGGCTGACGGTCAGCCGGCGGGCCTTGGCGCCCGCGGCGACGAGCCGGGCGGCGACCGCGAGCACGGCGTCCTCCTCGCCGGAGACGACGGTGGCCCGCGGACCGTTGACGGCGGCCACCGAGACCCGGTCGGTGTACCCCTCCAGCGCGGCGAGGACCTCCGGCTCGGCGGCCCGGAAGGAGAGCATGGCGCCCTCAGCGGGCAGCGCGTCCATCAGCCGGCTGCGCGCGGCGACCAGGGCGACGGCGTCCGCCAGGGTGAGCACCCCCGCGGTGTGGGCCGCGGCGACGGCACCGATCGAGTGCCCGAGTACGGCGTCCGGCCGCACCCCCCAGTGGGCGAGCAGCCGCACCAGGGCGAACTCCACCGCGAACAGTGCGGGTTGGGTGTAGGCGGTGCGGTCCAGCAGGCCGGTGTCCTCGAACAGGACCTCCCGCAGCGGCCGTTCCAGGTGCGGGGTGAAGGCCGCGCACACCTCGTCGAGGGCGGCCGCGAACTCCGCGTGGGTCGCGTACAACTCCGCTGCCATGCCCACGCGTTGGCTGCCCTGGCCGGTGAAGATGAAGGCCGTCCGGCCACCCTGGGCGGAGCCGCGCAGCAGGCCCGGGGAGTCCGTCCCGGCGGCCAGCGCCCGCAGCCCGTCGAGCAGTTCGGCGCGGGAGCCGCCGACCACCGCCGCGCGCTGCTCGAAGGCCGTCCGGGTGGCGGCCAAGGCGGCGCCCGCAGCGGCGAGTTGCTCCTCGGGCAGGTCGGCGGCGAAGGCCAGCAGCCGCTGCGCCTGGTCGCGCAGCGCCGGTTCGGTGCGCGCCGACACCGGCCAGGCCACCGGCGCGGCGGGCTCGGTCGCAGCGGTAGCAGTGGTCCCAGCCGGCGCGGTGGCGTCCGGCGCCTGCTCCAGGATCACGTGCGCGTTGGTGCCGCTGATCCCGAAGGAGGACACGCCCGCCCGGCGCGGCCGGTCGAGCTCCGGCCACTCCCGTGCCTCGGCGAGCAGTTCCACCGCGCCGGCCGTCCAGTCCACGTGCGGCGAGGGCGCGTCCAGGTGCAGGGTCGCGGGCAGCCGGCCGTGCCGGATGGCCTCGACCATCTTGATCACGCCCGCCACGCCCGCCGCCGCCTGGCTGTGGCCGATGTTCGACTTGATCGAGCCCAGCCACAGCGGGTGCCCGGCCGGGCGCCCCTGCCCGTACGTCGCCAGCAGGGCCTGGGCCTCGATCGGGTCGCCGAGGCGGGTGCCCGTCCCGTGCGCCTCGACCGCGTCCACGCCGTCCGCCGTCAGCCGGGCGGCGGCCAGCGCGGCCCGGATCACCCGCTGCTGGGCGGGGCCGTTCGGCGCCGTCAGGCCGTTCGACGCGCCGTCCTGGTTGACGGCCGTGCCCCGCACCAGGGCCAGCACCGGATGCCCGTTGCGACGGGCGTCGGAGAGGCGTTCCAGGACGAGCACGCCCGCGCCCTCGGCCCAGCCGGTGCCGTCGGCTCCGGCCGCGAAGGGCTTGCAGCGCCCGTCCGGGGCCAGCCCGCGCTGGCGGCTGAACTCGACGAAGGTGGCGGGGGTGGCCATCACGGTGACGCCGCCGGCCAGGGCGAGGGTGGCCTCGCCGCTGCGCAGGGCCTGGGCGGCCAGGTGCAGCGCGACCAGCGAGGAGGAGCAGGCGGTGTCCACCGTGACGGCCGGGCCCTCCAGTCCGAGCGCGTAGGAGACCCGGCCGGAGGCGACGCTGCCGGCACTGCCGCTGACCAGGTAGCCCTCGTAGCCCTCCGGCGCCTCGGGCGCCTGGCTGAGCCGGGAGCCGTAGTCGTCGTACATCACGCCGACGAAGACACCGGTCCGGCTGCCGCGCAGCGCCCCCGGGTCGATGCCGGCCCGCTCGACGGCCTCCCAGGCGGTCTCCAGCAGGATCCGCTGCTGCGGGTCGGTGGCCAGCGCCTCGCGCGGGCTCATGCCGAAGAAGGCGGGGTCGAAGTCGGCGGCGTCGTAGAGGAACCCGCCCTCGCGGGCGGCGGACGTGCCGGGCCGCTCCTGGTCCGGGTGGAAGAGCCGGTCCAGGCGCCAGCCCCGGTCCTCGGGGAACGGGCCGACCGCGTCGACCCGGTCGGCGACCAGCTGCCACAGCTCCTCGGCGGAGCGCACCCCGCCGGGGTAGCGGCAGCCGATGCCGACGATGGCGATCGGGTCGTCGGCGGCCTCGACCGGCGGCTCCGCCGCCCGGTTCGCCGACCGGTTCGCCGCCCACTCCTCCGGCCGGTCCTCGCCGACGCCGGGGACCGACGGCAGCAGCACGTCGCCCAGGTGGGCGGCCAGCGCCGCCGGGCTCGGGTGGTCGAAGACCAGGGTGCTGGAGAGTGCCAGGCCGGTGGTCGCGTTCAGCCGGTTGCGCAGGTCGACGGCGGCCAGCGAGTCGAAGCCCTGCTCGGTGAAGGAGCGGTCCTGCTCGACGGCCTGCGGTCCGCCGTGCCCGAGCACCGCGGCGGTGGCGGTACGGACCAACTCGACCAGCAGCAGGGCGCGTTCGGACTCCGGCAGGGCCGCGAGCCGGTCCGCGAGCGGGGTCGCGGCCGGCCCGGCTGCCGCCGGGGCGAGCGCCGCGCGGCGCGGGGCCGGGCGGTCCGGGCGGGCCAGGCCGCGCAGCGGCGCGGGCAGGACGGTGCCGCTCGCCGTGGCCGTGGCGAGGTCCAGCCGGACCGGGGCGAGCAGCGGCTGCGGCGAGCCGAGCGCGTCGTCCAGCAGGGCGAGCGCCTCGGCCGGGGGCAGCGGGGCGATACCGGTCCGGGCCAGCCGGGCCAGGTCGGCGGTGGACAGCCGGCTCCCCATGCCGTCGCCGTCCCACAGCCCCCAGGCCAAGGAGAGCCCGGGCAGGCCGAGTTCGCGCCGGTGGGCGGCGAGCGCGTCGAGGAAGGAGTTGGCGGCCGCGTACGGGCCCTGGCCTGCGGTGCCGAGCAGTCCGGCGACCGAGGAGAACAGCACGAAGGCGTGCAGCGGCAGTTCCCCGGTCGCCTCGTGCAGCGCCCAGGCGCCGTCGGCCTTGGGCCGCAGCACGGCGGCGACCCGCTCCGCCGTGAGGCCCTCGGTCACGCCGTCGTCGACCACGCCGGCCGCGTGCAGCACGGCGGTGACCGGCAGCCCGTCCGGCGACCGGTCCAGCGCGGCCCGTACGGCCCGGGGGTCGGCGACGTCGGCGGCGACGGTCGCCACGGCGGCCCCGGCCGCCGTCAACTCCTCGACCAGGCCCGGCTCCACGCTGCCGCGGCGGCTGAGCAGGAGCAGGCCCCGGACGCCGTGGGAGTGCACCAGGTGGCGGGCCACCGTCGCACCGAGCGCCCCGGAGGCCCCGGTGAGCAGGACGGTTCCCGCCCCGAGGTCCGGTTGCCGGTCGGAGGTTTCGGCCCCGGTCAGCCTGGGGCGAAGCATCCTTTCCTGACGGATCGTCAGCTCGGGCTCCTCGTCGAACCGGAGGAGGTCCGGCGTCACCCGTTCGCCCTCCCCGGCGTCCAACAGCGCCACCCGGCCCGGGTGTTCGGCCGCCGCCGAACGGAACAGGCCCCGCACCGAGGCGGCGGCCAGGTCGCGCACCGGGTCGTCGGCGCCGGTCGTGACGGCGCCCCGGGTGAGCAGGACCAGCCGGGAGCCGGCGGTGCGCGGCTCGGCCAGCCACTCCTGGAGCACCGGCAGCAGGAGCCGGACGGCGGCGTGGGCGGCCTCCGCCGGGGACCCGGCGTCGGCCGGGGTGGCGTACGGGAGCAGGACGGTCGACGGCACCGGCTCCGGGAGCTCGGCGAGCGCGGTCACCGGGGTCGCGGCGGGCAGCAGGTCGAGGTCCGGCCGCTGCCCGGCCGGGACGAGGACGGCGACCGCGGCGGCGGCGGGGTCCGTGAACGGGACGGGCGGTACGGACGGCGGCGGAGGCACGGGCTCCCAGGAGAGCGCGTACAGCGAGCGGTCGGCGACGGTCCGCAGGCTGCGGGCCAGCGCCTCCCGGGTGACCGGGCGCAGGTCGAGCCGGGCGACCTCGGCCAGCGGCGCGCCCTGGGCGTCGGCGAGGACCAGCCGGTAGCCGCCGTCGGTCGGCCGCAGCGCGACCCGGGCCGTGGTGGCGCCCGTGGCGTGCACGGAGACGCCGTGCCAGGCGAAGGGCAGCAGCAGTGCGGACTCCGCGCCCGCGGCGCGGCCGTACCGGGCGAGCAGGTGGAGGGCGGCGTCCAGCAGCGCCGGGTGCAGCCCGTACGCACCGGCCTCGGCCGCCGGGCCCTCGGGCAGCGCGACCTCCGCGAAGAGCGTGCCGTCCGCGGCCCGCCAGGCGGAGCGCAGGCCCTGGAAGGCGGGGCCGTAGCGGTAGCCGTCGGCGGCGAGCTCCGGGTACAGGGCGTCCGTGTCCAGGGGTGCGGCGCCGACCGGGGGCCAGACCCGGACGGCGGCGAAGTCGGCGGAGTCGGCGAACCCTGCTGCTCCCTGGGCCTCCGGGGCGAGGGTTCCGGTGGCGTGCCTGGTCCAGGGGGCGTCCCCGTCCCCGGCCGGCCGGGTGTGCACGGCCAGCGCGCGCAGGCCGTTCGGGTCGGACGGCTCGGACGGACCGACCGCGAGCTGGAGTTGCAGGGCGCCCTCGGCGGGCAGCGGCAGCGGGGACTCCAGGGTCAGTTCGGCCAGGTGCGGGGCGCCGACGCGCTGCCCCGCCCGGAGCGCGAGCTCGACCAGGGCGGCTCCGGGCAGCAGTGGGGTGCCGAGGATCTCGTGGTCGGCGAGCCAGGGCAGCGCGGCCGGGGACAGCCGGCCGGTGAGCACCAGGCCACCGCTGTCCGGGAGTTGCAGTTCCGCGCCGAGCAGCGGATGGTCGGCCTGGTCGAGGCCCACCTCGCGCGGGTCCGCCGGGGTGGCGTCGGCATCGAGCCAGTAGCGCCGGTGCTCGAACGGATAGCCGGGCAGCTCCGGCGCGTCGGCGATGCGGCCGGTCACCCCGGTCAGGGCCGGCCAGTCGACGGCGGTCCCGGTGACGGCCAGCCGGGCCAGGGCGGTCGCCACGGCCCGCGCTTCGGGTCGGTCCCGGCGCAGGGCGGCCGCAGCGGCCACGGGTGCGTCCGCGCCGAGGGCCGCCTCGACCAGCGGGGTGAGGACGGCGTCGGGGCCCAGTTCCAGGTAGCGGGTGACGCCCTGCTCGTGCAGCGTCTGCACGACGTCGTGGAAGCGCACCGCCGAACGGATGTGCCGCGCCCAGTAAGCCGGGTCCGCGAACTCCTCCGCCGTGGCGAGAGCGCCGGTCAGATCGGAGACCACCGGCAGCAACGGCTCCGCGAACACCACCCCGCCCGCCACCCGCGTGAACTCCTCCAACACGCCGTCCATGTGCGGCGAATGGAACGCATGACTGACCGTCAACTGCTTGATCCGGCGCCCCCGTTCACGCCACCACCCGGCCACCTCCAGCACCGCGTCCTCGTCACCGGAGAGCACCACCGAACGCGGACCGTTCACCGCCGCCAACGACACCGACCCCTCCAGGCCCACCAGTTCGGCCAGCACCTCCCCCTCCGCGGCCTCCACCGCCACCATCGCCCCACCCGAACGCGCCGACCCCATCAACCGGCCCCGGGCCACCACCAACACCGCAGCGTCCTGCAGCGAGAACGCACCCGCCACGAACGCCGCCACCACCCCGCCGATCGAATGCCCGGCCACCACATCCGCCGACACACCCGCCGACACCACCAACCGGTACAGCGCCACCTCCACCGCGAACAACGCCGGCTGAGTGAACTCCGTACGGTCCAGCAGCTCCCCGCCCTCGAACACCACCTCCCGCAACGACCGCCCCAGCAACGGGTCGAACGCCGCGCACACCTCGTCGAACGCCGCCGCGAACACCGGGAACGCCCCGTACAACCCACGCCCCATACCCGACCACTGACTACCCTGCCCCGTGAACACGAACGCCGTACGACCACCGGGTGCGACCCGGCCGTGCAGCACGGCCGCGCTCTCCTCGCCCGAGGCGAACGTCGCCAGTGCGTCGAGGAGTTCGGCACGGTCGGCGCCGAGCAGGACGGCCCGGCGCTCCAGCGCACCACGCGTTCGGGCGAGCGCGAGGCCCAGGCGGGCCGGGTGCAGTTCCGGGCGGTCCTGGGCGAAGGCCAGCAGTCGTACGGCCTGGGCGCGCAGCGCCGTGTCGGTGCGCGCCGACACCGGCCAGGCCACCACCCCCGACGGCTCCACCACCTCCTCCGAAGACGGCGCGACCTCCGGCGCCTGCTCCAGGATCACGTGCGCGTTCGTCCCACTGATCCCGAACGAGGACACCCCCGCCCGACGCACACGCCCCACCTCCGGCCACTCTCGCGCCTCAGCCAGCAACTCCACCCCACCCGAAGCCCAGTCCACCAACGGCGACGGCTCCCCCGCGTACAACGACCCCGGCAACACCCCCTCCGCCAGTGCCCGCACCATCTTGATCACACCACCCACACCCGCAGCCGCCTGCGCATGCCCGATGTTCGACTTCAACGACCCCAACCACAAAGGCCGCTCAACAGAACGGTCCTGACCGTAGGTGGCGAGCAGCGCCTGCGCCTCGATCGGATCCCCGAGCCGGGTCCCCGTCCCGTGCGCCTCCACCACATCCACATCCCCCGCACCCAACCCCGCAGCCGACAACGCCGCCCGGATCACCCGCTCCTGCGAAGGCCCGTTCGGCGCCGTCAGACCGTTCGACGCACCGTCCTGATTCACCGCCGAACCCCGCACCACCGCCAACACACGATGCCCGTGACGCAACGCATCCGACAAACGCTCCACCACCAGCACCCCCACCCCCTCACTCCACCCCGTCCCGTCCGCACCCGCCGCGAACGACCGGCACCGACCGTCCACCGACAACCCCCGCTGCCGACTGAACTCCACGAAGGTGTCCGGCCGGGCCATCACGGTGACGCCGCCGGCCAGCGCGAGGTCCGCCTCGCCGCTGCGCAGGGCCTGGGCGGCCAGGTGGAGCGCGACCAGCGAGGAGGAGCAGGCCGTGTCCACCGTCACCGCCGGGCCCTCCAGCCCGAAGGTGTAGGCGATCCGGCCGGAGATCACGCTGGAGGTGTTGCCGGTCAGCAGGTACCCCTCGTAGCCCTCGGGGGCGCGCTGGAGCCGGGAGCCGTAGTCGTTGTACATCACCCCGGCGAAGACGCCGGTCCGGCTGCCGCGCAGGTCGGCCGGGTCGATCCCGGCCGACTCCAGCGCCTCCCAGGACGACTCCAGCAGCAGCCGCTGCTGCGGGTCCATCGCCGCCGCCTCACGCGGCGAGATCCCGAAGAACTCCGCGTCGAAGTCGGCCGCTCGGTGCAGGAAGCCGCCCTCGCGGGCGTAGGAGGTGCCGTGGTGGTCGGGGTCGGGGTGGTAGAGCGCGTCGAGGTCCCAGCCCCGGTCCGAGGGGAACGACGAGATCGCATCCCGACCCTCCACCACCAACCGCCACAGCTCCTCCGGCGAACCCACCCCACCCGGATACCGGCACGCCATCCCCACGATCGCCACCGGCTCGTCCACCACCACCGCCCGCACCACCGACACCTCCCGGTCCACGGTCCGGGTGCCGTCCAGCTCGGCGAGCAGGCGCCGGGCCAGGGCGGCCGGGGAGGGCTGGTCGAAGACGACGGTGGCGGGCAGTCGCAGGCCCGTCGCGGTGTTGAGGCGGTTGCGCAGTTCCACGGCGGTCAGCGAGTCCAGGCCGAGGTCCTTGAAGGCACGGTCCGGGTCGACGGTGTCCGTGCCGCTGTGCCCGAGCACGGCGGCCACCGCTCCGCGCACCAACTCCTCGGCCGTCCGGGCGCGTTCGGCCTCGGGGAGGGCGGCGGTGCGCTCGGCCCAGCCGGTGCCGCCCGCCGGTCCTCCGGCGCGCGCGGCGGCACTGCGGCGCAGCGGGGTGCGGACCAGGCCGCGCAGCGGGGCCGGCAGCGGCCCGTCGGCGGCGCGGGCGCGCAGTGCGGCCCGGTCGATCCTGGCCGGTACCAGCAGCGGGTCGGCTCCGGCGAACCGGTCGGATTCGGCGAGGGCCTCCGCTCCAGCGAACGGGGCGGTTCCGGCGAGCGCCGCGTCGAACAGCTCCAGTGCGGCCGTGGTGTCCAGCGGCGGCAGCCCGCTGCGGCTCCAACGGCGGAGGGCCTCCGCGTCCAGGGCGCCTGCCATGCCGTCCTGGTCGGCCCAGAGCGACCAGGCCAGCGAGAGGGCGGGCAGGCCGAGTGTCCGGCGGTGCTGGGCGAGCGCGTCCAGGAAGCTGTTGGCGGCCGCGTAGCCGCCCTGGCCGGCGGTGCCGGTGATGCCCGAGACGGAGGAGAACAGGACGAAGGCGGCCAGGTCGAGGTCGGCGGTGAGCTCGTGCAGGTGCCAGGCGGCGTCCGCCTTGGGCCGCAGCACCCGGGCGATCCGGTCGGCGTCGAGTCCGGTGAGGGTGGCGTCGTCCACGATTCCGGCGAGGTGGAGGACCGCGCGCAGCGGACGGTCGGTCGGCAGGTCGGCGAGGAGGGCGGCCAGCGCGGCCCGGTCTCCGGTGTCGGCGGCGGCGAGGACCACCTCCGCGCCCAGGGCGGTCAGTTCGGCGGCGGTCTCGGCCGCTCCGGGGGCCGCCGGGCCACGGCGGCTGACCAGCAGCAGCCGTCGGACGCCGTGCCGCTCCACCAGGTGGCGGGCGAGCAGGCCGCCCAGGCCGCCGGTGCCGCCGGTGATCAGGACGGTGCCCCCGGTCAGGTCCGGCGCGGGGACGTCGGTCGGGGCCGGTGCAGCGCCGTCGGTCCGGCCCGTCGCGACGCCGTCGGCCGGTCGGCCCGGGCGGGGTGACGGCACGGGCTGGAGCACTGGTCGGAGTACCGCGCCCGCGCGCAGGGCGAGTTGGGGCAGGCCGGTGGCCAGGGCGGCCGGGAGCGCGGCGGCCGAGGCCGGGTCGTCGTCCAGGTCGACGAGCCGGAAGCGGTCGGGGTGCTCGCTCTGGGCGCTGCGCAGCAGCCCCCAGACGGCGGCCGCGGCTGGGTCGGGCGCGGGACCGTCGGCCGTGGCGGCGGTGGCGCCCGTGGCGGCGGTGGCGGCGACCGCGTGCCGGGTGAGGACGGCGAGGACGGTGTCCGCCAAGCGCTCGTCGGCCAGCCAGTCCTGGGCGAGCCGCAGCGCTTCGCGGGTGAGCTCGCGCGCTGCGGCGGGCCGGTCGGCGCCGGTGTCCGGCAGGACGGCGAGGACGGTCCCGGGGGCGGGCTGCCCCGCGTCGAGGGCGGCGCGCAGTGCGGCCGGGTCCGGGAGGGCGGGCAGCGCGGACAGGCCCTGCGGTGCGGGCCCGAGCAGCAGGGTCCGCCCGGGGGCGGGCCGGGCGTCGACCGGCACGGGGATCCAGTCGAGGCGGTGCAGCGCCCCGCGCTCGGCGGACCGGTCGGCGGCGTCGGTGGGTGTCGCGGTGCGCAGGGCGAGCGAGCCGACGGACAGCACGGGCCGGCCCTCGACGTCGAAGGCCGCGAGGGCGGCCCCTTCGGCGCCCGGTGTCCAGCGGACCCGCAGCAGGGCCGCTCCCTGGGCGTGCAGCCGGACGACACCGAAGGAGAACGGCAGCGGCAGGCCGCCCCCGGCGGCCCGGTCAGCGCTCTCGGCGTCCACCAGCGGGTGCAGGGCGGCGTCCAGCAGGGCCGGATGGATGCCGAACGCCTCGGCGGAGAGCGCCTGTTCGTCGCCCAGCGCGAGTTCGGCGAACAGCTCCGGGCCGAGCCGCCAGGCCGCGCGCACGCCCTGGAAGGCGGGGCCGTACGCGTACCCCCGGGCGAGCAGCCGGGCGTACAGGGCGTCCGGGTCCAGCGGTTCGGCGCCGGGCGGCGGCCAGGCGGCGAGCTCCGGCGCGGCCGCCGGGGCCGCCCCCGGAAGGGCCTCGGTGAGCGAGTCGTCGGCGAGCGAGCCCTCGGCGAGCAGGCCCTCGGCGTGCCTGGTCCAGCCCTCGCCGTCCTCCTGGCCGGGGCGCTGGGGGCGGGCGTGGACGGCCAGGGTCCGACGCCCGTTCCCGTCCGACGGGCCGACCGCGAGCTGGAGTTGGACGGCGCCGCCGGCGGGCAGCGGCAGCGGCGCGTGCAGGGTCAGCTCCTCCACGCCGTCGGCACCGATGCGGGCGGCGGCGGCCAGCGCCAGTTCCAGGAAGGCGGTGCCGGGCAGCAGCGGGGTGCCGAGGATCTCGTGCTCCGCGAGCCAGGCCTGCCCGGCCGAGGAGATCCGGCCGGTGAGCAGCAGTCCGCCGTCCTCGGCGGTCCCGACGGCGGCGGCCAGCAGGGGGTGGCCGGCCTCGGCCAGCCCGAGGGCGGCGGCGTCGGTGGCCGGGCGGGGCGCCGACCAGTAGTGGGTGTGCTGGAACGGGTAGGTGGGCAGGTCCAGTGGGACCGCCGGGCCGGGCAGCAGCGGCCGCAGCACCTCGGCCGGGGCGCCGGCGGCGTACAGCCGGGCCAGCGCGTCCGCCAGGACGCGGACCTCCGGACGGCCGCGACGGGCGAGCGGGAGGACGGCGACGGGGTCGGCGTCCTGGTCCAGCGCCTCCCGGACGAGTGGGGTGAGGACGGCGTCGGGGCCCAGTTCCAGGTAGCGGGTGACGCCCTGCTCGTGCAGCGTCTGCACGACGTCGTGGAAGCGCACCGCCGAACGGATGTGCCGCGCCCAGTAAGCCGGTTCGGCGAGTTCCTCCGCCGTGGCGAGAGCGCCGGTCAGATCGGAGACCACCGGCAGCAACGGCTCCGCGAACACCACCCCGCCCGCCACCCGCGTGAACTCCTCCAACACGCCGTCCATGTGCGGCGAATGGAACGCATGACTGACCGTCAACTGCTTGACCCGGCGACCACGTTCACGCCACCGCCCGGCCACCTCCAACACCGCGCCGTCGTCCCCGGAGAGCACCACCGAACGCGGCCCGTTCACCGCCGCCAACGACACCGACCCCTCCAGGCCCACCAGTTCGGCCAGCACCTCCTCCTCCGCGGCCTCCACCGCCACCATCGCCCCACCCGAACGCGCCGACCCCATCAACCGGCCCCGGGCCACCACCAACACCGCAGCGTCGTGCAACGAGAACGCACCCGCCACGAACGCCGCCACCACCCCGCCGATCGAATGCCCGGCCACCACATCCGCCGACACACCCGCCGACACCACCAACCGGTACAGCGCCACCTCCACCGCGAACAACGCCGGCTGAGTGAACTCCGTACGGTCCAGCAGCTCTCCGCCCTCGAACACCACCTTCCGCAACGACCGCCCCAGCAACGGGTCGAACGCCGCGCACACCTCGTCGAACGCCGCCGCGAACACCGGGAACGCCCCGTACAACCCACGCCCCATACCCGACCATTGACTACCCTGCCCCGTGAACACGAACGCCGTACGACCACCGTCACGGGCAGAGCCGGTGACCGGCCCGGAGTCGCCGGAGGCATCCGTACCGGTCGCCAACGCCCGGAGGCCGTCCAGCAGTTCGGAGCGCTCCGAGCCCAGCACCACCGCCCGCCGCTCGAAGGCGGAGCGGGTGGAGACCAGGGCCCGACCCAACACACCCGGGTCCACGTCCGGGTGCCGCTCGGTGTAGGCCAGCAGTCGTACGGCCTGGGCGCGCAGCGCCGTGTCGGTGCGCGCCGACACCGGCCAGGCCACCACCGCCGACGGCTCCACCACCTCCTCCGAAGACAGCGCGACCTCCGGCGCCTGCTCCAGGATCACATGCGCGTTCGTCCCACTGATCCCGAACGAGGACACCCCCGCCCGACGCACACGCCCCACCTCCGGCCACTCCCGCGCCTCAGCCAGCAGTTCCACCCCACCCGAAGCCCAGTCCACCAACGGCGACGGCTCCCCCGCATACAACGACCCCGGCAACACCCCCTCCGCCAGAGCCCGCACCATCTTGATCACACCACCCACACCCGCAGCCGCCTGCGCATGCCCGATGTTCGACTTCAACGACCCCAACCACAACGGCCGCTCAGCAGAACGGTCCCGACCGTACGTCGCCAGCAACGCCTGCGCCTCGATCGGATCACCCAACCGGGTCCCCGTCCCGTGCGCCTCCACCACATCCACATCCCCCGCACCCAACCCGGCCGCCGACAATGCCGCCCGGATCACCCGCTCCTGCGAAGGCCCGTTCGGCGCCGTCAAACCGTTCGACGCACCGTCCTGATTCACCGCCGAACCCCGCACCACCGCCAACACCCGATGCCCGTGACGCACCGCATCCGACAAACGCTCCACCACCAGCACCCCCACCCCCTCACTCCACCCCGTCCCGTCCGCACCCGCCGCGAACGACCGGCACCGACCATCGACCGACAACCCCCGCTGCCGACTGAACTCCACGAACATGCCGGGGCTCGACATCACCGTCACGCCACCGGCGAGGGCCAGGTCGCAGTCCCCGGTGCGCAGCGCGGCGGCGGCCTGGTGCAGTGCGACCAGCGAGGAGGAGCACGCGGTGTCCACCGTCACCGCCGGACCCTCCAGGCCGAAGGCGTACGCGACCCGGCCGGAGATCACGCTGGTCGTACTGCCGGTGAGCACGAAGCCGTCCGCGCCGTCGGAGCCTTCGGAGAGGCGCGGACCGTACTCCATCGCGGTGGCGCCGACGTAGACGCCGGTGCGGCTGCCGCGCAGGTCGGCCGGGTCGATCCCGGCCGACTCCAGCGCCTCCCAGGACGACTCCAGGACCAGCCGCTGCTGCGGGTCCATCGCCGCCGCCTCACGCGGCGAGATCCCGAAGAACTCCGCGTCGAACCCGCCCGCGCCGGTGAGGAATCCGCCGTGCCGGGCGTAGCTGGTGCCCGGGTGGTCGGGGTCCGGGTCGTAGAGCGCGTCGAGGTCCCAGCCCCGGTCCGAGGGGAACGACGAGATCGCATCCCGCCCCTCCACCACCAACCGCCACAACTCCTCCGGCGAACCCACCCCACCCGGATACCGGCACGCCATCCCCACGATCGCCACCGGCTCGTCCACCACCACCGCCCGCACCACCGACACCTCCCGCTCGTCACCACGCAGGTGCCGGGCCAGGGCCTCCGGGGTCGGGTGGTCGTAGACGGCGGACGCGGACAGCGCGAACCCGGTGGCGGCGGTCAGGCGGTCGGCCAGTTCGACGGCGCCCAGCGAGTCCAGGCCGAGGTCCTTGAAGGTCCGTCGGCCGTCCAGGGTGTGCGGGGTGGGGTGGCCCAGCACCACGGCGGCCTGGGCCCGGACGAGGTCCAGCAGCTCGCCGTCCGGCCGCCGCACCGGCGCCGCCGGAACGGGCTCGGGCTCGGCGGCGGGCTCGGGCTCGGCGGCGGTCACGGGCTCGGGCTCGGCGCCCGCGCCCGGTCCGCCCGGGAGGGCGTCCGCCCCCGCCAGCCAGTACCGCTCCCGCTGGAACGCGTACGTCGGCAGCGCGACCGCCCGGGCCGCCTCAGCACCCGCGCCCTCGCCCTCGCCCGGACCGAAGTACCGCGCCCAGTCGACCTCACCGCCCCGGGCGTGCAGCAGCCCGACCGCGCCGAGCACACTCGCCGGCTCCGACCGCCCCCGCCGCAGCAGCGCGGCGCCCGCGACCTCGGCGCCCGGCCCGTCGGCCGCCGCCGTGGACCGGACGAGCGCGGTGAGCACCGCGTCCGGGCCGAGTTCGAGGTGGGTGCGCACGCCGAGGCCGTGCAGGGCGCGCACCGCGTCGGCGAAGCGGACGGCCTCGCGGGCGTGCCGCACCCAGTGCTCGGGGTCGGCCAGGGTGTCCGCCGCGACCGGGCGGCCGGTGAGGGTGGAGACCAGCGGCAGCCGGGGCGGTGCGTACGACAGCCGGGCGGCGACCGCGCGGAAGCGCTCCAGCGCCGGGTCCATCAGCGGGGAGTGGAAGGCATGACTGACCCGCAGTCGGCGGGTGCGCCGCCCGAGCGCGGCGAGCTCGGCGGCCACCGCGAGGACGGCCGCTTCGGCCCCGGACAGGACGACGGCGCGCGGGCCGTTGACGGCGGCGATGCCCACCTCGCCCTCCCGGCCGGACAGCCGGTCCAGCACCTCCTCCTCGGCGGCCTCCACCGCCACCATCGCACCGCCCGTGGGCAGTTCGGCCATCAGCCGGCCCCGGGCGGTGATCAGGACGGCGGCGTCGGCCAGGGTGAGCACCCCGGCGGCGTGGGCGGCGGCGATCTCGCCGATGGAGTGCCCGGCCACGGCGTCCGGGGTCACCCCCCAGGAGCGCAGCAGGGCGTGCAGCGCGTTGCCGAGCGCGAACAGCGCCGGCTGGGTGTACTCGGTGCGGTCCAGCAACTCGCCCTCGGGGCTTCCGGGTTCAGCGAACAGGAGGCTGCCGAGCGGCCGGTCGAGGTGCGGGTCGAGGGCAGCCAGGGTCTCGTCCAGGGCGGCCGCGAAGGCCGGGAAGCGCGCGTACAGTCCGCGTCCGACGCCGGGGCGCTGGCTGCCCTGGCCGGGGAACAGGAAGGCGGTGCCGCCGACGGTGCCCGCTGTGCCGGTGACCGCCCCGGGGGCCTCCCGCCCGGCGGCCAGCGCGTCCAGCGCGGCGAGCAGCCCGGCCCGGTCCTCGGCCACCAGGACGGCGCGGTCCTCGAAGGAGGTCCGGGCGAGGGCGAGCGGGCCGGCGAGTTCGGCCGGGCCGAGCGCGGGGTGCGCGGCCAGGTGCGCGCGCAGGGCGGCGGCCTGTCCGCGCAGCGCCGGGCGGCCGCGGCCGGAGAGCAGTACCGGCGCGGGCAGGGGCGCCGGGCGGGGGGCGGGCGCGGGCACCGGCGGGGCGCCGGTCAGCACGACGTGGACGTCCGTGCCGCCCATGCCGAAGGAGCTGACCCCGGCCAGCCGGGCCGCCGTCGCGGCGCCGGGCCAGGGGGTGCGCTCGGTGGCGACCCGCAGCCGCAGCTCCGTCAGGTCGACGGCCGGGTTGGGGGTGCGGTGGTGCAGAGTCGGCGGCAGCTCGCCGTGGTGCAGCGCGAGCACCGTCTTCACCAGGCCGACCAGGCCGGCCGCCCCTTCCAGGTGGCCGACGTTGCTCTTGGCCGAACCGACCAGCAGCGGGGCGTCCGCGGCCCGGCCGGCCCCCAGCACCCGGCCGAGCGCGGTGGCCTCCACCGGGTCGCCGACGGCCGTGCCGGTGCCGTGCAGCTCGACGTACTGGACGGCGGCCGGGTCCACCCCGGCCCGGCGGTAGGCGGCCGCCAGCACCTCGGCCTGGCCGTCGGCGCCGGGCACGGTCAGGCCGTCGGTGGCGCCGTCGTTGCCGAGGGCGCTGCCCAGCAGCACGCCGTACACCGGGTCGCCGTCCGCCAGCGCCGCGGCCAGCGGCCTGAGCAGCACCGCGACACCGCCCTCGCCGCGCGCGTACCCGTCGGCGGCCGCGTCGAGCGGACGGCTGCGGCCGTGCGGGGACAGGCCGCCGAAGCGGGCCGCGCCGAGCGTGCTGTCCGGCGCGGCGATCAGGTTCACCCCGAGGACGAGGGCGAGGTCGGACTCGCCGCGGCGCAGGCTCTCGGCGGCCAGGTGGACGGCGGCCAGGGAGGAGGACTGCGCGGTGTCCACGGTCAGGCTCGGGCCGCGCAGGCCCAGCTGGTAGGAGAGCCGGTTGGCGATCATGCCCCGGTTGAGGCCGGTCAGCGTGTGCCGGTCCACCGAGCCCGGGCCCTGCCGGTGCACCAGTGCCGCGTAGTCGTCCAGGAAGGCGCCGACGAACACCCCGGTACGGCTGTCGCGCAGCCGGGCGGGCAGCCGGCCGGCGTCCTCCAGCACCTCCCAGCCGAGTTCCAGCACCAGCCGCTGCTGCGGGTCCATCGCCGCCGCCTCACGCGGCGAGATCCCGAAGAAGGCGGCGTCGAAGGTGTCGATCCGCTCCAGGAAGGCGCCCGCGCGCGGCACACCGGGGGTGTCCGCCGGCCAGCGGTCGGCGGGGGGCTCGCCGACGGCGTCCCGGCCCTCGCGCAGCAGTTCCCAGAACGCCGCCGGGTCGGGCGCACCGGGGAGCCGGCAGGCCAGGCCCACCACGGCGACGGCGCCGGGCGGCACCTCGCCGGCGGGCGACACCTCGACGGCGGGGGCGGCGGTGCGGGCGGCAACGGCGGCAGGGGTCTCGGGCTTGGCGGTCATCGCGGGGTGTGTGCTCCTCGTCGAGGCGTTGCGGGGCGTCGGGGCGTTGCAGCAGGGGGGGTGGCGTGGTGACGGAGTGGCGGCTGGGCCACGGGCAGGGCCGGTGGCCACGCGCCGGGCCGGGGCAGCGGAGGCACCGGCGGTCATGCTCGGCGGGGCGGCTAAACCACCCCTGAACGTCGCGCGGTCAGCTCGGCCGGGTCAGGCCCGCCCACAGCTCGCGCTCGACGGGCGTGGGCGGCACCCCGACCAGCAGCCGCTCGGGGTGCCCGGCCGGCGGGCCGACCGGCGGCAACGGCGGCGACTGCGGATGGGGCCGCGCCGACGGACCGGCCCACTCCGAGCCGTCGCAGCCCGGCAGCGGCGCCCAGCCGACGGCGAACCACCTCATCGGCAGCAGGATCCGGCGCAGTGCCCAGGCGGCGGCCCGGCGGCGGCCCGGCGGCGGCGCGCCGACCGGGGATGCAGGACGTCCAACCCGGTACCTCCCGGGGTCTCGGGGTCGCAGGGAGCCACCCACTCTCCGGGGTGCCGCGAAAACGGCCCTGAACCGGCCCTGAACCGGCGCTCGCCCGGCCGGGATTCAGGCCCGGTTCAGCCCGCCCGGCCACGATGGCCCGGCACCGCTCCACGGCCCCACGCCCCGGAGAAGACCGATCGGAGAGCCCCCGATGGACACGACCGCCGACCCGGCCCACGCCCTGCTCGACCTCCGCCGTCAGGGCCGCCTCGCCGCCGGGTACCCCGGTGTCCGGGCCCTGCTCGCCGAGGCCGACCCGGCCCGGACGGCGCACGCGGGCCGGATCCTGGCCGGGCTGGACCCGGCGGAGGTGCTGGCCGCCCACCCGGACACCCCCGTGCTCACCGTCGCCGTCCTCGGGCACGGCACCGTGGCCCCGCTGATCGCCCCGCTGACCGGCGAACTAGCCCGGCACGGACTGCTGTTGCGCCCGTACCGGGGCGACTTCGACAGCTGGGTGTTCGAGCTGTCCGACCCCGGCAGCCCGCTCTACGCCGCCGATCCGGACCTGACGCTCTGCCTGCTCGACCCGGCCGTGGTCTTCGACGAGGTCCCGCTGCCCTGGCGGCCGGAGGACGCGGCCCGGGTGCTGGACGGCAAGGTCGAGCTGATCACCGCGCTGTCGGCCCGCTTCGCGGCCTCGGCCCGCGGCGTCCTGGTCCTCAACACCATTCCCCTGCCCCGGCGTTGGACCCACCAGCTGGTCGACCACCAGTCCCGCGCCCGGCTCGGCGCGCTCTGGCGGGAGGCCAACGCCCGGCTGCTGCGGCTGGGCGAGGAGAACCCCTCGGTGGTGGTCCTCGACCTCGACCCGCTGCTCGCCGAGGGCGTCCCGGTCACCGACGCCCGGCTCGACGTCTACGCGAAGGCCCACCTCTCCGAGCCGCTGCTCGCCGCCTACGCCCGCGAGACCGGGCACCTGGCCCGCCACCTGGCCGGGCTGACCCGCAAGGTGCTCGTCCTGGACCTGGACCAGACGCTGTGGGGCGGCATCCTCGGCGACGACGGCCCGGAGGGCGTCGAGGCGGGCGGGACGCCGCGCGGCGAGGCGTTCCGCGGGTTCCAGCGGGTGGTCAAACAGCTCGGCTCCCAGGGCGTGCTGCTCGCCGCCGTCAGCAAGAACGACCCCGAGCCGGTCCTGGCCGTCCTGCGGGACCACCCGGAGATGACGCTGCGCGAGGCGGACTTCGTCCGGGTGACGGCCGACTGGCTCCCCAAGCCGGCCGGGATCACCGACCTCGCCGAGGCGCTCAACCTGGGCACCTCCGGCTTCGTCTTCGTCGACGACTCGCCCTACGAACGCGGCCTGGTCAGGCGGGAGTTGCCCGAGGTCGCGGTGGTGGCGCTGGACGAGGAACCGGCGCTGCACGTCGAACGGCTGCTGTCCGACGGCTGGTTCGACGTCCGCCGGCTGACCGGTGAGGACCGCGAGCGCGCCGCGCTCTACCGGGGCGAGGTCGCCCGCAGCGACTTCCTCCAGGGGTTCGACTCGCTCGCCGAGTACCTGGACGAGCTGGGCGTCGAGGTCAGGCTGCGCCCGCTGGCCGCCGAGGAACTCCCCCGGGTCTCCCAACTCACCCTGCGGACGAACCAGTTCAACCTGACCACCCGCCGCCTCCAGCCCGCCGAGGTGGCGGCCTTCGCGGCCGCCGAGGGCTCCGGGGTGCTCACCGTGCGCTCCGCCGACCGCTTCGGCGACAACGGCCTGGTCGGCGCGGTCTTCCTGACCCGGGAGGGCGAGGCGCTGCGGATCGACAACTTCCTGCTGAGCTGCCGGGTGTTCTCCCGCGGCATCGAGCAGGCGGTGCTCTCCGCCGTCCTCGGCCTGGCCGCCGGCACCGGCCTGCGCGCGGTCACCGGCCACTACCGGCCCGGCCCGCGCAACGGCACGGTCAAGGACCTCCTCCCCCGGTACGGCTTCGCCCCCGCCGACGACCCGGCAGCCGCGGCCGGCGGCCTCGCCTTCCGACACGACCTCGCCACCGAACTGCCCCCGCCCGGCCACCTGCGGCTCGACGCCGAGCTGGCCGGCCTCCTGGAAGGACACCCCGCATGACCGCCCCCGACGGCCTCGCCGAACTGATCACCGTGGCCGCCACCGAACTGGGCCTGCCGCTCGGCCCCGAGGACGCCGAGGTCGACTTCGACGACCTCCCCGGCTGGGACTCGCTCCACCTGCTGAGCCTGCTCACCGCCCTGGAACGCCTCAGCGGCCGCCGGCTGTCGCTGCCCGACCTGCTGGACGCCCGCACCCTCGCCGAGATCCACCGGATCGCCACCGCCTGACACCGGCCCGCAGGCCCGCAGGCCCGCAGGCCCGCAGGTCCGCAGGCCGTACGACGACCCGCCCGCACGTCGCGTCACGACCCACCCGCCCACCGCACCGCCCGATCGAGGTTCCCATGGCCCGCATCCTCACCCTCTCCGGCAGCCCGTCCCCCGTCTCCCGCACCACCCGCCTGCTCGGGGCGGCCGCCCACCGCCTCGAAGCCCGCGGCCACCACGTCACCGCGCTGGAGGTACGCCGGCTGCCCGCGGAGGTGCTCACCGGCGCGGACGTCGCCCACCCCGCCGTCGTCGAGGTCGCCGAGCTGCTGCGGCGGTCCGACGGCGTCGTGGTGGGCACGCCCGTCTACAAGGCCGCCTACTCGGGCCTGCTCAAGTGCCTGCTGGACCTGCTGCCGCAGTACGCCCTGGCGGGCCGGACCGTGCTGCCGCTGGCCACCGGCGGCTCACCGGCCCACGTCCTGGCGGTGGACTACGCCCTGCGGCCGGTGCTCACCAGCATGGGGGCCGCGCACGTCACCCAGGGCTGGTTCGTCCTCGACCGCGACATCCTGACCGCGCCGGACGGCAGCACCGCGCTCTCCCCCGGCGCCGCCACCGCTCTGGAGGAGGTGGTCGACCGGTTCGCCGACGCCCTGCCGACCCCGGTGGGCTGACCCGCCGGCTCTCCGACCGGCAGCGCCGACCCGCACCACCGGTCAGCAGGCCGCCTCCCGGGACGCCGGGTCGCCCGGGGCCGTCGAGCAGCGGATCAGGCCCGCCTCGATCGCCTTGACCCCGGCCTGGAAGCGGCTGGAGACCTCCAGTTCGTCCATCATCTCGGCGATGTGGCGGCGGCAGGTCCGGACCGAGATGCTCAGGCGGCGGGAGATCAGGTCGTCCTTGGCGCCCGCGGCGAGCATCCGCAGGATCGCGCGCTTGATCTCCTCGCCCGCGATGCCACGGCGGGGCGCGCCGGGGCCGCCGGGACCGCCCGGGCCGTCGGGCTCGAAGGGCAGGGCGGCGGACCAGGCCTGTTCGAGGGAGCGGTAGAGGAAGTCGACGGTGGAGGGCTCGCGCAGGACGACCGCGCCGTCGGGGCCGGAGCAGGTGGGGATGAACGCGGTCTCGCGGTCGAGGATGACGATCCGGTCGGCGATCTCCTCGCAGGTGCGGATCCGGCCGCCGGCCCGGGTGAGCCGTTCGAGCAGTTCGCGCCGGCGGGCGCTCGTCCTGACCGGGTGCTGGAAGAGCAGGCGCAGGCGGACGCCGCGGGCCAGCAGCTCCAGTTGCTCGGGCAGTGAACCCTCGATGTCCTGCTCGGAGATGACGCCGGGGTGGGCGCCGAGGACCTCGACCGCGCAGCGGCGGAAGGCCTCGCCCAGCACCGAGCGGACGCGGCCCGTGCCGTCGATGACGTCGACGGCCTCCCGGCGGTTGCGCCGCTGACGGCTCTCGAAGTAGAGCGACTTGAGCGAGAGCACCCGGGATTCGAGGTCCGACGCCAACTGCTCCAGGCCGGCGATCTCCTGCTTGATGGGGGTGACCAGTTCGGCGGCGGCCGAGTCGGGACTGGCCGGGGTCAGTGCGCCGGGGTCGTCGAGGGCCGGGGTGAGCAGCCTCAACTCCCTGAGGACGGCGAGCCCGAGCTCGACCTCGGCGGGGGTGGCGCGCAGTTCTTCGAGCAGCTCGGGCTGGTCCGCCTCGGAGATCCGGCCGCGCCGCAGGGCCGCGCCGTAGATCGATACGGCGATCGGGCTCAGCTGCACGGAACCGGTCTTCGCGGAACTGGTGTCGTCCAGGTACGTCATATCCTTTTGGGACATTTCCACCGCAATCCACACGCCTCACCGTCGGACAACAGCGACGCTTCACGGGACACCCTAGCCCGCACTGTCGTCATGAGCATGGAAAACCGGCCACCCGTTTCCGGACCGGCCCGGACGGAAACGGAATGCCGATACCGAAATTGATGATTCGGTGGTCCCGTGCGCGGCATTCCCCCACAGGCCGTACGGGAATTCGCCCCACCCGCGGACACCCTCACCGGCCCCCACCGCCGTCCGCCGTCCGCCGTCCGCGCGGGCAAGACTGCCGTGCAGCTTCCTGCCGCGCTCCCCCGATGGACGCGGCACCGTGGCCGGGCCGAAGCTTGGTCGAAGCCGTACCCGTGGCACCCCGTTCGGTGCCGCGGGGCACCGGAGCGTCGGAGGCGGGGGCCGATCGCACGCCGCCCCCTCATGAAGGACGCCCCGCGCCGCATGCCCGACAAGCAGCAGCCGATGCCGGTCACCGTGCTGCCCGGCCTCGCCGTCCTCGGCCCCGGCGGCGCCCGGCCGGGCGAGCGGCACGAGGAACTGGTCAGACGGGTCGCGCTGTGGCACCGCGCCGGCGGAGCGCCGAGCCCGCCGGCGCCGCCCGGCGGCGGCCCGGGCACCGCCGGAACGGCGCTGCGCGAGACCCTCAGGGAACTGCTCGCCCGCTCCCCGCACGACAGCGCCGCGGTCGTGCACCGGGCGAGCGGCTCGGTCAGCCGGGTCACCCTGGCGGGCCCGGGCCGCCCGCGGTGGAGCGGGATCCGCGCGCTCGGCGACCGGCTGACGGACACCCCGGCCGACCCCGAGGACCCGCTGCGCGGCGCGGCCCCGCTGCTCGAACCGTGGAGCGGCCTGCTCGTCACGACCCGCCGGCCGCCGGACCACCGGGGCCCGCTCGACCGGCCCCCGCACCTCCACCACGTCCTGGACGGCCTGCGGTCGCTGGCCCCCGCGCCCTACCCCGGCGGCGGGCCGGCCCCCCGCGGCCCCAGCGTCGGCGCGGCGGGGCCGAGCGAGCGGCACTGGCTGCTCGACGGCGCCCTCGCCCTGCTGTCCCGGCGGGCGGCCGACCGGCGGGCCGTCGGGGCGGGGGCGCCGGGGAACGGGCGGGGCCTCGTGGTCCACCGGGTGCCCGGCCTGCCCGGGGGATGGCGGATCGTCCGCCTCTTCGACCGGCCGTCCGGCGCGCCGCCGACGGCGGCCTGGGGCGCCGACGCCTGCGGGGCCCTGCGCCATGCGCGGGCCGCGGCGGTGACCCGGGCGCAGCGGTCGGCCTGGGCGGCCCCGCAGCCGGCCGGCGGGGCCGGGCGGCCGTCCGCCGACGGGCTGCTCGGGGCGCTGTCCGACGGAGCGCTGCACCGGCTGACCGAGGACGTGCTGTGCTACCTGTCCGCCCGCCGGCTCCGGGTGCTGGGCATCAGGGTGGTCGAGGATCCGATCCTGGGCGCGCAGCCGCTCTCCTGGGGGCCGGTCTGGCTCGCCTAGCAAGGCCCGTCGGCCCGGCGCCGGAAATGGCGGAAGTAGCTGCCATGCAGTTTGCTGCCGCATTCCCGGCGTTGTCCGACGGTTCGACGCGGTGGATAGTTTCTGCAGTCGTCAGCGGAAAGGGGGCTCGACATGAGCTACGACCACTGAAACCCGTAAACCTGTTGAATCCATGAACACAGGAATAGCGCGAGTGTTGGCCGACGGCTGATGAGCCGACGGCCAACACCTTTTTCCGGCCTGCGCACCGCCACGATTCCCGAAGGAACTGATGCAGAGTGGAAGAGCCCACCGGCGGCAGCGCGCTCGCCGCACCGGATCCGTACGACGTCATGGCCTACTACTACGACCTCTTCGCCCGGGCCTCCGCCGCCGGCCACCAGACCTCGCCGAACGGTGACGCGTTCGCCGGGCCGGCGCGCGCCGGTGACGTGGTGCTCGACTTCGGCTCCGGCACCGGCACCCTGGCCCTGCGGCTGGCCGAACTCGGCTGCACCGTGCACTGCTTCGAGCCCTCGCGCGGGATGCGCGCGGTCCACCTCGCCAAGCTGTCCGCCCGGCCCGAGCTCGCCGCACGGACGGTGTTGCTCCCGGCCGGCGCGACCGGCCTGCCCACCGGGGTGGACTACGCGCTGTGCGCCGGGGTGCTGCAGTGCCTCGACGGCCCGGACCGGCGCAAGCTGTTCGCGGACCTGGCGGGCGCCGTCCGGCCGGGCGGGCTGCTCGCCCTCGACATGCTCACCGACGGCCGGCCGAGCACCTGGGAGCTGCGGACCGCCGCACGGACCACGGTGGCCGGGGTCGAGTACCGGCTGCGCACCTCCTCGGAGGCCCTCACCGACTCCACCATGCGGCGCCGGGCCGAGTACACGGCGAGCCTGGACGGCCGGACCGTCCAGCAGGAGACGGTCTCCCGGGTGCTGTTCACGGTGCCGCGGCCCGCCGTGCACCGGGAGCTCGCCGAGGCGGGCTTCGCGCTCCTGGACCCGCCGCCCGGCCTGCCGGAGGACTTCGTGCTGGCCCGGCGCTCGGGCGGCCCGGGCGCCGTCGACCGTCCGCCGACGGGGGCGGCCCGGTGACCGCGGAGCCCGGCGGGGAACTCTTCGCCCCGCTCAGCCCCGCCATGCTGGCCGACCCGCGCCCGGTCTACGCCCGGCTGCGCGCCGAGGACCCGGTGCACTGGCACGAGCAGCTCGGCGTGTGGGTGCTCACCCGGCACGAGGACTGCCTCCGGGTGGTCAAGGACACCGGGACCTTCGGCTCCGACCTGCGCAAGGCCGGCCGGGACGTCCCCTGGCAGCGGCTCAGCATGCAGACCCTCGACCCGCCCGAGCACACCGAGCTGCGCAAGCCGGTGCTGGCCGCGCTCCGCTCGGTCGACCTGGACCGCTGGACCGAGCAGGTCCGGCGCACGGCCGAGGAGTTGGTGGCCGGGCTCGGCGACGAACCGGCCGACGTGATCACCGAGCTCGCCGAACCGCTGTCGCTGTCCGCCACCTGCCTGCTGTTCGGCGCCCCGCCGCCGGTCCAGGACGCCGAGTTCCGCGCGGCCTCCCGCGCCCTGGTCCTCAGCATGGACGGGGGCCTCGCGCCGGAGCGGATCGAACCGGGCCTGGCCGCCCGCGTGCTGCTGAACGACCTCGTCGACGGCTGGTTCCGGGCCGAGTACACCGACGGCATGATGGCCGGGCTCACCGCCGCCCGGCGCGAGGTGCCCGCTGAACACCTGGTCAACACGGCGCGGGCGCTGTTCCACGCCGGCTACACCTCCACCACCAGCCTGATCGGCAACGCCCTGCTCGGGCTGGACCGGCACGGCGCGCTCAGCGGCGCGGACCTGCGCAGGACGGACTCCGCCACCGTCAACGAGCTGCTCCGGCTGGACGGTCCGGTGCAGGCGGCCGGCCGGGCCGTCCACACCGACGTCGACCTGGGCGGCCGGCGCCTGCGCCGGGGCGAGGTGGTGCTCGCGGTGTTCGGCGCCGCCGACCACGACCCGGCCGTCTTTCCGGAGCCCGGCCGGGCCGACTTCGGACGCGACCCCAACCCGCACCTCGGGTTCGGCCGGGGCGTGCACGCCTGCCTGGGCAACCACCTCGCCGTCCGGATCGTGCAGGCGCTGTTCCACGCGCTCGGCGACCGGTACGAGGAGCTGCGGATCGTCGGGGAGCCGGTGCGGCGGCCCAGCGCGACCCTGCGCGGCCTCCAGCAACTGCTGGTCACGGGCGCCGACCGGGCTCCCGCGGGCGAACGACAGCTCGCGGGTGAACGGGACCCTGCGGGCGGCCGGAGGCCGGGGGCGCGGCCGTGACCCGTGCCGCGGGCGCGCCCCCGACGGCACCGGCCGCCGAGCGCGTCGGCTACCGGCGGCTGCTGGCGGTGGCCCCGTACCGGGTGCTGCTGTGCGGCTACGGGCTGGGCACGGTGGCCGAGAGCCTGCGCGCGGTCGCCCTCTCCGTCCTGGTGCTGACGGCCACCGGCTCCACCGTGCTCGGTGCGCTCGCCTACGGGATCTCCTTCATCCCCCAGGTGATCGGCTCCGGACTGCTCGGCAACGTCGCGGACCGGGTGCAGCCCGCCCGGCTGATCGGCCTCGGCTACCTGTTGGAGGGCGCCACCGCCGTCGTCCTGGTGCTGGTCGCCATGCCGTACTGGGCCGTGCTCGCCCTGGTCGCGGCGGTGGCCGCCACCACGCCGGTGAGCCAGGGCGCCACCGGCCGGGCGGTGGCCGAGGTGCTGCCGGGCACCGCGTACGTCCCCGGCCGCTCCCTGCTGAACGTGGTGTCCTCCGGCGCCCAGTTGCTGGGGCTGGGCTGCGGCGGCCTGGCGGTCGCGGGCCTGGGCGCGCGCCGCGCGCTGCTGGTCACCGCGCTCGCGCACCTGGCGGCCGGGGTGTGGGTGGCGGCCCGGCTCGGCCCGCTGCCGCTGCCGCATCCGGCGCCCCGCGCGGCGGGCGGGCGGAGCTCCGGCGCGGGCGGGCGGAGCTCGACCGTGGGCGGCAGCTGGGCGGAGGGCCGGCGGCTGCTGGCGGACCGGCGGGTCCGGCGGCTGCTGCTGGTGCGCTGGCTCCCGCCGGCCCTCGCCACCGGGGCGGAGAGCCTGGTCCTGCCGTACGTACGGGACCGGGGGCTGTCGACCGGCACCGGCGGGGTGCTGCTCGCCTGCCTGCCGGTCGGCATGCTGGCGGGCAACACCGTGCTGGGGCGGTTCGTCCGCGCCGGCACGGTGGAGCGTTCGGTGCTGCCGTTGCTGGCCGTGCTCGGCGCGCCGCTCCTGGCCTTCGCGGTGCCCGGCCTCCCGGTGGCGCTCGGCGGGGTGCTGCTGGTCGCGGTGGGCGTGGGGTTCTGCTACTCGCTGGGCCTGCAACGGCCGTTCCTGGCCGCGGTTCCGGAGCGCTCCCGGGGGCAGGCCTTCGGTCTGCAGTCGACCGGACTGATGACGGCCCAGGGCCTCAGCCCGGTCGCGGCCGGGCTGATCGCCGAGGCGATGACGACCGGTCGCTCCGTCGCCGTCATGGGCGTCCTGGTGCTGGCCACCGCGGGGCTGTTCTCCCGATGGCTGCCCGCCTTCGCCGCGGGGCTCCCGGGGAGCGCCACCGGGCGGGACTGAGCGACCGACGGCCGCGTGCGCGATCGGAATCGGAGAGGTTCGGACACGAACACCGGAAGACCGGACACTTGCCGCCACCCCGCCCACCGGAGGTGTGACACGCCGGAGCCGCCGGGCATGCTGCGCGCCGAACCGACCCGCGCGCACAGCACCAGGAGCACGCCATGTCCAACCCGTTCCGCACCGCCAGGACCACTGCCAGGGCCACCGCCCGGATCACCGCCAGGATCACCGCCGCCACCGCCGCCACCGCCCTCGCCGTGGGCCTGGGCGTGGTGGCCGCGCCGTCCGCCTCGGCGGCCGACAACTGCTGGCCCGGGGACGCCAACCGGTGGTACTGCCACAACGTGCCCGGCGCCCCGGTCTTCGGCACCGTCGGCGACAACCACGTCTACCCGGACCCGAACACCGTCGTCGGCTACCTGAACACCGACCCCAGCTGGTTCTCCTGCAAGGAGGACAACCAGGCCTGGGTCGGCGGACCGCACCCGACCCGCTGGCTGCTGACCACGGCCGACAACGGCGCGGTCGGCTTCGTGCGGGACACCGACATCACCAGCGAGACCGATCCCGTCCCGTACTGCTGACCGCCGGGCCCCGCCCATCCAGGGCGGTCTCCGGCGGCTTTCCGTGTGCGACACCTGGGCGTTGCGGCCCGGACGTGGTTTCATCCCAGCTCGTGCTGACTTCTCGGGACGATGACGTACTGGCCGGGCGTGACCACGAACTGGGCCTGCTCACCGGGCTGCTGACGACCGGCCACCGACGGCCGGCGGTCGGCGTGCTGGAGGGGCCGCCGGGCATCGGCAAGAGCCGCCTGCTGGCCGAACTGCGGCGCACGGCAGCCGGATCGGGACGACCGGTGGCCCCGGCGCGGGCCCGGGCCACCGGGGACGGCCGCCCGGTGCCGTACGGGCTGCTGCTGGACGCGCTCTGGGACACCGGCGCCCGGAGCCTGCTCGAAGCCTTCGCCGACCAGGCCGAAGCCGGAACCGGGACCGGGACCGGGAAAGGAACCGGAACCGGGAACGCCGACGGGCCCGAACACGGGCACCGGCAGCACCGGAAACTGCGCGAGGCACTCGCCGGGGCCCCGCCCGTCCTCCTGCTGGACGACGTCCAGTGGGCCGACCGGGAGTCGCTGCTGCTGCTCGACCGGCTGGTCGCGAGCCCGCCGACCGGGCGGTTCACCGTCGTCCTGGCCTGTCGCAGCGGCGGCTGTCCGCCCTGGCTGACCCGGACCCTCGCCGATGCCGACGCGGAGTGGATCGAGCTCGCTCCCCTGGGCCCGGCCGCGATCGCCCGGCTGGTGCCGGGGGCGGCACCGGAGCGGCTCCGATTACTGGCGCGGGCCAGTGGCGGCAACCCCCGGTACCTGCGCGCCCTCACGGAGCCGTCGGCCGGGCCGTGCACCGGGCCGCCGCCCGAACTGCCCACGGAACTGCCCACCGACCTGCTGGCCGGGCTGGCCGCGGGCGATCCACGCGTCCTCGGGCCGCAGCCCGCGGCACCCGCCACTGCCGACTGGCAGCCCGGGCCGGAGCTGCGCGGGGAACTGGCCACCCTGGCGGAGCGGACCCGCACGGTGCTGCGCGCCGCCGCCGTGGCCGGACCGGAGTTCGACCCGGCGCTGGTGGCGGCCGTGGCCGAACTGCCCATCGGGGCGGTGGCCGGAGCACTCGACGAACTGGCCGGGCACGGCCTCCTCGCCCCGGCCGGCGGCCGCCACCGCTTCACCCGGCCGCTGCCGGCCGCCGCCCTCTACCGGCTCGCCGGGTCGGCCTGGCGGGCCGGGGCGCACCGGCGGGCCGCCGACCACCTCGACCGCTGCGGGGCCCCGCTCGCGGAGTGGGCCGGGCAGGCCGCGTACGCCACGCCGGGCGCGGACCGGGGGCTGCTGGCGAGGCTCACCGCGGCGGCCGGTACCGTCCTCGACCCCGAGCCGGTGACCAGCGCCCGCTGGCTGCGCGCCGTCCTGGCGGCGCTGCCCGAGCGGGCGGACTGCGCCGAACTGCGCACCGAGGCCACGCTGCTGCTCGGCCGGGCGCTCACCCTCACCGGCCGGCTGGACGAGGCCACCGCGGCGCTGGGCCCGCTGCTGTCGGGCCCGGCCCCGGACCGGGAGCGGGCCGCCGGCCCGGTCGCCCTCGCGGAACGGCTGCGCGGCCGCACGGACCGGGTGTACGGCCTGCTGGACCGGGACGGCGGCGGCCGGGCCCGCGATCAACTCCAGCTCGCCAGACTGGATGTGATGAACGGTCGGACGGAGCGGAGCCTGCACCGGATCGAGGCCGCCGTACGCCGCGACGACTCGGCCGGTACCCGGCTGACCGCGCACGGCCTGACCAGCCTCGCCGCGATCGGCCAGGGGGCGGTGCCCGCCGCCCGCCGGGCGCTGGACGCGGCCGAGCGCCTCGCCGACTCGCTGGACGCCCGCGGGCAGCTCCGGGCCCTCGCCGCGCTGCCCGAACTCGGCTGGGCCGGTGTGCTGTTGGAGCGCCGGCAGCGCACCGCCGAGCGCATCGAGCGGGGCATCGCCCTGGCCGAACGCCACCAGCACCACTACGTCATCCCGCAACTGCACGCGGTGCGGGCGGCGTTGCTGCTGATGTCGGGACCGCTGGACGCGGCCCGGGCCGCCGCCGACCGGGCCCTGGAGCTGGCGCGGGAGCTCGGCGCGACCGAGACCCTGGCGATCGCGGCGGCGCTCCGGCTCCGGGCGCTGGCCTGGCAGGGCGGACCGGCCGCCGCGGGCCCCGCGCTGGAGCTGCTGCTCGGCCTGCCGGAGCCGCCGACGGCGGTGTGGCGCGCGGTCGTCCGGCACGCCGCGGTGGAGGCCTCGGTGGTCTGCGGGCAGCCGCCGTCGGCGGCCGAGGCCGCCCGGCTGCTGAACCTGGGCGACGGACGGTGGCGCGACCCGATGCCCGCCCACGGCCACGACCTGATGGCCGCGGTGCACGCGGCGGAGGGCAACACCGCCCTGGTGGCCCGGCACGTGGAACTGGCCGGACGGGCGGCCCGCAGCGCCGGGCTGCCGGCGGCCGGCGCCGTGGTGTCGCTGGCCTCGGCCCGGCTGCTGCGGGTGCGCGGGGAGCAGGACCGGGCGACGGCACTGGCCCGCCGGGCCGCGGACGGACTGGCCGCCTCCGGCTTCGTGGTCAGGGCCGGGATGGCCCAGCTGGTGGCCGCCGAGATCGCCGCCGAGCACGGCGACCGGTCCGGCTACGAGGGCGCGACCGATGCGGCCCGGCGGCTGTTCGGCCGGGCAGGGGCGCACGCCCTGCTGGCCCGGGCGGAGCTGCCCTGGCGGGCCGGCCGGTGTGCCGCCGAGGCCAGCGGCGCCAGGACGGTGCCCGACGCGGCCGTCCCGCCGGGCCGACCGGCCCCGCCCGAGGGGCCGTCGCTCTCCGCGCGCGAGCACGAGATCGCGGACCTGACCGCCCAGGGGCTCACCAACCAGGCCATCGCCGCCCGGCTGTTCCTCAGCGTCCGCACGGTGGAGTCCCATCTCACCTCGGTCTACCGGAAGTTGGGGATCAGCGGCCGGGCAGCCGTGGCGCGCGCCCTGGACCCGGTCCGGCACGGCTGATCCTGCGGCCGGACGCCGTCCGTGCCCATCGTGGATTCCCGCAGTCCCCGGGGCCGGCACCCCCTCGGGGAGCCTGCGGAAACCCCCGATCCACGACGGGCCGGGACCTCGCTAGCTTTCCTTCCGGCGCCGGGCCGGACGCCGGGACCCGCAACTCGACCCCCGGCCCGGGCCGCCGCCTCCGGGCCCCGCCACCCGCGCCGGCCCGACCGGATCCCACGACGAAAGGCCACACCATGAGGGCAATCCCCCGCGCACTGGGCATCGTCGCAGCCGCCGGCACCATGCTGCTGGCCGCCGCGATCCCCGCCTCGGCGACCCCGTCCCAGGCCAACTACACGGGCGACGGCTTCGGTTCGACGTCCGCCCAGGCCAAGCAGAGCGCGCTCAACGACGCCCTCGCCCAGGCCCGGGCGGCCGGTTTCAGCAGCACCCAGTGCCTCCAGGTCGGCACCGCCCAGGCCTGGCCGAACAACAACCAACTCGCGGCCCGCGGCGCGAAGTCGGCCGAGTCCGCCGTCATCGGGCCGGTCACGAGCTGGGAGGGCAGCGCCCAGCTCCAGTGCGCCACCCAACCCGCCCCCGGCACCGTCAACCTCAACCGGTACAACGGCCCCGAGCACCTGAGCACCACCTCGGCGGCGCCCGCGGGCTACTACCTGGAGGGCAGCCTCGGCTGGATCTCCGGCAGCCAGGTCGCCGGCACCACCCCGCTGTACGAGTGCCGCGCGTGGGGCGGCACGGACACGTTCAGCTCGCTGGCCTCGAACTGCGAGGGCCAGCAGTTCGTCACCACGCTCGGGTACCTCTACACCGCCCCGCCGGCCGGTGTGGCGACCCGCGTGCTGCGCCGCTGCACCGTCAACGGCGAGCACTTCGACTCCAACGACCTCAACTGCGAGGGCCAGAACGCCGAGGGCGTCCTCGGCTACACCCTCGACTGACCGACCGGAACCGAGAACAACGAACAGCGGTAACGAACAGCGGTAACGAACCGGGCCCGGGGGGGGCGGGGGCAACCCGGCCGGCGGGGCCCCGGGCGGGGGGGCCACCCCGCCGGCC
>NZ_JBHJWG010000043.1:0-81558 GCF_042266305.1 Kitasatospora sp. NPDC056076
CCCAGTTTGTGGTTGGGGGTTCGGAAATAAACCATGCCGCCGGAGCACCCACCCCCGGAACCGCCCCCGGACCCACCCACCCTCCCGAAAGCCCACCCCCGAACCAAAGCCCCGCGCAGCGGCCCCCACCCCCCCCCCACACACAAAGAGGGCGCCCCCTCCCCGACCCGAAGGTCGAAAAGGGGACGCCCTCAAAGAGCCCGGCTACAACCTCAGTTGTCGCCGTCCTCGTCGATCAGGAAGCCCCGCATCGGCGCCGGAGCCTGCTGCATCGGCTGCGGCGGCTGCGGCCGCACGGCCGCCATCGGCTGGGTCATCCCGGCCGGCTGCATCTGCGGCGCACCGGTGTTCCCACCCTGCTGCCCGCCGAAGCTCGGCGCCGGCGGGTTCCCACCGAAGGAGCTCTGCCCCCCGAACGACGGCGAGTTGCCACCGAACGACGGCTGGTTCCCACCGAACGACGGCGCGGAGCCCATCGACCCGGCACCGGCCGGAGCCATCGACGACGCCGCCGGCGGCAGCGACGCGGTGGCGGGGATCCGCGGCGGGGCGAGCGAGTCGTCGGCCTGCGACTCCAGCTGGCGCAGCTGGGTCTCCAGGTACGACTTCAGTCGCGTGCGGTACTCGCGCTCGAACGCCCGCAGGTCCTCGACCTTGCGCTCCAGCGTGGCCCGCGCGGACTCCAGCGACCCCATCGCGACGCGGTGCTTCTCCTGCGCGTCCCGCTCCAGGGCGTCGGCCTTGGCCCGGGCGTCGCGCTCCAGACCCTCGGCCCGGCTGCGCGCCTCGCCGACGATCTTGTTGGCCTCGGAGCGGGCCTCGGAGATCGCCTGGTCGGCGGTCTGCTGGGCGAGCGCCAGCACACGGGCGGCGCTGTCACCGCCCGGGCCCTGCTGCTGCTGCTGCATCGGGCCGCCGAGCGGGCCGCCCATCGGCTGCATCTGCTGCTGCTGGCCCATGCCCTGGCCCATCGGCTGCATCTGCTGCTGCTGGCCCATGCCCTGGCCCATCGGGTTGCCCATCTGCTGCGGGCCACCGGGACCGCCCATGGGCTGGAGCATCTGACCGCCCATCGGCTGGACCAGCTGCTGCTGGCCGCCCATGGTCTGGCCCATCTGCTGGGGACCGCCGGGGCCCATCCCGCCGCCCGGGCCGGCCGGGAGCTGCGGCGCACCGGACGGCAGGCCGAGGGGCTGGTTGCCCATCTGCTGCTGCTGCTGCGGACCACCCGGGCCCATCTGCTGCGGACCGCCCGGACCCATCTGCTGCGGGCCGCCGGGGCCCATCTGCTGCGGGCCGCCCGGACCCTGCTGGCCGGGGACCGGCGGGCCGGATATGGCGGCCGGGACGGGAGCGGCCGGACGCTGGGCGTCCTGCGGCGGCTCCTTCCGCATGTTGGCCTGGTTCTGCGCGGCGGCACGAGTCGCGGCGGCCAGCTTGGCCCGCAGGTCCTCGTTCTCCCGGAGGAGGCGGGTCAGCTCCGCCTCGACCTCGTCGAGGAAGGCATCGACCTCGTCCTCGTCATAGCCTTCACGCAGGCGGACGGTCGTGAACTGCTTGTTCCGAACGTCCTCGGGGGTCAATGGCATCTCTTCACCTCAACGTGATCGTCGGCACACCGGCATCCTGTCGCATCGCTCACCTACGACTAGGGGTGCACAAGCGAGATCAGGACATACACAATGATCATCAGTACGAAGAAGGACAGGTCGAGCGCCACGCCCCCGAAACGCAACGGCGGAATGAACCGCCGAAGAAGCTTGAGCGGCGGATCCGTGACAGTGTACGTGGCCTCCAGGACCAGGACCATGGCCTTGCCCGGCCGCCACGAACGCGCGAACTGGAAGACCCAGTCCATGACCAGTCGCACGAGCAGGAACACCAGGAAGACGGTCAGGGCGTAGTAGAGCACCGCCCACACGATGTCCATCGCGTTTTCCCTCTCCCCGGTTCCGGGCCCTGGGGCCCACCGCTCGTCACCTGTCGCCAACCACTGTTGATCAGATCCACACGTAAAGTCGTGGCCGGGTCAGCTCTGGTTGAAGAACCCACCCTCGGCGATCCGAGCCTTGTCCTCCGCCGTGACATCGACGTTAGCAGGCGACAGCAGGAACACCTTCTGTGTCACGCGCTCGATACTGCCGTGCAGACCGAAGACGAGTCCAGCGGCGAAGTCTACGAGCCGCTTGGCATCCGTGTCGTCCATCTCGGTCAGATTCATGATCACGGGGGTCCCGCCGCGGAACTGTTCCCCGATGGTACGGGCCTCGTTGTAGGTCCGGGGGTGCAGCGTGGTGATGCGGTAGGGCTCTCGTTCGTTCACGACCTTGGGCATGATCACCGGGGCGCTCTTCTCCAGGTTGTGGCGGCGTTCGGGTGTGATGGACGACACGGGGGCCATCCTCGGGGTCTCCTGCCGGATCGGCACCGCGGCCGGGACCGGCTGCGGGGTGATCGAGGAGACCGGGGCGGGCGCGGGGGCGGCTGCCGGCCGGGGGATGTCCTCGGTCCGCTGCCCCGTGCGGATCGGCTCGGGGTCCGCGTCGTAGTCGTCGTCGGGGTCGTACCCCTGGCCGTCGTACGTCTCGTCCTCCACGAGGCCGAGGTAGACCGCCATCTTGCGCATTGCGCCGGCCATGCTCCTGTCTCCTCCGCTTGTGGTGGACCGTCCCCGGTGGCCGGGCCACAGAGGGCCCCGCCCGCGGATTTCCGCGATCCCCCACGACGGCGCGTCAGGTCGACAACCTGTCAGAGTACGTGGAGTGGGGGCCGCGGAGCTGCGATCCACGGTTGGCTAGCACTTCGGAAAGCTGCTAGCTTCTGTCCTATTTTGTCCTGCAGTCTGATCTACTACCCGGTGACGTTACCCGAGGGGTGACCTCACTCCGAGTACCGCCGTTCCGACGCGTACATGTGTCGCTCCGGCGGCAATCGCCTGCTCAAGGTCGCCGCTCATGCCTGCGGAGACCATGGTGGCAGCCGGATGGGCCGCCCGTACGGCGGTTGCGATTTCCGCCAGCCGCTCGAAGGCCCGGACCGGGTCGCCGGCCAGCGGACCGGCCAGCGGAGCGACCGTCATCACACCGTCCAGGCGCAGCCCGGGCGTGTCGGCGATCGCGTCGGTGAGTTCGGCGACGTCCTCGGGGGCGACCCCGGCCCGGTGCGCGCCCTCCCCGTGCTCCTTGTCCAGTGCCACCTGCACCAGGCAGCCCAGTTCCGGGCGTTCGGACTTGAGCACGGCCGCCGAGAGCGACTCGACGAGCCGCAGCCGGTCCACCGAGTGCACGTGGTTCGCGTAGCGGACCACGGAGCGGACCTTGTTGGTCTGGAGCTGGCCGACGAAGTGCCAGCTGAGAGGAAGGTTTCTGCACTGCTCCGCCTTGGGAGCGGCGTCCTGGTCGCGGTTCTCCGCGACGTCCGTCACACCCAGTCCGGCCAGCAGCGCGCTGTCCTCGGCCGGGTAGGTCTTGGTGACGACGATCAGACTGACGTCCTCGCGCGGGCGTCCGGCGGCCGCACAGGCGTCCGCGATCCGGCGCTCGACCACGTCGAGGTTGGCCCCGAGCTGCTCGTACCGGGCCCGCTGGCCCTCCGTCAGGGCCTCCGCGAACTGCCCGCTGCCCGGGAACGGTCCGTAGATGTCGTTCGTCATCAGTGATCAGAGTCCAACCAGACGTAGCTCGCGAGCCGACCCGTGCGCTGCTCGCGGCGATAGGAGAAGTGATCGGCGGATTCGAGGGTGCAGACCGGTGAGCGCACCAGTTCGGTGACCCCGGCCGCGGCCAGTTGGGCCGCGACCCCCTCCGGCACGTCCAGCGCCGGGGTTCCCCACGAAGTCTCGGCGAAGGCCGCCGGGACGACCTCGGCGACCTCGGCGCGCAGCCCGGGCGGCACCTCGTAGCAGCGGCCGCAGACCGCGGGGCCGGTGGCGGCGGTGATCCGCGCCGGTTCGGCCCCCAGTTCGACCATCGCCCGCACGACCGCGGGCACCACTCCGGCCGCCAGCCCGGGCCGGCCCGCGTGGGCCGCGCCCACCACGCCCGCCACCGGGTCGGCCAGCAGCACCGGGGTGCAGTCCGCGGTCAGCACCGCGAGCACGAGCGGGCGGTCGGTGACCACCGCGTCCACCGTCGGGGCCTGCCCGAGCGGCTGGCGCTGCGTCACCACGGCGACCTCGGCGCCGTGCACCTGGTTCATCCAGACCACGTCGGCCGGGTCGAGCCCCAGCTCCCGGGCCGCGACGGCCCGGTTCTCCCGGACCGCCTCCGGGTCGTCGCCCACCGCGCCGCCGAGGTTCAGCTCCCCGTACGGCGAAGTGCTCACCCCGCCCCACCGATCGGTGAAGGCGAAGTGAGCACCAGCGCGAACCGCGTGATCGATCACTTAAGGAAGTCCGGCACGTCGAGTTCCTCGGCCGGGCTCTCCACGAAGGGCTGGCGGGCGGGCTGCACCTGCGGCGGCACCGGGGCGGCGGCGGTCGTGGTGGCCGAGGTCTCGGCCGAACGCGACGGGGCGGCCGCGGCCTCCCCCTCCGAACGGGACGTCACCGAGCCGATGGTCCCGTAGGACGGACGGCCGACCGGGCGCTCCGGAGCGGCCGGCGGGGTCGCCGGAGCGGCGGGGGTGGTGGACTTCACCACCGGGTCGCGGACGATCGCCGGCGGCTGGCCGCCGTCGAAGCCGGCCGCGATGACGGTGACCCGCACCTCGTCGCCGAGCGCGTCGTCGATGACCGCACCGAAGATGATGTTGGCCTCGGGGTGGGCGGCCTCGCTGACCAGCTGGGCCGACTCGTTGATCTCGAACAGGCCGAGGTCGGAGCCGCCCGAGATGGACAGCAGCACGCCGCGGGCGCCGTCGATCGAGGCCTCCAGCAGCGGCGAGGAGATCGCCATCACGGCGGCGGCCTTGGCGCGGTCCTCACCACGGGCCGAACCGATGCCCATGAGCGCCGAACCGGCCTCCGACATGACGGACTTGACGTCGGCGAAGTCGAGGTTGATCAGGCCCGGGGTGGTGATCAGGTCGGTGATGCCCTGGACACCGGAGAGCAGGACCTGGTCGGCCGAGCGGAACGCGTCGAGCACGCTGACCTGGCGGTCCGAGATGGACAGCAGCCGGTCGTTGGGGATCACGATGAGGGTGTCGACCTCTTCGCGCAGGGAGGCGATGCCGTCCTCGGCCTGGTTGGCCCGGCGGCGGCCCTCGAAGGTGAACGGACGGGTGACCACGCCGATGGTCAGGGCGCCCAGCGAGCGGGCGATGTTGGCGACGACGGGCGCGCCGCCCGTGCCCGTGCCACCGCCCTCGCCGGCGGTGACGAAGACCATGTCGGCCCCCTTGAGGACCTCCTCGATCTCCTCGCGGTGGTCCTCGGCGGCCTTGCGGCCGACCTCGGGGTTGGCGCCGGCGCCGAGGCCCCGGGTGAGTTCACGGCCCACATCGAGCTTGACGTCGGCGTCGCTCATGAGGAGGGCCTGCGCATCGGTGTTGATCGCGATGAACTCGACGCCCTTGAGACCGACCTCGATCATCCGGTTGATGGCGTTGACACCACCGCCGCCGATTCCGACGACCTTGATGACTGCGAGGTAGTTCTGCGGTGCTGCCACGTCGAAGGCCTCTCGCCTCGAATTTCCGGGTCGACCCGCCCCGACGGGGGGCCGTGTCGACGGATGTCGATGGGTAGGGAGCCTGGTTTCTGACTGAATGTCCGAAATGCCGACCGCCGACCCCAACCCTAAACTTGACCTTTAGGGTTAGTTCTGTGCCCCCGTCACATCACCAATGGACACAGTCTGGTGACACAGGACACTAGGTGGCTCCGGGCACGCGTTTCAACGAACACGCCGAGCTTCCCTTTTTCTTTTGAGCCTATGTGATCATCGGCCGGCAATGGAAACCGGGGGTGACCACCAAGGGTCGGGCCGACACTCCGCAGCGTCAACCCCTCCCTCCGGCACAGAATCTAGCGGATCAGCCGGACACCGCCGGCGCCTCCGGCGCCGTCACGTCGAAGTTGGTGCCCTTCTGCTTCATCAGTGCGAGCAGCACCCGGGCCTTCCGGTCGGTCTGCTCCGGGCTCCCCCAGCGCACCGTCGCACCCCCGCTGAGCTGCAGTTCGATGTCGTCGTAGGAGTGCACCAGGACCGATCCGGCCCGCTTGGCGATCTCCGGCGGGAGTCCGGCGGCCACCGCCACCGCACCCTGCACCAACTGTCCCCGGGAGATCACCCCGTCCACGTCCTTCGCAGGCTGACTGAGCCGCAGTTCCACCACCGGCACGCCCGCCGGCGGGGCCGCCTCGGTGGCGAAGCTCACGCCTGCGGCGTCCACCTGGGTGAACTGACCGTCATCCCCCTTGACGGCGGCGGCCGCCGTCCGCTGCACCACCTTGACCTGCAGGGTGTGCGGCCAGCCCCGCCAGACCTCGGCCTTCGCCACCCGGGGGAGCGCCTCCACCCGCCGGCGGACGCCGTCCAGGTCGACCCGGGCCAGCGGGCCGTCGGCGACCCCGCCGACGGCCGCGCGGACCTGGTCCGGCGTCAGCTTCTCGTCCGCGGCACCCTGGACGGCGACGTCGCGCACGTCCAGCAGCGAGGAGAAGAACACCACCCAGGCCAGCGCGCCCAGCACCGCGGCGCCGAGCGCGCTCAGCACCACGACGCCCCGCCGGGAGAGCCGGAGGCGGGGAGCGGACTCCTCGTCCCCGAACTCGTCCTCCTCGTGGGAGCGCCCCCGGCCGGCGGCCGGGGGCGAGCCGGCGGGCCGGCCGTCAACCACGACGGCGACCGCCCCGGTGGGCCTGGATCGCCTCGTACACCATGCCGACCAGCAGGTCGTCCGCGTCCCGGCGGCCGAACTCGGCGGCGGCCCGGCTCATGTCCCACAGCCGCTGCGGGTCGGTGAGCACCGGCAGCACGTTCTGCAGCACCCAGTCCGAGGTCAGCTCGGCGTCGTCCACCAGCAGACCGCCGCCGGCCTTGACCATCGGCTGGGCGTTCAGCCGCTGCTCGCCGTTGCCGATCGGCAGCGGCACGAAGGCGGCGGGCAGGCCGACCGCGGCCAGCTCGGCGACGGTCATCGCGCCGGCCCGGCAGAGCATCAGGTCGGCGGCCGCGTAGGCGAGGTCCATCCGGTCGATGTACGGCACCGGGCGGTACGGCGGCATCCCGGGGACGTCGGCGACCTGCGGCAGCTCGTTCTTCGGGCCGACCGCGTGCAGGATCTGCACGCCGTACTGCTGCAGCCGCGGGGCGATCGCGGTGATCGTCTCGTTGAGCCGGCGCGCGCCCTGGGAGCCGCCGGAGACCAGCAGGGTGGGCAGCCGCTGGTCGAGGCCGAAGTACTGGCGGGCCTCCGGCCGGGTGGCGTTGCGGTCCAGGGTGGCGATGGTCCGGCGCAGCGGGATGCCGATGTACCGGGAGTCGCGCAGCTTGCTGTCCGGGGTGGAGACCGCGACGAAGTCGGTGTAGCGGGCGCCGATCTTGTTGGCCAGGCCGGGGCGGGCGTTGGCCTCGTGCACCACGATCGGCACGCCGGCCCGCTTGGCGGCCAGGTAGGCGGGCATCGCGACGTAGCCGCCGAAGCCGACCACGGCGTCCGCGTTGACCCGCTCGATGATCTCCTGGGCGGCCCGCACGGTGCCGCGCAGCCGGCCGGGGACGGTGATCAGCTCGGGGGTGGGCTTGCGGGGCAGCGGCACGGCCGGGATGAGCTCCAGCTGGTAGCCGCGCTCGGGTACCAGTCGGGTCTCCAGCCCCTTCTCGGTGCCCAGGGCGGTGATCCCGATGGACGGGTCGTGCCTGCGGAGTGCGTCCGCGAGGGCCAGGGCCGGCTCGATGTGACCGGCGGTCCCCCCGCCGGCGAGTACGACATGCACCGAAATTCACCGCTCCCTGCGTGCCGGTCCGGGGACCGGGCGCGCTGTGGTTCGTCGTCGTGGCAGCACCCGGGCCAGTCGCTTCCTGATCCGGGAGTTCTTGTTCCGGGCGGCCAGGGCCGCCTTCGCACCCGAGGAGCTGCGTGCCAGGCACAGCAGCACCCCGATCGCGGACATGGCCGACAGCATGGCGGAACCGCCGTAGGAGAACAGCGGGAGCGGGACGCCCGCGATGGGCAGCAGTCCCAGCGCCGACCCCAGGTTGATCATGGCCTGCGCCATGATCCAGGTGGTGGCGGCTCCCGCGGCGTACCTGACGAAGGGGTCCTTCGTACCGATGGCCACACGGATACCCGCGTAGCCTAGTGCCGCGAAGAGGCCGATCACCGACAGCGTCCCCACCAGACCGAGTTCCTCGCCGGTCGCGGCGAAGATGAAGTCGGTGTGCGCCTCCGGCAGCTGGCCCCACTTCTCCACGCCGGCGCCGAGGCCGGTGCCGAAGCCGCCGCCGAGCGCGAACGAGTAGACGCCGTGCAGCGCCTGGAAGCAGGCGCCGTCCGGATCCAGCTTGGTGACGCCGATGCAGCCCAGGCGCTCGGCCCGGTGCGGCACGGTGATCACCAGGGCGGTGCAGACCACGACCGCCACCCCGAGGGTGGCCACGAACAGCCGCAGCGGTGCGCCGACCATCCAGAGCAGCGCGAACACCATGGCCACCAGGATCATCGAGGTGCCCATGTCACCGCCGATCATGATCAGCGCGAGCAGCAGCAGGGCGCCGGGCACCAGCGGGACCAGCAGGTGCTTCCAGGTGGTGAGGGTGCCGGCCTTCTGCTTGCGGGCGAGCAGGTCGGCGCCCCAGAGGACCAGCGCGAGCTTGGCGAACTCGGAAGGCTGGAACTGGAAGAACCCGAAGTCCAGCCAGTTCTGGTTGCCGTTGATCCGCACGCCGATGCCGGGCACCGCGACCAGCGCGAGGGCGCCGATCACCCCGAACATCACCGGGTAGACGATCACCCGCAGCACCGCCACCGGGACGGAGGCGAAGCCGGCCAGCAGAACCAGCCCGAGGATGGCCGCGATCAGCTGCTTGAGGAAGTAGTACTGCGCGGTGTGGTGCTGGTTCAGCGCCAGGATCTGCGAGGCCGAGAAGACCATCATCAGGCCGAGCACGACCAGCAGCAGGGTCGTGCCGACGATCAGCAGGTACGGCGTGAGCGGCCGGTCCAGCCAGTAGCGGACGCGGGCCCGGAAGGCCTGCAACCGCCCCAGCGGACCGGCCGACTTGTACTTGGTCGTGGTGGCGGAGATCACTCGCCACGGCTCGGCGGTGTCCTGCTTCGTGCCGCCGGAATCCGCCCTGCCCTGCCCCGCCACTGCCCGCTCCCACTCTCTGGGGCCCGTTCGCCTCCGGGCCGCCCCGACCCGGCGCCGACGGTCGTCGGCGCGGCCCTTCGGCCCGGTCTCCGGGGCCCGACTACGCGCCCGCCAGCTCCCGGACGGCCGCCGCGAACAGGTCGCCGCGCTCGCCGTAGTTGGTGAACATGTCCATCGAGGCGCAGGCCGGGGCCAGCAGCACCGTGTCACCCGATCGGGCGAGCGTCGCGGCCGTTCGAACGGCCTCGGTCATCGCCACCGCGCCAGTCTGGCCCTCGGCCGCCTCGATCACCGGCACATCCGGAGCGTGTCGCTCCAGCGCCGCGCGGATCAGCGCCCGGTCCTGCCCGATCAGCACGACCGCGCGCAGCCGCTCGGCCGCGCCCTGGACCAGGTCGTCGAAGGTCGCGCCCTTGGCCAGTCCCCCGGCGATCCAGACGATCGGCCGGTAGGCGGCCAGCGAGGCCGCCGCGGCGTGGGTGTTGGTGGCCTTGGAGTCGTCGATGTACGTGACCTCGCGGACCGTACCGACCTCGGCGATCCGGTGGGCGTCCGGGCGGAAGGCCCGCAGGCCCTCCCGGACGGCCTTCGGGTCGACCCCGTACGACCGGGCCAGCGCCGCCGCGGCGAGCGCGTTGGCGATGTTGTGCGGGGCCGGCGGGTTGACGTCCTCGACGGCGCCCAGCTCGGCCGCGTTCTTGGCCCGGTCCTCGACGAAGGCGCGGTCCACCAGCAGGCCGTCCACCACGCCGAAGTTCGACGGGCTCGGCGCGCCGAGGCCGAAGCCGATCGCCCGGCAGCCCTCCTCGACGTCGGCCTCCATGACCAGCGCCTCGGTGGCCGGGTCGGCCAGGTTGTACACGCAGGCCACCACGTTGCCCTCGTAGATCCGGCCCTTGTCGGCGGCGTACGCCTCCATCGAGCCGTGCCAGTCGAGGTGGTCCGGGGCCAGGTTGAGCACGGCCGCCGAGTACGGGCGCAGCGAGGGCGCCCAGTGCAGCTGGTAGCTGGAGAGCTCGACGGCGAGCACGTCGTACGGCTCCTCGGCGAGCACCGCGTCCAGCACCGAGACCCCGACGTTGCCGACGGCGGCGGTGCGCTTGCCGGCCGCGGTGAGGATCGAGGCGAGCATCTGGACGGTGGTGGTCTTGCCGTTGGTGCCGGTCACGGCCAGCCAGGGGGCGGGCTCGCCGGTGCCCGGCAGCGGCTTGCGCAGCCGCCAGGCCAGCTCGACGTCGCCCCAGACCGGCACGCCGGCCGCCGCGGCGGCGGCGAACAGCGGGCTGTCGGGGGCCCAGCCGGGCGAGGTGACGATCAGTGCGGTGCCCTCGGGCAGGCTCGCGCCGTCGCCCAGGCGCACCGCGACGCCCACCGCCTCCAGCTCGGCAGCGCGGGCCCGCAGGCCCTCGCCGCTGCCGCCGTCGACCACGGTGACGCTCGCGCCGAGCCCCTTCAGGACGCGCGCGGCGCTGATGCCCGAGACGCCGAGGCCGGCGACCACCACGGGCAGGTTCACAAAGTCAGGATTCGTCATCCGGTCCGGTATCCCGCGTAGAAGAGGCCGAGGCCGACGGCCACGCACAGGCCCTGGATGATCCAGAAGCGGACCACGACCAGGACTTCGCTCCAGCCCTTGAGTTCGAAGTGGTGCTGCAGTGGTGCCATCTTGAAGACGCGCTTGCCGGTCATCCGGAAGGAGCCGACCTGGATGATCACCGACAGCGTGATGATCATGAAGAGGCCGCCGAGCAGGATCAGCAGCAGCTCGGTGCGCGAGCAGATCGCCAGACCGGCCAGGGCGCCGCCGAGGGCGAGCGAGCCGGTGTCACCCATGAAGATCTTGGCGGGCGAGGTGTTCCACCAGAGGAAGCCGAAGCAGGAGCCCATCAGGGCGGAGGCCACCACCGCGAGGTCCAATGGGTCCCGGACGTCGTAGCAGGCGCCGGTGGCGGAGATGAAGTAGGCGCAGCTCTGGGTGTACTCCCAGACGCCGATGAAGGTGTAGGCGCCGAAGGCCATCACCGAGGCGCCGGTGGCCAGACCGTCCAGACCGTCCGTCAGGTTCACGCCGTTGGAGGTCGCCGCGATCATGAAGTACGCGAAGATGACGAACAGCACCGGGCCGATCGACCACTTGAAGTCGCGCACGAAGGACAGCGACTGGGAGGCCGGGCTGAGTCCGCGGTCGTCGTGGAACTGCAGCGCCAGGACGGCGAACACCAGACCGACGATGGACTGGCCGGCCAGCTTCGCCTTCGCCCGCAGGCCGAGCGAACGGCGCTTGACGACCTTGATGTAGTCGTCCAGGAAGCCGACCAGGCCCAGGCCCGCGGTCAGGAAGAGCACCAGCAGCCCGGAGGCGGTCGGGCTGTCGCCCGTTATCGCCTTCGTGGCGAAGTACGCGATCAGGGTCGCCAGGATGAAGGCGATGCCGCCCATGGTGGGCGTGCCCTTCTTGCTGTGGTGCGCCTTGGGGCCGTCGTCACGGATGTACTGGCCGTAGCCGCCCCGTGCGAGCAGCTTGATCAGGGCGGGCGTGCCGACCAGCGAGAGGATCAGGCCGATCATCCCGGAGAAGAGGATCTGCTTCATCATCGGGCAGCACCGTCCGCCAGGAGGGCCTCGGCCACCTTCTCCAGCCCCACCGAACGGGACGCCTTCACCAGGACCACATCCCCCGGCCGAAGCTGACTGCGCAGCAGTTCGACCGCCGCGTCCGCGTCGGACACCAGCACCGACTCCTCACCCCACGAACCTTCGTTCCTCGCACCGAGTTCCATGCAGGCCGCCTCGCGTCCACCCACCGCCACCAGCTTGGTGACGTCGAGTCGGACGGCGAGCCGCCCGATGGCGTCGTGCTCGGCCAGGCTCTCCTCGCCGAGCTCCCGCATCTCGCCGAGCACCGCCCAGGTACGGCGGCGCTCCGGACCGCGGCCGCCGATCGAGACCAGCGCCCGCAGCGCGGCCCGCATCGAGTCGGGATTCGCGTTGTAGGCGTCGTTGACGACGGTGACACCATCGGCCCGGTCGACGACCTCCATGCGCCAGCGGGACAGCGCACCCGCCTCGCCCAGGGCTGCCGCGGTGTCGTCGACGGTCATCCCGAGCTCCGTCGCCACCGCGGCGGCGGCGAGGGCGTTCGAGACGTGGTGCTCACCGTACAGGCGCAGTTGTACGGGTGCGGAACCGGCCGGGGTGGTGAGCGTGAACGATGGCCGCCCGGTGGCGTCCAGGCGAACGTCGGTCGCCCGGACGTGGGCGTCCGGGGACTCCCCGAACAGGACCACCTTCGCCCTGGTGCGCGACGCCATGGCGCGCACCAGCCGGTCGTCCGCGTTCAGGATCGCGGCGCCGTCGGCGGGCAGCGCCTCGACCAGCTCGCCCTTGGCCTCGGCGATCGCCTCCTGGGAGCCGAACTCGCCGACGTGGGCGGTGCCGACGTTGAGCACCAGGCCGATCCGCGGCGGGGTGATCGAGGTGAGGTACTCGATGTCGCCCTTGTGCCGGGCGCCCATCTCCATGACCAGGTGCCGGGTGCCCTCCTCGACCCGCAGCGCGGTCATCGGGTGGCCGATCTCGTTGTTCAGCGAGCCGGGCGGGAAGACCGTCTCGCCGTGGCGCTGGAGCAGCTGGGCGATCAGGTCCTTGGTGCTGGTCTTGCCGGCCGAGCCGGTCAGCGCGACCACCGTGGTGCCCTCGGCACGGGCGACCACGGTGCGGGCCAGCCTGCCGAGGGCCTCCACCACACTGTCGACCAGGACGGCGGGCACGCCGACCGGGCGGGAGGCCAGCACCGCGACGGCGCCGGCCTCGACCGCGGTGGCGGCGTAGTCGTGGCCGTCCACGTGCTCGCCGACGAAGGCCGCGAACAGGCCGCCGGGGCTCACCTTCCGCGAGTCGACCTCGACCGGGCCGGTGACCAGGGTGTCCGGGGCGGCGCCGTCCAGGGTGCCGCCGACGGCGGCGGCCACCTCGGCGAGGGTCAGTGCGATCACTGCTGCTCTACTCCTCGGTCGCCCCGGTCGGCCGTGGTCCGCGCGATCGATTCGCGCAGCACCTCCCGGTCGTCGAAGGGGCGGATCTCGTCTCGAACGTACTGGCCGAGCTCGTGGCCCTTGCCGGCCACCAGCACGGTGTCCCCGGCCCGGGCGCGGGTGACCGCGAGCCGGATCGCCTCCGCCCGGTCGGGGACGACCAGGACGTCCCCGCGCTCGGCCTCGGGCACCGCGGCGGCGCCGGTCAGCATGCTGGCGAGGATCGCCAGCGGGTCCTCGCTGCGCGGGTTGTCACTGGTCAGCAGGGCGGTGTCGGCGAGCCGGGCGGCGATCGCGCCCATCGGACCGCGCTTGTGCGGGTCGCGGTCGCCGCCGCAGCCGACCACGACGTGCAGCCGGCCCTTGGTGACCTCGCGCAGCGAGGCCAGGACGGCCTGGAGGGCGTCCGGCTTGTGGGCGTAGTCCACCACGGCGACGAACGGCTGCCCGCCGTCCACCCGCTCCAGCCGGCCCGGCACGCCGGGGACGGCGGCGATCCCGGCCACCGCCCGCTCCAGCGGCAGCCCGGCGGCGACCAGCACGGTGATCGCGGCCAGCGCGTTGGCGACGTTGAACGGGCCGGGCAGCGGGACGGAGGCGTCCGCCCCGGCACCGTCCGGACCGACCACCCGGAAGGTGGAGCCGATCGGGCCGAGCTGGACGTCCACGGCCCGCCAGTGGGCCCCGGCGTCGCCGGTCGCGGAGAAGGTGGTCACCGGGATCTTGGCCTCGGCGGCGAGCCGGCGACCGTACTCGTCGTCCAGGTTGACCACGCCCTGGCGGGACTTGCCGGGCTGGAAGAGCCGGGCCTTCGCCTGGAAGTAGTCCTCCATGTCCGGGTGGAAGTCGAGGTGCTCGGGGGTGAGGTTGTTGAACAGCGCGACGTCGTACGCCACCCCGTCGGTGCGGCCGAAGACCAGGGCGTGGCTGGAGACCTCCATGGTCACCGCGTCCGCGCCGCGCTCGGCCATCACGCCGAGGATCGCGTGCAGGTCGGTGGCCTCGGGGGTGGTCCGCTCGCTCTTGATCCGCTCCTCGCCGACCCGCATCTCGACGGTGCCGATCACGCCCGGGAGCCGCCCGGCGCCGCGCAGACCGCCCTCGACCAGGTACGAGGTGGTGGTCTTGCCGTTGGTGCCGGTCAGCCCGATCATCAGCAGCCGCTCGGACGGGTGGCCGTAGACGATCGCGGCCAGCTCGCCCATCCGGGCCCGCGGCCGGTCGACGACCAGCAGCGGCAGGCCCGAGGGCGCGGCCAGCTCGGCGCCGGCCGGGTCGGTCAGCACGGCCACCGCGCCGGCCGCCGCGGCCTGGCCTGCGAAGGCCGCGCCGTGGTGGTTGGCGCCCGGGAAGGCCACGTACACGTCGCCCGGGCGCACCGCGCGGGAGTCGTGGGTGACACCGGTGACGGCGGCGCCCTCGACGGGCGGCAGGCCCAGCCGGGAGGCCAGCTCGGCGAGCGGCAGGGCGGCGGTCCCGGTCGGGCGGGGCGGACTCACGGTGGTTTGATCGGGTTTCGGCACGGCGCGAAGGCTATCCGCCGAAGGGTGCCCAGGGCCAAACCGGCCCTTCGCCGCGCCGTCGTCCGCACCGGCCCGCTGGTTGCTCATCCTCGTTCACGGCTTCCACTCGACGGCCAGGTTCGGCGCCTGGCTCCCGCTCGGCGGGACCTGCATGGTTTTCAGGGTGAACTCCATCACCTGCTTGAACACCGGGCCGCACAGCTGGCCGCCGAAGTGCCCGTTGACCGGGCCCTGGAGGGTGCAGGAGACGGTGTAGCGGGGGGCGTCGGCGGGCGCGAAGCCGATGAAGGAGGCGGTGTAGCCGTCGTAGCCCTTGCCGTCGGCGGCCCCCCGGTTGGCGGTACCGGTCTTCCCGGCGACCCGGTAGCCGGGGATCGCGGCCTTGCCGCCGGTCCCCTGCTCGTCGTCGACGACCGACTCCAGCATCGAGGTGAGGGTCTTGGCGGTCTGCTCGCTGACCACCCGGGTCTGCTCGCCCGCCGGGGTCGGGGCGTACTTGCCGTCCGGCCCGGTGATCCCCTGGACGATGCTGGGCGCGACCCGCACCCCGCCGTTGGCGATGGTCGAGTACACCGAGGTGGCCTGGAGCGCGTTCATCTGCAACGGGCCCTGGCCGAAGGCGATGTTGTACTTCTCCGAGGCGACCAGGTCCTCCGGCTTCTTGAGCTTGCCCGCGGTCTCCCCCGGGAAGTTCACACCGGTCGGCTGGGCCACCCCGAACTTGCGCATGTAGCCGTCCAGGATCTGGTTGGCCTTCAGCTGGTCGCCGTCGCCGAGCGTCTCGATCGCTTCGATGGTCCCGATGTTGGAGGACTTGGCGAGCACCCCGGCCAGGGTCAGGTACCAGGTGCCGTGCACGACGTCGTCCCTGAACTCCTGCCCGGCCCGGATCAGCGGGTAGGGCACCGTCACCTTGGTGTCCCAGTTCGCCTTGCCGGTGTCCAGCACGGCGGCCAGGCTCATCAGCTTGGCGGTGCTGCCCGGCTCGTACGCGTCCACCAGGGCCGGGTTGCCCATCTGGGACTGCTTGGCGAGGCTCAGGTCGTTGGGGTTGAAGCCGGGCGCGGAGGCCATCGCGATGACCTGGCCGGTCTTCACGTCCTGGACCACCACGTAGCCCTTCTCCGCGCCGGAGTTGGCCACCTGGTCGGTGATCGCCCGCTGGGCGGCCCACTGGATGTCCCGGTTGACGGTCAGCTTGATGTCGCTGCCGGACACCGCCGGGTCCATCGAGCCCCCGGCGGTGGGCACCAGCCGCCCGCCCGCCTGGGCGTAGCTGCTGTGGCCGTCCTTGCCGGCCAGCTGCTTCTGGTACTGCAGCTCCAGCCCGCCCGCGCCCTCGCCCTCGCCGTTGACGAAGCCGACCAGGTTGGCGGCCAGCCCCTCGGCCGGGTAGATCCGCTTCTGGGTCTCCCGGTTGAACACCCCGGCCAGCGGGTTGGCGCACTCGTTGTCCACCCGGGTGCGCCCGCCCTGGTCGGCCGGCTTGCCGATCAGCTTCTTCTGGGCCTGGCAGGCACGCGTGCCCGCCTTCTTCTCCAGGCCCGTCTTGAGGTCGCTGATCTGGGTCTTGGCGGCCGGGGTCTGCTGCGCGGCGAGCCGCTTGTAGCGGGTCTTCGGGGTGTGCAGGTCGGCGGCGATCTTCTCCTTGGCCACGCCGAGGATCGGCGACAGCAGCGCGGCCGCCTGCTCGGGCGCGTCCGGGATGCCGGTCGCCTCGGGGGTGAACATCGCCGGGTCGGCGGTGATGTCGTACGCGTCCACGGTCGCCGCGAGGGCGACGCCGTCGGAGGACGTTATCGAGCCGCGCTCGGCGGTGATCGGGATGTTCTGGTAGCGGTTGGTGTTCGCGTCGGCGGCCAGCGCGTCGGCGTCGACCAGCTGGAGCTGCACCAGGCGCCCGGCGAAGACCGAGAACACCAGCGACAGCACCACGGTGATCACCCGCAGCCGGCGTTTCGGCTCGGCCAGCCGCAGCGCCTTGGGGCGGTGCGGCGGCCTGGACTTCGGGCGCGGCCGCACGGCCGCCTGGCTGCGGGCCGGCGGACGGCCCTCCGGGCGGCGCTGCTGCGGCGCCCGCGGGGTGCGGCCGACGGAGGCGGACCGGGCGGGCTGCGCCTTGGCCGACTGGCCACGCGCGGGCTGGCCCTTGGCGGGCTGGGCCTTCGGGCTCTGCGCCTTCGGCGACTGGGCCTTCGCGGGCTGGACCTTCGCGGGCTGGACCTTGCCGGACTGGCCGCGGACGGCCTGCCCCTTGGCCGGCTGCCCCTTCGCGGGCTGGCCGCGCCCGGCCACCGGCCTGGCCGTACCGCTGCGCGGCGGCTGGCGGCGGGCGGAGCCGGACCCCGAGCCGGAGCCCGACCCCGAGCCGGAGGGCTGGCGAGGTGTCGTCATCGGGTACCACCCCCGTGCTGGGCCGGCGCGCTCGTCACCGGGTTGAGCTGGATCACCGAGTCGCCGGCCGAGGCCGCCGGGGTCGGCGGCGCCGAGGGGCTCGGCTGGGCCGGGGGCTGGGCGCTCGGCGAGCCGGACGGCTGTCCGGAGGGCTGCGCCGGGGCCGCGCTCTGCGCGCCCGGCGCGGGCTTGGTCGGCCACGGGTCGACCGTCGACTTCTTCACCGGCGGGCTGTCCTGCGCCGGGCCGGGCGTGCCGACCACCTTGCCGCCGTTCGGCACGTCCAGGAAGGCCATCCCGCCGGCCGGGACCATGCCCAGCTCGCCAGCCCGCTTGGCCAGCGCGTCCGGGGCCGAGCTCTGGTCGATCTCGTGCTGGAGGCTCTGCTGCTCGTCGGTCGCCTTGGTGGTCTGCTTCTGCAGCCGGGACAGTTCGAAGGAGCCCTCGTTGAGCGCCGTGTTCAGCGCCAGCAGGCCGAGCAGCCCCGCCGCCAGCAGCACCACCACGAGCACCGCGAACGGCGTGCGCCCCCGCACGGGGCGCCGCCCCGGCCGGACCGTGATGCGTGCCCTGCCCTGTCCGGGGAGTCCTCCCCGCCCCGCCCGGACCTCACCGGCCACCGGCCCCACCGTTCTCCTCCGCCCTTCGGACCCCGCCGGAGCCTTCCTCAGCCCCGCTTGCTTCGGTCCCTGATCCTCTCCGCCACCCGCAGCCGCACGGGCGCGGCGCGCCGGTTCTCCTCGATCTCCTCCTCGGTGGCCTGCTCGGCACCGCGGGTGATCAGTTTGAGCCAGGGCTGGTGCTCCTCCGGGACGAAGGGGAGCCCCGGCGGGGCGGTGCTGGTCGCTCCGGCGGCGAAGTACTGCTTCACCAGCCGGTCCTCCAGCGACTGGTACGACATCACCGCGATCCGGCCGCCCAGCGCCAGGACGTCCAGCGCCCCCGGGATCGCCCGGTCCAGGACCTCCAGCTCACCGTTGACCTCGATCCGCAGCGCCTGGAACGTCCGCTTGGCCGGGTTCCCGCCGGTCCGGCGGGTCGCCGCCGGAATGGCGTTGCGCACCAGATCGACCAGACGCGCGCTGCTGGTGAACGGTTCCTTCTCCCGCTCCCGCAGGATGACCGAGGCGATCTTCCCGGCGAACCGCTCCTCCCCGTACACCTTGAGGATCCGGGCCAGGTCGCCGTGGCCGTAGGTGTTCAGCACCTCCGCCGCGCTGATCCCCCGGGTCTGGTCCATCCGCATGTCCAGCGGCGCGTCCTGGGCGTAGGCGAAACCGCGGTCGGCCTCGTCCAGCTGCATCGAGGAGACGCCGAGGTCGAACAGGACGCCGTCGATCCGGTCGATGTCCAGGCGCTCCAGCACCTCGGGGATCTCGTCGTACACCGCGTGCACCAGCGTGGCCCGGTCGCCGAAGGGGGCCAGCCGCTCGCCGGACAGCTTCAACGCCTGCGGGTCGCGGTCCACCGCGACCAGCCGGACCTCCGGGAACTGGGTCAGCAGCGCCTCGCTGTGGCCGCCGAGGCCCAGGGTCGCGTCGACCACCACGGCACCGGGGCGGGAGATCGCCGGCGCCAGCGCGTCCATGCACCGCTGCAGCATCACCGGAACGTGCTTGGGACCCGGTTCGTTGGTGGTCATGCGCGGCGGCGCCCTTCCTCGGTGCGGAGCAGCCCGACGATCCGGGAGCTCCGACCATTCTCGCCCACCACCCGCCGGCACGACGACGCGGCCCGTGGTCCCCGCCCGCTCGAGGGGAAGGTCGTGACCGCCCGGCGCCGGGGAAGGTGCGCCAGGTGGACACGGAGCGGGTGGAGGCCACGAGCCGCATCGGCCGGGCCGCACACCGTTCGGCACGGCCCGGTTGACGGGCTCCGAGGGGTGTGCTCCAACGCGCCGCAACTCTATCGCGGCGGCCCCGCCAGTCAATGGTCCGCTCCGGCGCACCACCCGGGCGGCGGTACGGATCACCGCAGGTCGCGGCCGTCGGAGCGGCCCGGTGGGGTCCCGGCCGACAGCCCCCGGCGACCGGCGCGCGCCCCGTCGAGCGACCGGGTACGAACCCGTCCCCGGACCGGCCCGGACGGACCCTCCGGTTGTCGCTATGCACTCGCTCACGGCGGTGCGTTCTGTAGCTCTCCGCCCCACCGCGCGGCCCCGGACGGCACTAACGTCGCCACCATGACCGTGACCCCCGACCGGCCGACGCCGAACGCCGCCGCCGACCCCGCCGGACCCACCATCATCGACCGCTTCGTGGCGGCCAACCGCGAGTACGCGGTGGACTTCCGCGACGGCGGCATGGACGCCCGTCCCGTCCAGCGGATCGCCGTGGTGGCCTGCATGGACGCCCGGCTCGACCTCTTCGCGGCGCTCGGCCTCGCCCTGGGCGACGCCCACGTCATCCGCAACGCCGGCGGCGTCGTCACCGACGACACCATCCGGTCCCTGACCATCAGCCAGCGCGCCCTGGGCACCCGCTCGATCGCGCTGATCCACCACACCGGCTGCGGACTGCTCGGCCTGACCGAGGACTTCCGCCGCGAGCTGGAGCTGGAGGTGGGGCAGCGCCCGCAGTGGGCGGTGGAGGCCTTCGTCGACCTGGACGGCGACGTCCGCCAGTCCATGCAGCGGGTGCGCACCTCCCCGTTCCTGCCGTACACCGACGACGTCCGCGGCTTCGTCTTCGACGTCCACACCGGGCTGCTGCGCGAGATCCGCTGACCGGAGCCCGCCCGCTCTCATTCGGCGAGGGCCGAATGGTGACTTCTGACCGCCGAACGGGGGAGAATGCGCCTGCCGGTCGGACCCCGAACCACCTGGGGCGGCCGGGCCGCAGGCCGCCCACCGGCGCCGGATCCTCGTTCGGAACCGCCCCCGGGACGGCCGCGTCAAGCATGGGGTGGGGTCCGGCCTCGGGTGAGGCGGGCACGGTGTGCCAGGGAGCGTAAACGGGTGACGAGCTACAACGATCAGGCCGGTCTCGGCAGTCCTGCGGGGGGCGAGCAGAGGGCGAACGGGTACCGTCCGGTCGGGCTCCCGGAGCTCGCGGCGGTCGTGGACCGGGTCCGCGCCAACATCGAGAGCGTGATCGAGGGGAAGCCCGAGGCCGTCCGGATCGCCCTGACCGTCCTGCTCGCCGAGGGCCACCTGCTGCTGGAGGACGTGCCCGGCGTCGGCAAGACCATGCTGGCCAAGGCGCTCGCCAAGTCCGTGGACTGCACCGTGCGCCGCATCCAGTTCACCCCCGACCTGCTGCCCTCGGACGTCACCGGCACCAACATCTACGACCAGCAGCAGCACGACTTCGAGTTCCGCCCGGGCGCGATCTTCGCCCAGATCGTGGTCGGCGACGAGATCAACCGCGCCTCGCCGAAGACCCAGTCCGCGCTGCTGGAGTCGATGGAGGAGCGCCAGGTCACCATCGACGGCACCAGCTACGAGCTGCCCTCGCCGTTCATGGTCGTGGCCACCCAGAACCCGGTCGAGATGGAGGGCACCTACCCCCTCCCGGAGGCCCAGCGGGACCGCTTCATGGCCCGGGTCTCGATCGGCTACCCCAGCCCCGAGGCCGAGTTCGCGATGCTCGACGTGCACGCCGGTGCCAACCCGCTGGCCGACCTCCAGCCGGTCGCGCACGCCGCCGACATCCTCAAGCTGGTCGAGCTGGTCCGCACCGTGCACATCGCCGACCCGGTCCGCCGCTACGCCGTCGACCTGGTCGGCGCCACCCGCACCAGCCCCGAACTGCGGCTGGGCGCCTCGCCGCGCGCCACCCTGCACCTGGTCCGGGCCGCCCGCGCCGCCGCCGCGCTGGACGGTCGCGACTACGTCACCCCGGACGACATCCAGCGGCTGGCCGTCCCGGTCCTGGCGCACCGCCTGATGCCGACCGCCGAGACCCAGCTCGGCCGCCGCACCGCCGAGCAGATCGTGACCGACCTGGTCGCCCGGCTGCCGCTGCCCCGGCCGCAGGGCGGCCCGGCCGTCCGGAGGGGCTGAGGTGGCCTCATCCGACGGAACGGGCGGGCTGCGGGCCGGACTGCACGGCCTCACCACCCGGGGCCGCTCCTTCCTCGCGGCCGGTCTGACCGCGGTGGTCTGCGCCTACCTGCTCGACCAGGACGCGCTGCTGCGGGTCGGCGTCCTGCTCACCGCCCTGCCGCTGGCCGCCGCCGCGGTGGTCGCCAACACCCGGTACCGGGTGGCCAGCGGACGCCGGCTCAGCCCGCACCGGGCGATCGCCGGCCAGGAGGCCCGGGTCCACCTGCGGGTGGACAACGTCTCCCGGGTGCCCACCGGGCTGCTGCTCCTGGAGGACAAGGTCCCGTACGTGCTCGGGCCGCGGCCGCGGTTCGTGCTCGACCGGGTCGAGCCGCGCGGCTTCCGCGAGGTCTCCTACCGGGTCCGCTCCGACCTGCGCGGCCGCTACCTGCTCGGGCCGCTGCACCTGCGGCTGTCCGACCCGTTCGGGATGTGCGAGGTCAACCGCGCCTTCGCCGCCTCCGACGTGCTCACCGTCGTCCCGCAGGTCCTGGCGCTGCCGCAGGTGCGGCTCCGCGGCGAGTGGATCGGCCAGGGCGAGAGCCACGCCCGCACCCTGGCGCTGGCCGGCGACGACGACGTGATCCTGCGCGAGTACCGGCCCGGCGACGACCTGCGCCGGGTGCACTGGCGCTCCACCGCCCGGTACGGCGAGCTGATGGTGCGCCGCGAGGAGCAGCCGCAGAAGGCCCGCGCCACCGTCCTGCTGGACACCCGCGAGGTGGCCCACCGGGGCAGCGGCCCCGCGTCCTCCTTCGAGTGGGCGGTCAGCTGCGCCGCCTCCGTCGCCGTGCACCTGCTGGAGCGCGGCTACCAGACCCAGCTGCTCACCGACACCGGGCACTGGGTGCCCGGGCCCGGCAGCGGCGGCCACAACGTCGCCGCCGACACCTCCGGGCTGATCCTGGACGCCCTCGCGGTCGCCGACCTGTCGGACGGCGCCGGGCTGTCCCGCGCCGAGGAGCCGCTGCGGGCCGCCGGCGAGGGTCTGCTGGTGGCCGTCCTCGGCGACCTGGATGCGGCGCAGGCCACCCGGCTGGCCCGGCTGCGCGGCCGCACCGGCGGGGCGATCGCCTTCCTGCTCGACACCGGCACCTGGGCCGGTGTGCGGATGCTCGCCCCCGACACCGGCGGCGACGAGTTCCGCGAGCGGGTCCGGGAGCTGCGCGCGGCCGGCTGGACGGTCCTGCCGGTCCGGGCGGGCGACTCCGTGCCGGACCTGTGGCGGTCCGCCGACGGCGCCAAGACCACCGCCCCCTACCGAGATGAGGCCGGCGCGTGACCACCCGGGCCAAACTGACCGTTTACTCGGCGCTGGCCACCGCCCTCGCCTCGCTGTGCCTGCTGCCGCTGCTGACCATCCGCAGCTGGCTCACCTACGCCTTCCTGGTGATCGCCGTGATCTCGGCGGTCGGCGCCGGCCTGCGCCGCTCCCCGCTGTACCGCTGGTCGGTCCCGGTGGCCCAGGTGCTGGTGCTGCTCCTGCTGATGCTGTTCGGCTTCGCCGGGTCCGGGCTGACCGGCGGGGTGCTGCCCGGGGCGCCCGCGATGCGGATGCTCAGCCAGGTCTTCTCCGCCGGTCTGGACGACATCAGCCAGTACGCCCTCCCGGCGCCGCCGACCGCGGGCCTGCGGCTGATCCTGGTCTCCTCGGTCGGCCTGATCGCCGTGCTGGTGGACACCATCGCGGTGACCTACCGGCGCTCGGCGCTGGCCGGGCTGCCGCTGCTGGCGCTGTACTCGATCGGCAACGGCGTCGCCGGGGACCACGGCAGCTGGGTCTGGTTCGGCTTCGCCTCGGCCGGCTACCTGCTGCTGCTGTTCGCCGAGGGCGAGGACCGGGTCTCCCGCTGGGGCCGGGTCTTCCGCGGCAGCGCGCGCGGCACGGTCACCTCCAGCCGGATCAGCCAGGGCGGCCAGCAGGTCGGCGTCCTGGCGCTGGCCCTGGCCCTGCTGCTGCCGGTCTTCCTGCCGCGCTGGGACCTCGGGCTGCTCGACTCGGGCTCGTCCGGCGGGTCGTCCGGGCACGGCGCCGCCGGGAGCGTGGCCACCAGCCTCGACCCGCTGGTCAGCCTGGAGGCGGCGATCAGCAAGCCGTCCGACAACGAGCTGCTCACCTACACCCTGGAGAGCGACCTCGCCGACCAGACCTACCTGCGCACCGGCTCGCTGGACCAGTTCGACGGCACCAACTGGAAGCTCGGCAGCACGGTGGTCAGCGACCTCCCGGCCACCCTGCCCACTCCCGAGGGCCTGCGGGTCACCAACGTCCCCCGGATCGAGGGCGACTTCCAGATCAGCAACGGCCTGCAGAACAGCTGGCTGCCGATGCCGTACCCGGCCGCCTCCGTCCAGGTCCCCAACCGCAACGAGTGGAAGCTCGACCCGATCACCCGCACCGTCCTGCCGACCAACGACAAGGCGATCAGCGGCCTGCGCTACCACGTCAGCACGCTGGACCTGCGGCCCACCGCGGACGAGCTGCGCACCGCGCCGCTCGCCCCGCAGGACATCCGGGACCGCTACACCGCCGTCCCGTCCGACCTGCCGGCCGTGGTCGCCGAGCAGGCCAGGGCGGTCACCGCCAACGCGCGCAGCGACTACGACCGGGCGACGGCGCTGGTGAACTTCTTCACCGGCCCGGGGTTCAAGTACGACACCTCGGTCGAGGGCGGCACCGGCAGCAACGCGATCGCGGTCTTCCTGCGCGACCGCCGCGGCTTCTGCGTGCACTTCGCCTCCACCATGGCGGCGATGGCCCGGGTGCTGAAGATCCCGGCCCGGGTCGCGGTCGGCTTCACCCCCGGCGACAACAAGGGCGACAACGTCTACTCGGTCAGCGGCCGGATGTACCACGCCTGGCCCGAGCTGTACTTCTCCGGCTACGGCTGGATGCGCTTCGAGCCGACCCCGAGCCGGGGCGTCCCGGCCCGCTACAGCGAGGCGTCCAGCGCCCCGACCACGGCGCCCTCCCAGGCGCCGACCGCCGCGGCGACCAGCTCGGCCGCCGTCCCGGCGCCGTCCCAGAGCTCCGACTGCACCGCCAAGCAGCGCCAGCTGGGCGACTGCGGGTCCAAGAGCAAGGCGGCCGGCCGGACCGCCGACGAGTCCTGGCTGCTGTCCGGCCAGGTGCTCGGCACCCTGGCCGTCGTGGTGGTGCTGATCGCGCTGCTGCTCGTACCGATGTTCTGGCGGACCGCCGTACGACGCCGCCGGCTCGGCGGCGGAGGGCGGCGCCGGCCCGGCGGGGACGGCCCGGGCGAGCTCACCGACGCCCAGGTGCTGGCCGCCTGGGACGAGCTGGTGGATTCCGCCTGGGACGTCGGAATTCCCCCGGACGAGTCACGCACCCCGCGCTCGGCCGCCCGGCGGATCACCGAGACGGCGGACCTGGACGCGGACGCGGCGGCCGCCGCCGGACGGCTGGCGCTGGCCACCGAGCGGGTGCTCTACGCCCCGGCCGGGCAGGTCACCACGGCCCCGCTGGCCGCCGACGTCCGCACCGCCCGGCGGGCCCTGTGGGCCGGGGCCGGCCGGGCCGGGCGGCTGCGGGCCCTGCTGCTGCCGCCGTCCTCGGCCCAGCTGTGGTGGCGGACCTCCGACACGGCGCGGGCGGCCCGGGCGGCCGTGGCCACCCGGGCGGGCCGGGCCGCCGAGGCGGTCGCCGGTCCGGTGCGGCGGCTGACCGGCCGGCGCAAGGGGTCCACCCCGGAGTCCTGAGGCAACGCGAGAGCCGGGGCGGGCAGTCGGTCGACTGCCCGCCCCGGCTCTCGTCGTCTGTCCTCGACGCCTCGTCCGTCCTCGACGTCCTCGACGTCCTCGACGTCCCGACCGGCCCTGCGGCTCAGAACCCGCCGGTCTGCTCGTCCCGGCGGCGCTGCCAGCGCTGCTCCACCCGGTCCATCATCCCGGCCTTGCGGCGCGGGGCCGCGGCCTGCCGGGGGCCGGAGCCCTGGCCCGCGGGCGCCCGGCGCCAGCCGGTCACCGCGAACACCGCGCACCCGAGCATCACCAGGAAACCGACGACGCTGACCCAGATCTGGTCCGGAACGACCATGCCGCCCATCAGCAGACCGATCCCCACCACGAAGCCGGCGACGGCCAGGTAGACCCGCCGACGGGTAAAGGTGCGCAGCCCGGTTCCCTCAAGCGCTGACGCGAATTTGGGATCTTCGGCATACAGCGCTCGCTCCATCTGGTCGAGCAGTCGCTGCTCGTGCTCCGAGAGCGGCACGGAGTCCTCCTACTCGTCGGTCGCGGGTGCGACCGGTCCGCCTCCCCGGTCGGAGAGGCCAGTCCAATCAGCCTTGGGCACACGGTCGGACGCCCGTGCGGGGGACCCGGCCCGTGTCGTCCATATGCCCCACGCATCCGGCTGTCATGCTTACCGGCTTTACCCAGATCATACGGTCCGGGGCCCCGTTACGGAGTGGTCTGCGCCGCGTGGGACGGGCCACTTCGACCGGGCGGGGCCGCACCCGGGTCAACGCCGGACGGATCGGACAAGTGCCCGACCCGATGGAATCGGCCCGGAGCCGGGGATGATCCGGCGCACAGCCGGGCGAGGGGCGGGTGTCCGGGGGTCGTCCGGTAAGCGAACCGCCGCCGGACGGTGCGCGGACCGGACGGCGGCGGACGGGTGCCGCGGGGGCTCCGGGCGGGGTCAGGCGAGGGTGGCCAGCAGGTGCAGCTGGGTGGCCACGGCGTGGAAGGCGGGCTGCGCGGCAGCGGCCTCCTCCAGCTTGAGCAGCGCCTCCATGGCGCCCGGCTCGGTGTCCACCAGGACCCCGGGCACCAGGTCGGCGAAGACCCGGACGCCGTGCACCGACTCCACCCGCAGGCCCGCGCCCTCGGCCAGTCGGCCCAGTTCCTCACCGGTGAAGCGGCGCGGCATCGGGTCCTGCTCGCCCCAGCGCCCGTCCTCGGCGGAGAGCACCGTACGGGCCTCGTTGAAGTGGCCGGCCAGCGCGCGGGCCAGCACGGCGCCGTTGCGGTTGGCGGCCAGCAGGCTGACCAGGCCGCCCTTGCGCAGGGTGGCGGCCAGGCTGCCGAGCGACTCGGCCGGGTCGTCCACGACCTCCAGCACGCCGTGGCAGAGCACCGCGTCCACGGTGCCGGGGGCGACCAGCTCGGGCAGCGTCTGGGTGTCGCCCTGGACGGCCCGGACCAGGTCCGTCACCCCGGCCTCGGCGGCCCGGCGCTCCAGCGCGAACAGCGCGTCCGGGCTCGGGTCGACCACGGTGACCCGGTGGCCGAGCTTGGCCACCGGCACGGCGAAGTTGCCGGTGCCGCCGCCGGTGTCGACCACGTCGAGCACCGGCTGGTCCAGCTCGGCCGCCCGCTTCTCCAGGGCTGCCCGTACCACCTCCCAGACCACGGCGGTACGCAGGGCACTGCGGGGACGCGTCGGGTACACGGTCGGGCTCCTTGGCACGTGCAGATCGATCAGGATGCCTCCACCTTAAGCCTGCCGCGCGGCCGCTCCGCCCGCGCCGGGCGGCTCGTCCCCGTCGAGCGGCAGCCGGGGTGCGGGCGGGGCCGGGCGCAGGCCGAGCAGCCGCTCGACCAGGCGCAGGAACAGCGCGGAGTTGCGGATCAGGTCGTCGGCGTCGCGGGCCGAGGCGGCGCCCCGGATGCCGGCCTCGGCGGCGGCCCGGCGGCGGGCGCCGGCGCCGTAGTAGAGCGCCCACTCGGCCAGTTCGGGGGCGACTTCGGGCAGCACCTCCCAGGCGCTGCGGATGGCCTTCCGCCGGCGCGGGTTCTTCTCCGGCCGACCGCGGACGGCCAGTACGGCAGCCACCGTGCGCAGCGCGGCCAGGTGCGCGGTGGCGTAGCGCTCCAGCGGATCCTCCAGCACGCGGGCGCGGGCGAGCGTGCGGTGGGCGTCGGCGAGCAGGTCGAGGGCGGCCGGTGGCGCGGCGGCCCGGCGCAGTACGGGGTGGACGTCCCGCCCGGCGGAGCCAGGGGTGGGCGGGATGGACGGGGTGGGTGGCAGGGCGGCGGAGTGGAGGCGGGCGGTGACGGGCTCAGGATGGCTGATGGTCATGGTCTCCCCCGTTCCGAGGCAGCGCCCGGACCGGGTGGTCCGTGCTCCTCCATCGTGACCGGCACCACTGACAACCGGCTCCGGGAAGGACGCAGCGGCAGCGGGCGCGGTCCCCCCGGTCCGCGCCCGCCGCCGTCTGCTGTCGCCCCGCCCGCCCCCACCGGGCGGCGGTGCGATCTCCCCCGTTCCCCCCGCTTCCCCCCGTTTCCCCCGTTCGGTCACCGGTCTCCCCCCGGCCCGCTCCGCCGCCCCGTGTCGGCGGTGCGGGGCCCGTGACCGGCGCCCGACGCGGACCCGGCACCACCCCCCGGGCCCTCCCGGCCAGGGGGACGGACGGATCCGCCGCCCGGGCGGCCGGCGCCCGACGCGCCGCCCTCCCGGGTGCCACCACTCTCCCGTCCCAGCAGGTCGGAGGCCATCCGCTGTCGTACTCAACCGCGGAACTGAGTACCCGTACTCAGTCGGCCGCGGCGCCCCGGAGCGGAACCGCGGCGGCGGCCCGGGGCGTCCCGGCTCCAGGTACGGTACGGCGGGGCCGGGCGGCCCGGACGGGGTCGCGAGGCCCGCGAGAACGAGGAGGGGGACGCGATGACGGTCCTGCCGCTGATCTTCACCAGCGGTCTGGCCAGCGGCATCAACGCGTACGCGGTGGTGCTGCTGCTCGGCCTGCTGGGCCGGTTCGCCGGCGCGGAGTCGGTGCCGCACGCGCTGGAGCGCACCGACGTGCTGGTCGCGGCGGCCGTGCTGTTCCTGCTGGAGGCGGTCGCCGACAAGATCCCGTACGTGGACACCGTCTGGGACGCCGTGCACACCGTGATCCGGCCGATCGCCGGTGCCGTCGTCGGCGTGCTGATCGCGAGCGCCGACCCGGGCTCGCTCAGCGAGGTCGCGGCCGGGGCGATGGGCGGCACCACCGCGCTGGTCACCCACCTGGTGAAGGCCTCGCTGCGGATGGCCGTCAACACCACGCCGGAGCCGTTCAGCAACATCGTGGTCAGCCTGACCGAGGACCTCTCGGTGGCCGGCCTGGTCACCCTGGCGATCTTCCACCCCTGGGCGGCCGCCTCGATCTCCGCCGTCCTGCTGCTGGCCGGTCTGCTGCTGGTCTGGCTGGCGGTCAGCAGGATCCGCGCCTTCCGGGCCCGCCGCCGCGAGCGCAAGGCCGCCAAGGCCGCGTCCGGAGCGTACGCGGGTCGCACCTAAAATCAGGCCATGGCACGGATCGTCATCATCGGCGCAGGTATGAGCGGGCTCGCGGCGGCCTCCAGGCTGGCGACCATCGGTCACCGGGTGACGGTCTGCGAGGCGGGCGGCAGTTACGGCGGCATGGTCGGCCGGTACGAGCGCGACGGCTTCGCCTTCGACACCGGTCCCGGTCTGCTGCCGCTGCCGGCCGTCTACCGCGACCTCGCGCTCAAGACCGGCAAGGAGCCGCTGGAGCAGCTGGTCGAGCTGGCGCCGGTGGAGCCGGAGAGCCGGCACGTGTTCCCCGACGGGACCGTCGTCACCCTGCCCAACGCCTCCCGCGGCGGCGTCGGCCAGGCCCTGGACACCGCCTTCGGCGCGGGCTCCGGTGCCCGCTGGAGCGCGGTGATGAACAACGGCCGGACGGTCTGGGAGGCGACCCGCCGCCCACTGCTGGAGGAGCCGCTCCCGGCCGACCACGCCTTCCTGGGCGCCGACCCGTACCCCGTCCCGCCGCCCACCGGCCTGGCCCGGCTGCGCCGCCCCCGGCCGTGGACCCTGCGGGACGTGGCCGCCCGCGAGCTCGGCGGCCACCCCGGGCTGACCGCGCTGCTCACCGAGGCCGCCGTCCGGTACGGCTTCGCCCCCGGCGACGCCCCGGCCGGGGCCACCGTACTGCCGTACATGGAGCAGTCCTTCGGCGTCTGGTACGTCCGGGGCGGCCTGCGGGCCCTGGCCGACGCCGTGTTCCGGCGCTGCGAGCTGCGCAAGGTCGACTTCCGCTTCGACACCCCGGTCACCCGGGTGCTCGTCGAGGGCGGCCGGGCCTGCGGGGTGGAGACGGCGGACGGGCGGATCGACGCCGAGCTGGTGGTCTCCGCGATGGACGCGGGCGCGCTGCACCACCACGGCCTCGCCGAGTGGCCCGGGCGGCCGGCCGAGCGGTGGGAGCCGCGCGGGGTGCCCGGCCGGTTCGGCGTGCTGCTGGCCCTGCGCGGGGCGCGCCCGGAGGGCACCGCGCACCGCACGGTGGTGCACGCGGCCGACCCGGCGGCGGAGGAGGCCGCGCTGACCGGCGCCGGCCCGCTGTGCGACCGCCCCACCGTGCAGGTGCTGCGCCCGGACGACCCGGCGCTGCGCCCCGACGACGCCCACGAGTCCGTGGTGCTGACCGCGACGGTCCCGGCCCTGGACGGGTTCGACTGGACCGCCCCCGGGGTCGCCGACCGCTACGCCGACCAGCTGCTCGCCCACGTCGACGCGGCCGGTCTGGGCCTGCGCGAGCGGGTCCTGTGGCGGGTGGTGCGCACGCCCGAGGACACCCGTCGGGAGACCGGCGCCCCCGCCGGCGCCGTCGCCCGGCCCGCCCTGGCCGGCGCCGCGGGCCGGTGGCTGCGCACCGCCAACGAGTCGCCCGTCCCCGGGCTGCTGCTGGTCGGTGGCAACGCCCACCCGGGCGGCGGCCTGTCCCGGGCCGGCATGTCGGCCTGCATCGCCGCCGGGCTGATCGGCCCGGCGTGACGCCGGGCCGGGCCGGTCAGCCCTGGTGCCAGGTGTTCTGCTGCTGGTAGCCGTAGTTCTGGTCGTAGCCCGGCTGCTGCGGGACGCCCTGAGCGTGCTGGCCGTGCTGGTCGAGCTGATCGGGCTGGGGCTGCCACTGCTGCTGCTCGTGCGGCTGGTGCTGCTGCTGGGCGTTCGGGTCCCAGGCCTGCTGGTGCTGCTGCTGGTAGCCCGCGTACGGGTCCTGGGCCTGCTGGTAGCCGCCGTACGGGTCCTGCTGCTGTTGCGGGTAGCCGCCGTAGGACTGCTGCTGGTCGTAGGCGTAGGCGGGCTGCTGCTGGGGCTGCTGCCACTGCTGCTGCTCGTAGCCGGGCTGGTAGGCCGGGGCGTACGAGTCCTGCGGCTGCTGCTGGGCCTGCGGCTGCTCGTAGTAGGAGGGGGCGTAGACGCCGTCCTGGGCCAGTTCCCGCATCTCGAAGGCGGCGGTCTGCTCGACCTCCGGGACGTCCTCGGCGACCGGGGCGGAGGCCGGGGCGGTGTCCGGGGCCGGGGTCTCCTCGACCGCGCTGACCTCGCCGACCCGCTTCTCCTCGGCCGCCGCGGCCGCGACCGCCGCGCCGCCGGTCAGGGCGCCCAGCAGGGGCACCTTGGCGAGCGGGCCGGGCAGGCTGCCGTCGGCGTTGCGCAGGGACCAGCCGGCCTGGTAGCCCTTCTTGACCGAGAGGGTGACGAAGGTCTGGCCGACCGCGAACAGGGCCGCTCCGGCACCGATCACCACGACCGAGTCGAGGCCCATCCCGACGGCCACCCCGAGGAAGCCGGCCAGGGCGAGGGCCCGCCAGTGCACCGGCGCCCGGTTCTGCAGCAGCACCTCGGCGACCAGCCAGAGCGCCACCACCGCCAACGCGACGTACAGCAGCAGGTATCCGATGCCCATCCGCGCGCTACCTCCAGTCGCGTGCCCGCGCCGGCCGCGCGTGTGCGGCGACTGTACCGGTTCAACGGCCGGGGTACCGCATCGCGTTCCCGCCGTCGGCGGCACCGGCCGCACACGACCGGGCCCGCCACCGGACGGCGGTGACGGGCCCGTGAACAGCGGTGATCAGCGCTGGTGCAGCCCCAGGTTCTGGTAGATCTCCAGCGTCGCCGTCGAGTGGTTGAGCGTGATGAAGTGCAGGCCGGGCGCGCCCTCCGCGAGCAGCCGCTCGGCCATCGTGGTGGCGTGCTCGATGCCGATCGCGCGCAGCGCCACCGGGTCGTCGATGACGGCCCGCAGCCGGGCCTCCAGCTCCGCCGGGAAGGCCGAGCCGCTGAGCTGCGGGAAGCGCTCCAGCTGCTTGGCGTTGGTCACCGGCATGATCTCCGGGATGATCGGGGTCGGGCAGCCCGCGGCGGCGACCCGGTCGCGGTAGCGCAGGTAGTCGTCGACCTCGAAGAACATCTGGGTGATCGCGTAGTCCGCGCCGGAGCGGACCTTGGCGACGAAGTGCCGGATGTCCTCGTCCCAGTCGGCCGAGCGCGGGTGCATGTTCGGCGAGGCCGCGACGCCGACGCAGAAGTCGCCGATGCCCTTGATCAGCTCCACCAGCTCGTAGGCGTAGGTGACGCCGTCCGGGTGACGGACCCACTCGCCCATCGGGTCGCCGGGCGGGTCGCCCCGGACCGCGAGGACGTTCCGCACTCCCTGGTCGGCGTACTGGCCGATGATGTTGCGCAGTTCGGCGACCGAGTGGTCCACCGCGGTCAGGTGGGCGACCGGGGTGAGCGTGGTCTCGGTGGCGATCCGGCCGACCATGTTGACGGTGCGCTCGCGCGAGGAGCCGCCGGCGCCGTACGTCATGCAGACGAAGTTGGGGTCCAGCGGTTCGAGTCGACGGATGGCGTCCCAGAGCTTCTGCTCGCCGACCTCCGTGCGCGGCGGCATGAACTCGAAGGAGAAGGAGCGCTTTCCGGCCGCCAGGAGTTCGCGGACCGTCTGTGCGCGGTCCGGTCTCGTGGAAGCGATGCCGAGTGCCATGCTGGCAGGTTATCCGTCCCCCGAAGGGGCCGGACAACTCGATCCCACGATTCGGGACAAGTAGTGGACAGGCCTCCGCTTCCGCACCGGCCGCCCCGCGCGCCGTCGGCGGCCCCGCTCGCACATCCGTTCCCGGCCGCCCCGCTACGCTTGCTGCACCCCAGCGAACCAGCGGAGCATCATCGTGACCTCGTCCAGCACCCGGCCGGCCAACCCCATGGACGTGGAGGACGTCCGCACCCGCGTCAACACGGCCCTCGCCGCGTTCATGGACGGCCAGTCGGCGCTGCTCGGCACGATCTCGCCGCAGCTGGTGCCCGCCGCCGACGCCCTGCGCGACTTCCTGCTGGACGGCGGCAAGCGGCTGCGCCCGGGCTTCTGCTACTGGGGCTGGCGCGCCGCCGGCGGCCCCGCCGACGGCGCGGGGATCGCCAACGCGGCCGCCGCCCTGGAGCTGCTCCAGGCCAGCGCCCTGGTGCACGACGACCTGATGGACCGCAGCGACACCCGCCGCGGCCTGCCCTCGGTGCACCGCCGCTTCGAGGCACTGCACCGGGACAGCGGCTGGCGCGGCGACCGCGAGCAGTACGGCGCCTCGGCCGCGGTGCTGCTCGGCGACCTGCTGCTGATCTGGTGCGACGAGCTGTTCCTGCGCTCCGGCCTGGACCCGGCCGCCGTGCTGGCCGCCAAGCCGCGGTTCGACCTGATGCGCACCGAGGTCATGCTCGGCCAGTACCTGGACGTGCTGGAGCCGGTGGCCGGCGACTCCGCCGACGAGGGCGCGCCGGAACGGGCGCGGACCGTACTGCACTACAAGTCGGCGAAGTACACCATCGAGCGGCCGCTGCAGGTCGGCGCCCTGCTGGCCGGGGCCGGGCCGGAGCTGGTCGAGGCGCTCGGCGCGTTCGGGCTGCCGCTGGGCGAGGCCTTCCAGCTGCGGGACGACCTGCTCGGCGTCTTCGGCGACCCGGCCGTCACCGGCAAGCCCGCCGGGGACGACCTGCGCGAGGGCAAGCGCACCCTGCTGGTCGCGCACGCGATGCGGGGCCTGCCGCAGGCCGACGCCCGGCACCTGGACGCCCGGCTCGGCGCACCGGACCTGGCCGCCGAGGAGGTCGCCGGGCTGCGCGAGCTGGTCGCCCGCAGCGGGGCGCCGGAGCTGGTGGAGGCCCGGATCGAGGAGCTGATGCGGGAGTCGCTGGCCGCGCTGGCGGCGGCGCCGCTCGCCGACGAGCGGGCCCGCACGGTGCTGCTGGCCCTGGCCGAGGCCGCCACCGTCCGCAAGTACTAGGGGCCCGTCTTCGAACTCCCGCCTGCGGGCCGACGCCGGGGCACGCACCTCGCCGCGTTGTCGTCGGTCGCCAATGCGCTGCATTGGGCTCCCTCCTCCGCCTTGCGATGCACGCACCCCAACGCCGCCCCGCCCGCCCTCCGGGCGAACGACGGGAGTTCGAAGACGGGCCCCAGCGACGGCGGCGGCCCCGGGTGGCATTACGCCGCGCGCACCCGGCGGGCGAGCTCGGCGGCGGCGGCCCGCGGGTCCTCGGCCGCCGTGACGGCCCGGACCACGACGATCCGGCGGGCGCCGGCGGCCAGCACCTCGTCCAGGTTGCCGAGGTCGATCCCGCCGATCGCGAACCACGGCCGGTCGGTGGCCTGCTTCGCCGCGTACGAGACCAGGCCGAGGCCCGGCGCGTGCCGGCCCGGCTTGGTCGGGGTCGGCCAGACCGGGCCGGTGCAGAAGTAGTCCACGCCGGGCTCGGCGACCGCCGCGTCCACCTCGGACTCGGCGTGGCAGGAGCGGCCGATCAGCACGTCCTCGCCGAGGATCGCCCGGGCGGCCGGTACCGGCAGGTCGTCCTGGCCGAGGTGCAGCACGTCCGGCCGGGCCGCGTGGGCGACGTCGGCGCGGTCGTTGACGGCCAGCAGCTTGCCGTGCCGGCGGCAGGCGTCGGCGAAGACCTCCAGCGCCGCCAGCTCCTGCTTGGCCTCCAGGCCCTTGTCGCGGAGCTGGACGATGTCCACCCCGCCGGCCAGCGCCGCGTCCAGGAACTCGGCCAGGTCGCCCTGCTCGCGCCGGGCGTCGGTGCACAGGTAGAGCCGGGCGTCGGCCAGGCGGGCCCGCAGCGTGTCCGCCGCCATCAGATCAGCATCGCCTGGGCGCGGCGCTTGACCTCGGTGCCGCGGTTCTCCCGGAGCGCCTGGATCGGGCTGCCGGGCAGCGACGGGTCCTCGGTGAAGAGCCACTCCAGGATCTCCACGTCGTTGTACCCGCAGTCCCGCAGGACGGTCAGGGTGCCGGACAGGTGCTTGACCAGCCCCTGGCCGTCGATGAACGCCGCCGGGACCTGCAGCGACTTGTTCGGCCCGCGCCGGACGGCGATCAGGCCACCGTTCTTGACCAGGTCACGCACTTCGGTGACCCGGACCCCCCACTGCTCCGAGATGTCGGGCAGGTACACCCACTCGGTGACCAGGGCTTCAATCTTGCTTTCGATCTCACTCACGCCACCAGACTGCCACCTCCGCGGCCCGCCGCGCACCAAGTGCTACCCGGCGACGGCTCCCTTGAGCGCCACCGAGGGGTCCGCGGCGAGCGCCCGGTCGAGCACCGCACCGCGTTCGATCAGCTTCCGGCCCTGGGTGAGGTCGCGCGGCCGGTCCACGGCCAGCAGCGCGCTCGGCACCCCGTCGCGCAGCCAGAGCACCGACCACGCGGACTCCTGCGGGCTGCCGCGCCACAGCAGTTCGTCGCCCTCGGCGTGCCGGCCGGCGTACTGGACCATCCGCCCGAACTGCTCCGACCAGAAGTACGGCACCGGGTCGTACGACGTGTCCGCCCCGAGCACGGCGGCGGCCGCGGCGGAGCCGGACTGCAGCGCGTGGTCCCAGTGCTGGACGGCCAGCCGGGCGCCGGAGCGGGCCGACGGGTAGCTGACGCAGTCCCCGGCCGCGAACACCCCGGGCAGGCCGGTGCGCAGCCGCCCGTCCACCACGACCGCGCCGGAGGCGTCCAGCTCGACGCCCGAGCCGGCCAGCCAGCCGGTCGCGGGCCGGGCGCCGATGCCGACCACCACCTCGTCGGCGGGCAGGTGGGAGCCGTCGGCCAGCAGTACCGCCCCCGGCTCGACGGCGGCCACCCCGACCCCGCAGCGCAGGTCGACCCCGGCCTCGGCGTACCAGGCGGCCATCGCCGAGCCGACCCCGGTCGGCAGCGCGCCCGGCACCGGCGCCGGACCGGCCTCGACCACGGTGACCTCGCAGCCGGCCTGCCGCGCGGCCGTGGACACCTCGGCGCCGATCCAGCCCGCGCCGACCAGCACCAGCCGCAGGCCGGGGCGCAGCAGCGCGCGCAGCGCCAGGGCGTCGTCCAGGGTGTGCAGCAGATGGGCGCGCTCGGCCCCGGGCAGGGCGCGCGGGGTGGCGCCGGTGGCGATCACCAGCGCGTCGTACGGGAGGTCCCCGCCGTCGGTGTGCAGCACGTCGGGGGCGAGCCCGGTGGCCCGGCGGCCGGTGAGCAGCTCGATGCCGAGCCGCCCGTAGTCGATGTCCAGGGTGGTGGCGTCGGCCTTGCCGAGCAGCACGTCCTTGGAGAGCGGCGGCCGGTCGTACGGCGCGTGCCGCTCCTCGCCGACCAGGACGATCCGCCCCCGCCAGCCGCCCTGCCGCAGCTGCAGGGCGCACTGCGCCCCGGCCAGCCCGGCCCCGACGACGACGACCACCCGATCCGTTCCGCTCAGCTCTGCCACGCCCGCCACTGTACCCAGCGCCGCTGAACCGGCTCTGAGCCGCTCATCCGCGGAGCCGGGCGGGCGGCCCCGTCTCACGCCTCGCACGGCCCTTCGGGCGGGCCGATCCCCGGAGTTAAGGTGGACGCACCACACGGGAGCCCGGCGGACCGGGCTGAGAGGCGGGCTGGCACGGCCTGCGACCGTCCGAACCTGATCCGGGTCATACCGGCGAAGGGAGAAGAGCAGCTTTGTCACGCATGCCATCGGGCAGCCGCGCCGACGTGCTGGTGATCGGCGGGGGCGTCATCGGCCTCGCGGTCGCCTGGCGCGCCGCGCAACGCGGGCTGCGGAACGTGATCGTGGTCGACCCCGGCCACGGCCGGGGGGCGGCCGGGGTCGCCGCCGGGATGCTCGCCCCGGTCACCGAGCTGCAGTACGGCGAGGAGCCGCTGCTGCACCTGGGGACGGCCTCCAACCGGCGGTACGAGTCCTTCGCCGCCGAGCTCACCGAGGCCAGCGGCGGCCTGGACACCGGCTACCGCCGGTGCGGCACCATCGCCGTCGCGCTGGACTCCGACGACCGCGCGGAACTGCGCGAACTGCACGCCTTCCACCTGCGGCTGGGCCTGGACTCCAGCTGGCTGACCGGCCGGGAGGCCCGCCGACTGGAGCCGATGCTCGCCCCCGGCGTGCGCGGCGGCCTGCACGTCGCGGACGACCACCAGGTGGATCCGCGCCGGCTGCTCACCGCCCTGGTCGCCGCCTGCGAGCGGGCCGGCGTCCGGCTGCACCGGGCCGAGGCCGTCGAGCTGCTGGTGGACGGCGGCCGCGCGGTCGGCGCCCGGCTGGACGACGGGGAGTCCCTGGCCGCCGAGCAGGTGGTCCTCGCCGCCGGCCCGCACAGCCACCGGCTGCCCGGCCTGCCCGAGGGCGTACTGCCCGCGGTGCGCCCGGTGAAGGGGCAGATCGTCCGGCTGCACGTCCCGGAGGCCTACCGGCCGTTCCTGTCCCGCAACGTCCGCGCGGTGGTGCGCGGGCAGCACCTGTACCTCGTCCCCCGGGAGAACGGCGAGCTGGTGATCGGCGCGACCACCGAGGAACAGGGCTACGACACCACCGTCACCGCCGGCGGGGTGTACGAACTCCTGCGCGACGCGCACGAGTTGGTACCGGGTATCACCGAACTCCCGCTGCGCGAGACCTCCGCCGGGCTGCGCCCCGGCTCGCCGGACAACGCCCCGCTGCTGGGCCCGACCGCACTGCCCGGACTGGTCGCCGCCACCGGCCACTACCGCAACGGCGTGCTGCTCACCCCGGTCACCGCCGACCTGCTCGCCGACTACCTGGCGACCGGCGAAGTCCCCGACCTGGCACGGCCGTTCACGCCGACCCGGTTCTCCCCCGAAACCCCCGTCGCGAAGGCCTGCGCATGACCGAGACCGCCCCGAACGAGACCGCCCCGAACGAGATCGCCCTGACCGTCAACGGCGAGCCCCGCCGGGTGCCCGCCGCCACCACCCTCGCCGCACTGGTGGCCACCGTCAGCGCCGCCAACACCGGCGTCGCCGCCGCGCTCAACGAGGCCGTGGTGCCGCGCGGTTCGTGGCCCGGGACGACGCTGGGCAGCGGCGACCGGATCGAGATCCTGACCGCCGTCCAGGGAGGCTGAACCATGGCCGACGACCTGCTGACCATCGCCGGGACGACCTTCTCCTCCCGGCTCATCATGGGCACCGGCGGCGCGCCGAGCCTGGAGGTCCTGGAGCGCGCCCTGCTCGTCTCCGGCACCGAACTGACCACCGTGGCTATGCGCCGGGTGAACGCGAGCACCCAGGGCTCCGTCCTGGACGTGCTGACCCGCAACGGCATCCGGGTGCTGCCCAACACGGCCGGCTGCTTCACCGCCGGCGAGGCGGTGCTGACCGCCCGGCTGGCCCGCGAGGCGCTCGGCACGGACTGGGTGAAGCTGGAGGTGATCGCCGACGAGCGGACCCTGCTGCCGGACCCGATCGAGACCCTGGAGGCCGCCGAGACGCTGGTCGACGACGGCTTCACGGTGCTCCCCTACACCAACGACGACCCGGTGCTGGCCCGCAAGTTGGAGGACGTCGGCTGTGCGGCGATCATGCCGCTGGGCTCGCCGATCGGCTCCGGGCTGGGCATCCGCAACCCGCACAACTTCCAGCTGATCGTGGAGAGTGCGGGCGTCCCGGTGATCCTGGACGCGGGCGCCGGCACCGCCTCCGACGTCGCGCTGGCGATGGAGCTGGGCTGCGCAGCGGTGATGCTCGCCTCCGCGGTGACCCGGGCCCAGGACCCGGTGCTGATGGCCGAGGCGATGCGGCACGCCGCCGAGGCGGGCCGGCTCGCCCACCGGGCCGGCCGCATCCCGCGCCGCTTCCACGCCGAGGCCTCCTCGGCGATGGCCGGCCGCGCCGACCTGGACACCCGCGAGCGGCCCGCGTTCTGAACCCGTCGCGGATGTCACAAGCCGGTCCCGGAGGCGGTGTCCGCCGGGACCGGCCCCCGCCCGCCGCACTAGACTCCCCCGAGTGGACATGGCACTGCACGACCCCCTGATCGGCACCGTGCTCGACAACCGGTACCGGGTCGAGCAGCGCATCGCGACCGGCGGGATGTCCACCGTGTACCGGGCCACCGACACCCGGCTGGACCGGGTGGTCGCCCTCAAGGTGATGCACCCCCAGCTCGCCGGGGACGAGGGCTTCACCGCCCGCTTCATCCGCGAGGCCAAGGCGGTCGCCAAGCTCACCCACCCCAACGTGGTCAACGTCTTCGACCAGGGCGCGGACGGCGGAAACGTTTTCCTCGCCATGGAGTACGTGCCCGGCCGCACCCTGCGCGACCTGCTGCGCGACCGCGGCGCGCTGTCCGTCCGGGCCGCGCTGGACGTCCTGGAGCCGGTGCTCGCCGCCCTCGGCGCCGCCCACCGGGCCGGGCTGGTCCACCGGGACGTCAAGCCGGAGAACGTGCTGATCACCGGGAGCGGCCTGGTCAAGGTCGCCGACTTCGGCCTGGTCCGGGTGCTCGGCAGCGCCGACGGCGCGCCCACCTCGACCAGCACCGCCACCGGCGGCACCGTCATGGGCACGGTCTCCTACCTGGCCCCCGAGCAGATCCTCCCGGACGCCCCCACCGACCAGCGGGTCGACGTCTACGCGGCCGGCATCCTGCTGTACGAGATGCTCACCGGCCGCCGCCCGCACACCGGCGACAACCCCGTCCAGGTCATGTACAAGCACCTGCACGAGGACGTCCCCGCCCCCTCGCTGACCGCCCCCGCCGTCGCCCCGGCGCTGGACGCCATAGTGGCCGGCGCCTGCGCCCGGGCCGCCGACGCCCGCCCGTACGACGCGGTGGAGCTGCTCGCCGCCCTCCAGCGGGTCCGCCGCACGCTCACCCCGGAGGAGCTGGACGCCGAGCCGCCGGCCTCCACCCACCCCAGCCCGCGCTACCCGACCAGCGAGCCGACCTCGGTGATCCAGCCGCTCCCCGGGCCCGCCGACGCCCCGCCGGCCGAGCGCACCAGCGTGCTGGAGGTGCCGGCCGAGCTGATGGACCAGCTGCTGGTCGAGCCCCGCCCGTACGACGAGCCGACCCCGGTCAGGACCCGGCGGCCCGGCCGACCGCGCCGGCTCCCGCGCAAGCCGCTGCTCTGGGCGGCCGCGCTGACCGCCCTGGTGCTGGCGGTCGGCGGGGTCACCTACGGGATCTCCGAGGGGCTGTACGGCTCGGTGCCGAGCGTGCTCGGCAAGGACCGCTCGCAGGCGCAGCGGGTCCTGGACGGCGAGGGCATGCACGGCCGCTTCGTCGAGGTGTTCAGCGAGTCCGTCCCGGCCGGGCAGGTGATCTCCACCGATCCCGGGGTGGGCGCGCGCACCCGCAAGAGCGACCCGGTGACGGTCACCCTCTCCAAGGGTCCCAAGCGGATCGCCGTGCCGGACGTCACCGGCAGGAGCGCGGACGACGCGGCCGCCGCGCTGGCCGGCGCCCAGCTGACCAGGGGCGGGGTGACCCAGACCTACAACGACACCGTGCCGGAGGGCTCGGTGATCAGCAGCACGCCGGCCGCCGGCCAGCAGCTGCCGGAGAACGCCGCGGTCTCGCTGGTGGTCAGCAAGGGCATGGTGCCGGTCCCGGACGTCACCGGGATGGGCCGGGACGACGCCCAGAGGGCGCTGCAGGCGGCGGGCTTCACCATGAAGGCCTCGACCGACTGGACGCTCGGCATGGGCAAGGTGGGCGGCCAGTCCCCGACGGCCGGGGAGCGGCGCCCGCAGAAGTCCGTGGTGACGGTCAACTTCTCGCTGTTCTAGCGGGGTTCACCGCTCAGCGGAGCGGTCCGTCACCCGGCTCCTCCTGGTAGGAGTAGCGCTGCTCGCGCCACGGGTCGGCCTGGTTGTGGTAGCCGCGCTCCTCCCAGAAGCCGCGCCGGTCGGCCCGCATGTACTCCACGGCGCGCACCCACTTGGGGCCCTTCCAGGCGTACAGCCGCGGCACCACCAGGCGCACCGGGAAGCCGTGTTCGGCGGTCAGCGCCTCGCCGTTGCGGTGGGTGGCGAGCAGGGTGTGCGGGTCGGCGAAGTCGGCCAGCCGCAGGTTGGCGCTGTAGCCGTACTCGGCCCAGACCATGACGTGGGTGACGCCGGGCGCGGGGGGCACCAGGTCGAGCAGGAGGGCCGCGGGCACGCCCGTCCACTCGTTGCCGAGCATCGAGAACTTGGTGACGCAGTGCAGGTCGGCGACCACGGTGGTGCGCGGCAGGGCGGCGAAGGCGGCGAAGTCCCAGCTGTGCTTCTCGGCCGAGGCGGTGGCCCCGAACACCTGGAGGTCCCAGGTCAGCGGCTTGAAGCGGGGCACCGGCCCGTAGTGCAGGGCGGGCCAGCCGCGCTGCGCGCGCTGTCCCGGGGGGAGGGTCGGGTCAGGCGGCGGAAGCGGTTCTCGTTCGGACTGACCCATGTCTCCATGGTGACAGACGGCGGACGAGCCCCGGCGCGCGCCCCTTGGCCCGGGTGCACGCCCCGCCCGTACGGGCCAATGGTCGATCGTGCGCCCTCCACTTATCACCCAAATCGGATATTCCGACACATGTCCTAGTGAGTGTGAACTTACTGGAAATTCCTCCCGATACGGTGCCAGGATGCGCAGCGCAGGACTCACCGCAGGACGTAGCGCAGGGAGGCAGCACCATGCAGGGCGACCCGGAGGTCATCGAGTTCCTCAATGAGCAACTCACGGCCGAGCTCACCGCGATCAACCAGTACTTCCTGCACGCCAAGATGCAGGAGAACTTCGGCTGGACGAAGCTCGCCAAGTACACCCGGCACGAGTCGTTCGACGAGATGAAGCACGCCGAGACGCTCACCGACCGGATCCTGTTCCTGGAGGGGCTGCCCAACTACCAGCGGCTGTTCCACGTCCGGATCGGCCAGACGGTCAAGGAGATGTTCGAGGCGGACCGCCAGGTCGAGGTCGAGGCGATCGACCGGCTCAAGCGCGGGATCGTCGTGATGCGGGCCAAGAACGACGTCACCTCGGCGAACATCTTCGAGTCCATCCTGGCCGACGAGGAGCACCACATCGACTACCTGGACACCCAGCTGGAGCTCCTGGAGAAGCTCGGCGAGGCGCTCTACCTCGCCCAGCTGATCGAGCAGCCGGAGTCCTGAGTCCGACGCCCCGGGCTCGGGCGCGGGCGGCTCAGGCGACCCGCAGCGGGAGCACCGGGGCGACCGGGGCCATCGGCGCGACCGGGGACGGCTTCGCGGCGGCCGGCGCGGGCACGTCCTGGACCTCGGGGTCGGCGAGGCCGAGCTTCGCGGCCAGCCGGGCGGTCGGGCAGGGCCGGGCGCCGTGCTCGCCGAGCAGGGCCTGGATCCGGCGCACGCAGGACCCGCAGTCCGTGCCCGCCTTGCAGCCCTTGGCTATCTGGCGCGGGGTGTTGGCACCGCCGTCGATCGCCTTCTTCACCTGGTCCTCGGTGACCGCATGGCACATGCACACGTACATCGCGGTCTCTCCCGGGGTGAAGCGCCGGCTGGGGCACGGAGTGGATCTTGACTAAGGCTTGCCTTAGTTCACTAAGCCTCACCTTACCCGGCGATCCGGGTACGAAAAAGCCCCTCCGGGCTCGGGAATCCCGAATCCGGAGGGGCCTTCGTCACATCCGCGGGCACATCGGCCCTGGTCAGACCTACTGGCCGCGGTACATCTCCGCCACCAGGAACGCCAGGTCCAGCGACTGGCTGCGGTTGAGCCGCGGGTCGCAGGCCGTCTCGTACCGCTGGTGCAGGTCGTCCACCAGCACCTCGTCGCCGCCGCCGACGCACTCGGTGACGTCGTCGCCGGTCAGCTCCACGTGGATGCCGCCCGGGTGGGTGCCCAGCGCGCGGTGCACCTCGAAGAAGCCCTTGACCTCGTCCAGGACGTCGTCGAAGCGGCGGGTCTTGTGGCCGCTGGAGGCCTCGAAGGTGTTGCCGTGCATCGGGTCGCAGATCCACACCGGCTTGGCGCCGGAGGCGGTGACCTTCTCCACCAGGGTGGGCAGGTGGTCGCGGACCTTGCCCGCACCCATCCGGGTGATGAAGGTCAGCCGGCCGGGCTCGCGCTCCGGGTCCAGCTTCTCGATCAGGGTGAGCGCCTCGTCCACCGAGGTGGTCGGGCCGAGCTTGACCCCGATCGGGTTGCGGATCTTGGAGGCGAACTCGATGTGCGCGTGGTCCAGCTGGCGGGTGCGCTCGCCGATCCACACCATGTGGCCGGAGACGTCGTACAGCTCACCGGTGCGCGAGTCCACGCGGGTCAGCGCGGTCTCGTAGTCGAGCACCAGCGCCTCGTGCGAGGAGAAGAACTCGACGGTCTTGAACTCCTCCGGGGCCACCCCGCAGGCGTTCATGAACGCCAGGGCGTTGTCGATCTCCCGGGCGAGCTGCTCGTAGCGCTGGCCGGCCGGCGAGTTGCGCACGAAGTCCTGGTTCCAGGCGTGCACCTGGCGCAGGTCGGCGTAACCACCGGTGGTGAAGGCGCGCACCAGGTTCAGCGTCGCGGCGGACGCGTTGTACATCCGCTTGAGCCGCTCCGGGTCCGGGATCCGGGACTCGGGGGTGAACTCGAAGCCGTTCACCGAGTCGCCGCGGTAGACCGGCAGGGTCACGCCGTCGCGGGTCTCGGTCGACTTCGAGCGCGGCTTGGAGTACTGGCCGGCGATCCGGCCGACCTTCACGACCGGCACCGAGGCCGCGTACGTCAGCACGGCGGCCATCTGGAGCAGCGTCTTCAGCTTGTTGCGGATGTGCTCCGCCGACACGCCGTCGAAGGCCTCGGCGCAGTCTCCGCCCTGGAGGAGGAAGGCCTCCCCGCGTGCCACGGCGCCGAGCCGGGCGCGCAGCTGGTCGCACTCGCCGGCGAAGACGAGCGGCGGATAGGAGGCGAGCTCAGCAAGGGTCTTGCGCAGAGCCTCTTGGTCCGGCCATTCAGGCTGCTGCGCCGCGGGCAGGGACTGCCAGGAGTGGCCAGTCCTCGTTGTCTCAGTCGTAGCGGTCACACGGCAAGGCTACGGGGTGCCGCGAGCGTTCCGTGACCATTGCCCGATGGGTGAGACACGTCCCGGACATCTCACGTGAGCGGACTCACCCGCACGGCCCCGTCCGCTACGCTCGACCCATGCACGCGCCCCGCAACCACTCCTGGCGGTGGGCCTCCCCCCTGGGTGGCCCTCCGATCGCGCGTTCCTAGACGAACACGACGGCCGCCCCTCGGGGCGGCCGTCGTGCTTTTCGAGCAGACGGCCCTCCGGGAGCGGAACCCGCACCGCCCTCGCCCTCCACCCCGGAAGGAAGCCGTACTCGTGACCACCCCCGCCGAGCTGCTCGCCCGCCTCACCGCCCCCGGTGCCCCCGCCTTCGCCCTGCTGCACCGCCGCACCCCCCGGCACGCCCCGGACACCGTCGAGGTGCTGCTGGGCACCGTCGACAGCTACCAGCGCCTGGCCGACCTGCCGGTCCGGACCGGCGTCCCCGCCGCCGGACCGGTCCACGACCTGCTCGCCCTGGTCCCGTACCGGCAGATCCGCGAGCGCGGCTTCGAGGCCCACGACGACGGCACCCCGCTGCGGGCCCTCGCGGTGACCGAGCAGTACGCCCTGCCGCTGGCCGCCTTCACCGCCGCCCTGCCGCAGGAGCCGGTCCGCCTGTCCGGCGGCGCCTTCGACGTGGACGACGAGGCGTACGCGGCGATCGTCCGCCGGGTGATCGACGACGAGATCGGCAACGGCGAGGGCGCCAACTTCGTGATCCGCCGCGACTTCCACGCCACCCTGGAAGACTTCGGGCCGGCCCTCGCCCTCGCGCTGTTCCGCCGGCTGCTGGAGCAGGAGCGCGGCGCGTACTGGACCTTCCTGGTGCACACCGGGGACCGGGTCCTGGTCGGCGCCTCCCCCGAGGTGCACGTCCGGCAGAGCGGCGGCACCGTCGTGATGAACCCGATCTCCGGCACCTACCGCTACCCGGCCGGCGGCTCCGACCCCGACTCGCTGCTGCGCTTCCTCCACGACCCCAAGGAGCTGGAGGAGCTCACCATGGTGGTCGACGAGGAGCTCAAGATGATGTGCACGGTCGGCGACCTCGGCGGCCAGGTGCTCGGCCCCCGGCTCAAGGAGATGTCCCACCTCGCCCACACCGAGTACGAGCTGCGCGGCCGCACCTCGATGGACGTCCGCGAGGTGCTGCGCGAGACGATGTTCGCCGCCACCGTCACCGGCAGCCCGGTGCAGAACGCCACCCGGGTGATCCGCCGCTACGAGCCCACCGGGCGCGGCTACTACTCCGGCGCGCTCGCCCTGATCGGGCGCTCCGCGAGCGGCGGGCAGCTGCTCGACTCGCCGATCTGCATCCGCACCGCCGACATCGACCCGGCCACCGGGCGGCTGGTCGTCCGGGTCGGCGCGACCCTGGTGCGCCACTCCGTCCCCGAGTCCGAGGTCGCCGAGACCCACGCCAAGGCCGCCGGGGTGCTCACCGCGATCGGCGCCCGGCCCGCCCCCGCCCGGCGGCCGCACCCCGGCGGGCCCCGGCTCGCCGACGACCACCGGGTGCAGGCCGCACTGGACTCCCGCCGGGCCGGCCTCGCCCCGTTCTGGCTGCGGATGCAGGCGCCGTCCCGGGTCACCGAGGCCCTGCCGACCCTCGTCGTGGACGGCGAGGACACCTTCACCTCGATGCTCTCCCACCTGCTGACCTCGCTCGGCCACCAGGTCACCGTGGTCCGCTTCGACCGGCCGGGCCTGCGCGAACTGGTCGCGGCGCACCGCGGCCCGCTGGTGCTCGGCCCCGGCCCGGGCGACCCGGCGCTCGTCGACGACCCCAAGATGGCGGTGCTGCGCCCGGTCGTCGCGGACGCCCTGGCCGCCGTCCGCTCCGGCGCCCGGACGGCCCCGCTGCTCGCGGTCTGCCTCAGCCACCAGCTGCTCGCCGCCGAACTCGGACTCGCCCTGGGCCGCAAGGCCGTCCCCTACCAGGGCGCCCAGGAGAGCATCGACCTGTTCGGCGACCAGCGGACGGTCGGCTTCTACAACACCTTCACGGCGCGCTGCTCGGAGGCCGACGCGGCCCGACTCGCCGCCGAGGGCGTCGAGGTGGCCCGGGACGCCGCCACCGGCGACGTCCACGCGCTGCGCGGCCCCGGCTTCGCGGGCCTCCAGTTCCACCCGGAGTCGGTGCTCACCCGGGACGGCGTGGGCATCGTCGCCGCCCTGCTGCGGGAGGCCGCGGCCGTCCAGGGCTGAGCGGCCCCGACCCGGTCCTCGAACTCCCCTCCGCGGGGCGGGAGTTCGAGGACCGGACCTACAGCTCCTCGTCCAGTCCCTGCTCGATCGCGTAGCGGACCAGCTCCACCCGGTTGTGCAACTGCAGCTTGCCCAGGGTGTTCTGCACGTGGTTCTGCACCGTCCGGTGCGACAGCACCAGCCGGTCGGCGATCTGCCGGTACGACAGGCCCTTGGCCACCAGCCGCAGCACCTCGGTCTCCCGGGCGGTCAGCTGCGGGACGGCCGGCGCCGAGGACGGGGCCGGTTCGGCGGCCAGCCGGCGGAACTCGCCGAGCACCAGCCCGGCCAGGCCCGGCGTGAACACCGCGTCGCCGACGGCCGTACGGCGCACCGCGTCCAGCAGCTCCTCCCGCCCGGCCGACTTCACCAGGTACCCGGTCGCCCCGGACTTCACCGCCTCCAGCACGTCCTGGTGCTCGCCGCTCGCCGACAGCACCAGCACCCGGACCGCCGGGTCGTGCCCGACCACCTGGCGGCACACCTCGGCGCCGGACAGGCCGGGCAGGTTGAGGTCCAGCACCACCACCTGCGGCGAGCAGGCCCGGGCGCGGCGCACCGCCTCCTCGCCGTCGCCCGCCGTGGCCACCACGTCCAGGCCGGACTCGGCCAGGTCGCGCGAGACGGCGTCCCGCCACATCGGGTGGTCGTCCACCACCATCACCCGGACCGGCCGGTCGGTGGACTGCGGCCCGGCGGCCGGCCGGTCGGTCATCGGTTGGTCGGTCATGGAGAGGCCTTCCTCGGAACGCGCAGTTCGACCTCGACGCCCTCCCCGGGCGCCGAGTACAGCTCGGCCGTGCCGCCGAGGTCCAGCACCCGGCCGCGGATGGACTGGGAGACGCCCAGCCGCCCGGCCCGCTCCGCCTCGCCGAGCCGGCCGGGGGCGTAGCCCGGGCCGTCGTCGCGGATGCTGACCGTGACGGCCTCCGGCTCGTCCTCCACCAGGATCCAGGCCCGGGCCGACTCCCCCGCGTGCTTGCGGACGTTGTCGACGGCCGCCCCGACCGCCGCGGCGAGCTCGCCCGCCGCCGGGCCGGGCAGCAGCACCGGGGTGCCGGGGGCGGAGAGGGTGATCCGCTCGTCGGCGTGGCCGCGCAGCAGTGCCGTCAGGTCGCGCGGCCCGGCCGGGTCGGCCGCTTCGGCCCGGTCCGCCTCCGGCAGCCGCTGGGCCGGCAGCGGGCCGCCGGTCATCAGGGCCCGCAGCGCGCGCTCCTGCTCACCGGCGAGGCGGCCCAGCTCGGCGAAGTCGGTGGTGCCGCCGCCGGTACCTCCGCCGCCGCTCCCGCCCAGCTCGGCGCCCCGGCGCTGGACCAGCGCGAGCACCTGGAGCACACCGTCGTGGATGTCCCGGGAGAGCCGCTCGCGCTCCCGGGTGGCCGCCTCGACCTGCAGCGCCCGGGTGAGGGTGGCCTCGCTGGCGCGGGCCAGTTCGATCACGTACCCGATGGCGCAGCCGGCCACCAGCAGCAGCACGATGTTGTGGACGTTGTCGCCGGTCGGGCCGCCGTGGCCGAGGATGTTGGCCACCCCGATCACCGCGCCGGACGCCGCCGCCGGACGCCAGCCGCCCTTGGCGGCGAAGCCGAGGACGGTGCCGGCCGCCCAGATGGTCGGCAGGGTGGGCGCGCCGTGGCTGATCCGGGCCGGGGCGTCGGTCATCCCGCTCATCACGATGCCGGTCACGGCCAGGGCGAGGTCGAAGCCGAGGACGTACCAGGTGCAGCGCTGCGGGTTGGCGAAGGCCCGGGTGCTGGCGAGCGTCCAGAGGATCAGCGCGCCGAAGTAGATCCAGCCCGCGACCGGGTGCAGGAAGTGCAGGTACGAGTTGAAGTAGCGGAGCAGGGCGTAGCAGAGGGCCAGCACCCGGAAGTACGAGATCGCCTTCCACAGCGGGAGCTCGACGGACATGCCGCCCGCCGCCACCGCGCCGCCCACCGCGGCACCCGTTCTCGCGCCGTCCGCCATCTCCCGGCCCCTCCCCTGGACCCGACCGGGTCGGTCAGGCCGACCCGGTGCCGTTCTGCTCCTGCTGATCCTGCTGCCCGGCCTCCGCCGCCTTCTCGGCCTCGGCGGCCTTCTCGGCCTCGGCCTTCTCCGCCTTGGCGGCGGCCCGGCGCTCGGCGTCGGCCTTCTTCTTCTCGTCGGCGATCTGCCGCTTGGCGGCGGTCGCGTAGATGTCCACGTACTCCTGGCCGGAGAGCCGCATGATCTCGTACATCACCTCGTCCGTCACCGAACGGAGGATGAAGCGGTCGTTCTCCATGCCGTGGTAGCGGGAGAAGTCCAGCGGGCGGCCGATCCGGATGCCCGGGCGGATGCCGAAGTTGGGCACCACCTGGCCGGGCGGCTGCACCTTCTCGGTGTCGATCATGGCGACCGGGATGACCGGGGCGCCGGTGGCCAGCGCGACCCGGGCCAGGCCGCCGACCTTGCCGCGGTACAGCTTCCCGTCGGGCGAGCGGGTGCCCTCGGGGTAGACGCCGAACAGCTCGCCGCGGTCCAGCACCGCGATGGCACTGCGGATCGCGGCCTCGCCGGCGCCGCGCACGCCCGAGCGGTCCACCGGCAGCTGTCCGACGCCCTTGAAGAAGGCGGCGGTCAACCGGCCCTTGAGGCCCGGGGTGTTGAAGTACTCGGCCTTCGCGATGAAGGTCACCCGGCGCTTGATCAGCGCGGGGAAGAAGAACGAGTCCGAGAAGGAAAGGTGGTTGCTCGCGATGATCGCCGCACCTTCGGTGGGGATGTTCTCCTCACCCTCGATCCACGGCCGGAAGAAGATCCGAAGCAGTGGCGCGACGATCATCTTCATCAGTCGGTAGAACAACCCGGGCCTCCTGTTATGCGGACCGGTCGATCCTAATGCCCCGCGGCCACCCGCCGTGCCCGGGCCCGCCGTAGGGGGTGTACGTCCCGGCGCGGGGCGTGGGACGATGCGGATTCCTGCAGCTCCCCTCCCAGCGTCCCCTCCCCCAGCGCCACCCGCCCGCGAAGGAGTCCGCCATGCCGCTGCTGCCCGGTGCCGAACCGTACCGCCACCGCGGCGGACCGGTCGGGGTGCTGCTGTGCCACGGGTTCACCGGGTCCCCCCAGTCGCTGCGGCCGTGGGCCGAGGAACTGGCGGCGGCCGGGTTCACCGTCTCGCTCCCGTTGCTGCCGGGGCACGGGACCCGTTGGCAGGACATGCAGGTCACCCGGTGGGAGGACTGGTACGCGACGGTCGAGCGCGAGCTGCTGACCCTCGCCGAGGAGTGCGAGCAGGTGTTCGTCTGCGCGCTGTCGATGGGCGGCGCGCTGGCGCTGCGGCTGGCCGCGCTGCACGGCACGACGGTGTCCGGGCTGGTGCTGGTCAACCCGTCGGTGCGCTCGGACAACCCCGCCGGGGTACTGCTGCCGGTGCTGCGCCACCTCGTCCCGAGCGTCCCGGGGATCGCCAACGACATCCACAAGCCCGGCGCCCGGGAGCTCGGCTACGACCGGACGCCGCTGCACGCCGCCTGGTCGCTGAGCCGGCTGTGGCAGGAGGTCCAGCGGCGGCTGCCCGAGGTGACCCAGCCGGTGCTGCTCTTCCACAGCCCGCAGGACCACGTGGTCTCGCCGGCCAACTCGGAGCTGGTGCTGGCCCGGATATCCTCGACGGACGTGACGGAACGGCTGTGCCAGCGCAGTTTCCACGTCGCGACGCTGGACCACGACGCGGCGGAAATATTCGGGGCGAGCCTGGACTTCATCCGACGGCTGGCTCCCGCGCACGCGGCGGGCGCCGACAGGGCCGAATCCGACGATCACCATGGCTGAAGGGCCGGAAGTGCACGAGAGCAGCACGGCGGGCGGCGGGGACGACAAGCCCCGCGAGGACGGCGCGCGGACGGACGGAGCGCGCACCGACGGTGCGCCGAAGGACGCCACCGCCCAGGGGGACGCCGCTGGCGGGGGGAACGCCACCGTCCACGGGGACGGCACGGTCCAGGGCGGCGGCGTCGCCGCGGGCGGCACGGAGGCCGACGGCACCGCGCCGGGGCCCGCCGGGGAGGACAGCACGGCAGCGGCGGAGTCCCGCCCGCGCCGCAGCGCCCCCGAACGCAGCCAGGCCGAGCAGGACGCGATCTTCGCGGCCCTGGTCGCCCAGTTCGACGACCCGGTGGACCTCACCAACCCCAACTGGCCCGAGGTCGAGAACCTCCGGGCGCAGAACGAGCTCAAGGGCGGCTACAAGGACGGCCACAAGGACGGCGCCGGCCCCAAGGCCGGCCAGGGCGACCCGGACGAGCTCTCGGACCTCGCCCCGCAGCCGCGCCCCCGCTCCGGCCGCCCCGTCCTCCCGGCCTCGACCTCGGGCCCGCGGGACTTCGAGCTGGCCGAGGACGCCGACGAGGGCCACTTCGTCCCGCCGGAGCCCCCGCCGCTGCCGGCCGCCGACGCCACCGCCAAGTTCGCCTGGCTGGCCGTGCTCGGCGGCCCGGCGCTGCTGCTGATCGACGCGGTGGTGTGGCGGGAGATCTCCGGCTGGCCCGCCTGGGTCGGGGTCACCGCCTTCCTCGGCGGCTTCGTCACCCTGGTCGCCCGGATGAAGGACCGCGACGAGGACGAGCCGGAGGACCCGGACCACGGCGCCGTCGTCTAGCCCTGGCCCGGTCCGGCCGTCCGGGCCTGACCCGGTCGTCCGGGCCCGGTCCGTTCGTCCGGGCCCGGTCCGTTCGTCCGGGCCCGGTCCACGGGACGCGCCTCAGGGCGCCGGGAACTCCAGCACGGCCAGCACCGGCAGGTGGTCGGTCGCGGCCCGCAGGTCGGCCCCGGTGACCCCGGGCAGCCCGTGCGGCACCCCGCAGCCGAGGACGGTGATCCCGGGCGTGGCGAAGACGGCGTCGATCCGCTGGTAGGGGTTCTCCGGGACGGACGTGAACTCGCCGCCCCAGGGCGCGGTCGGGTACCCGTCCCACATCCGGGAGGCCAGCAGCTGCCAGCCCGGCCCGTCCGGGTGCTCGTTGAAGTCCCCTGCCACGACGCCGTGTTCGGTGATCGCCAGCTGGTCGAGCAGCAGCTCGAACTGCCCGTACCGCTCCTGCGGGTCCAGGCTGAGGTGGCAGCTGGTGACGGTGAAGGGCGCGCTGCCGGGCAGCCGCACCAGTGCGGTGGCGAAGCCGCGCGCGTGCAGGCCGCGGGTCTTGGGCAGCAGCCGGTCGTGCACGCCCAGCACCTCGACGGCGCCGGGCCGGCCGAGCAGCAGCGGTCCGGCGGCGGTGCGGCCGCCCCCGGCCAGGACGACCGTCCCGGTGTCCCGGGCCAGCCGGGCGGCCTGGCCCTCCGGGCGCCAGTAGCGCGGTGACTCCTGGACGCAGACCAGGTCGGGCGCGCAGGCCCGAATCACCCGCGCCAGCGCCCGCCGGTCGTCGCGCAGCGAACGGATGTTGTAGCTGAGCAGGCGCAGTCGGCGCGGGCCGCCCGGCGGCGGCTCGACGGGTGCGGCGGTCATGGTCCTCCCCTGGTGCGGTGTCCTGGGAAGGACGGTAGTGCGACGGCGGCGGCGCGTCCGGGATTGGTCGGGGCCCGGTCGCACCGCCGCCGGCGGGTCACGACGACTGCTGGGGAACGGTCAGGTGCGGGCGAGGTCCGCCGCGCCGACGATGCCGGCCGCGGAGCCCATGGAGGCCAGCACGACCTCGGCGCGGGGGCGGTGCACCCCGCCGGTCAGGTAGTGCTCGAAGGCCTTGGCGACCGGGTCGAGCAGCAGCCGGCCGGAGTCGGAGACACCGCCGCCGAGGACGAACACGCCCGGGTCGAACAGCGCGGCGAGGTCGGCCATGCCGCGGCCCAGCCAGTCGGCCAGCTCGGCGTAGCACTCCAGGGCGAGCGGGTCGCCCTCCTCGGCCGCCTCGGTGATGTGGATGCCGCGGATGGTCTCGGCGACGCCGTCGTTGAGGTCCAGCATCCGCTGGCCGCGCACCGGGTCGGCCGCGGCCTTCTCCCGGCCGTAGCGGCGCAGCGCGCGCCCGGAGCCGTACTGCTCCCAGCAGCCCTTGCCGCCGCAGCCGCACTGGAGGCCGTCCGGGACCATGTTGAGGTGGCCGATCTCGCCGGCCACGCCGAAGCGGCCGCGGTGCAGCCGCCCGTCGAGCACGATGCCGCCGCCGATGCCGGTGCCGACGGTGATCAGCACCATGTCCTGGTGCTCGGCGGCCGCGCCGAAGCGGAACTCGGCCCAGGCGGCGCAGTTGGCGTCGTTCTCGACCACCGCGGACAGGCCGGTGAGTTCCTCGATCCGGCCGCGCAGCGGCTCGTTCTCCCAGTCGATGTTGGGCGCGAAGATCACCGTGGAGCGGTTGCTGTCGACGAAGCCGGGGGCTCCGACGCCGACGGCGGTGACACCGGGGTGCTGCTCCTTGAGCTCGCGCACGGCCTGCGCGATGGCGTCGACGGCCCACTGGGGGTCGGCCGGGGTGGGCACCCGGGTCCGCGCCAGGATCGCACCCGCCTCGTCGACCACGCCTGCCGCGATCTTGGTCCCGCCGACATCGACGCCGATGGTCAGAGCCATGTGTCCCTCAGCTATTCACTCGTTCCCGCTGGACGGAACGGTACCGCCCAACCCTGCCCCCGTACACAGCCTCGCATACATTATCCGAAGACAATTCTGGGACAGCCCGGCCGCGATGCTTCAAAAGTCGTATCGATTTTCCTTCTTCGTGACGTACGAGAGCAGCCTGGTCACGCTGCGGAATTCACGGATTCACTGCTTGGCGGACGGCCCGTCAGCCCCGTCGGCGCCCTCGGCCCGGCCGGGTGCGTCGAGGTCGATCTTCTCCACCGGCGCCCCCTCCCCGGCCGTCCAGCGCTGCTCGTGCCCGGCCACCGCGGCGCGGTAGGCGGCCAGCAGCTCGGCGCCGGCGGCGGCCAGCCCGGAGCCGGCCGCGGCGAGGTGGGAGTAGACCTCCGGCTGCTGGGTGCGCAGGCGGTCGGCCAGACCGGAGAGGGTGATCAGGGTGGTGGCACTCGTCTCCTGCGCCTTCTCGCCGACGGCGGTGGCGAACCGGCGCACCTCGTCCACCAGCGGGCCCAGCTCCGGTCCGAACGGGTGGGACGGCCCGCTCCCCTGCTCCGTGCCGGGCTCGGTACGGTCGTCGGTGCTGGTCATCGCGGGCGCCTCCTCAGCCGTGGCCGCACCCCGCGGCCCCGTTCGGGCCGACGCTACCCGACCGGCCGGGCCGCGAGGAAAGGCCGGAAGGCCCGTCAGCCCTGCGGCCAGAGCGACGGGTCGGGTGCGAACCGCACCGACAGCACGCCCTCGTGCAGCCCCGCCCCGGCGACCGTGCAGCGGCGCAGCGCGGCGGGCAGCGGGAGCACCCGGCGGTGGGCGCCGAGGCCGACCACCAGGTCGTCGCCCCGGCGGACCAGGTCCAGCCCGGAGCGGTCGGCGCCGGGCAGGTCGAGGTGCCAGACCAGCAGGCCGTCCTCGGCGAGCCGGTCCTCGACCGGCCAGGGCTGCGGTTCGAGCCGCTCGGGGCCGGGGCCGTCCCCGTACAGCCGGTCGGCGACGGCCTCCAGGGTGCCCTCGGCCAGGCCGGTGACCAGCACCGGGGCGTCGGTCTCGGCGGCGAGCCGGTCCAGCTCCTCCTGGCGGCGGCGGGCCAGCTCGGCCAGCCAGGGGTCGGGCGAGGCGAGGGCGGCGGGCGGCAGCGCGCCGTGCACCACGACGGCGTCCGGCCGGTGGCCGTACAGCGCGAGCCCGGCCCGGACCCGGCCCAGCTGCTCGTACGGGTGGCCGTCGGCGGAGACGACCAGGCGCACGCTGGTGCCCGGGTCGCTGATCGCGGCGCGGGACTCGGCGAGCACCGCGGCGGCCTTGGTGCGCCCCTCGTACAGCCACTCGGCGGGCATCGGGACGCCGGCCAGCCCGGCCAGCAGCGGGCGCAGCGCGCGGGCGGCCTGCCGCTGCTCGGGGACCAGCCGCTCCAGGTAGCGGGTGAGCTGCTCGGGCAGGGCAAGGGTGGCGATCAGCTCGGCGGGTGCCGGGGCGAGCACCACCAGGACGTCCTGGTCGGCGGCGGGCAGCGCGCGCAGCAGGGCGAGCCGGGCGATGCCGGGGAGGGCGGTCAGCTCCTCGGGGTCGAGCTGTTCGGCGCCGAGCAGGTCGAGGGCGGGCTTGAGCCGGCCGGTGAGCTCGCCGACGGCGTAGCGGAAGGCGGCCTGCTCGTCGATCCGGGAGACCGTCAGCCCCGGCGCGTAGCGGAGCGGTTCCGGCTCCAGCCGGGTGCCGAGCGCGGAGTCCAGGGCGCGGTGCGGGTCGTCGGCGGCCAGCAGCCAGGTGCGGTGGCCGCGCCGGGCGGCGTGCAGGGCGGTGGCGGCGGCCACCGCGGGCGCGCCCGCGTCGCCGCTGACCAGGATGGTGCGTGTCGCCGTCATGCCGTCAGCCCCCGTTCCGCCGTGCCCGGGCCCGTCAGCCCTCGACGCGCTTCTTCAGGCCGGCCAGGGCGCGGTCGATGATGACCTTCTCGGCCTTGCGCTTGATCATGCCGAGCATCGGGATCTTGACGTCCACGGCGAGCTGGTAGGTGGCCTCGGTGCGGCCGCCGGACAGCGGGGCGAGGGTGTACGAGCCGTCCAGCGAGCGGAGCATCTGGCTGCGGACGAGGGTCCAGCCGACCTCGCGGTCGCCGTCCCAGGTGTAGGCGAGGGTGTGCTCGTCGCGGATGGCGCCGGCGTCGAGCAGCAGCCGGACCTGCGCGGCGCGGCCGTCCTCGCCGCTCTCCAGGACCTCGATCTCCTTGACCTCTCCGGTCCAGGCCGGGTAGGCGGCGAAGTCCGCGATCACGGCCATGACCGCGGCTGGGGTCGCGTCGATGATGATGCTCGACCTGGTGTGCTCCGCCATGGAAAGGCCCTCCGCCTCGTCCTTCTGCCTGCCCGGTCCGGTCGGGGCACGCTCGGCCCGATCCGCCCGGAGCAGGCTATCGCGACCGGCGATCTCCTCGGCGGCACGGGCACCGGCGGCGGCGGGCGGGGCGTCGGCGGCGGCCGGGGCGGGCCCGTCGGCGGGACGGCCACCGGGGACGGCCACCGGGACGGCCGGCAGGGCATGCTACCGGCCGGTCACCTGTGGGCTGTCGTAGGGTGCCAGTCGAACGACCCGGTCACGGCCTGGTCCGACCCGGCCGGGTGTGACACTTCGAACACCGGGGCCGACCCCCCTGGTCGAAGCTGCCTACCGGGCAGTAACGTCCTGCCGTCCCGCAGCGTCGCGAACGAGGAGCAGTCTTGCTCGACTTCAGCCTTCCGGCCCTCTACCAGGTACCGAGCGGCGGTAACCTCGCCGACCCTGTGCACCGGAACGCCGAGGAGCACCCGGACGTCGCGGTGCTCAGCCGGAAGGTGGACGGCCGCTGGCAGGATTTGACCTCGGTCCAGTTCCTCGCCGAGGTGCACGCCGCCGCGAAGGGCCTGATCGCCACGGGCATCGAGCCCGGCGACCGGGTGGGCGTCATGTCCCGCACCCGGTACGAGTGGACGCTGCTGGACTTCGCGATCTGGACGGCCGGCGCGATCACCGTGCCGGTCTACGAGACCTCCTCGGCCGAGCAGGTCGAGTGGATCCTCGGCGACTCCGGCGCCGTCGCCCTCGTCACCGAGACCGACCAGCACGTCAAGGTGGTCGCCGAGGTCCGCGACCGGCTGCCGGAGTTGAAGCACACCTGGCAGATCGAGGGCGGCGCGCTCGCCGCGCTGGCCGAGGCCGGCCGGGGCGTCCCGGACGCGACCGTCCAGGAGCGCCGGGCGATCGCCGGCCCCGACGACATCGCCACCATCGTCTACACCTCGGGCACCACCGGCCGTCCGAAGGGCTGCCAGCTGACCCACGGCAACTTCCTCGCCGAGTGCGGCAACGTGGTCGAGCGCCTGGCCCCGCTGTTCCGCACCGGCGAGAGCTCCGTGCTGCTCTTCCTGCCGCTGGCCCACGTGCTCGCCCGGATCGCCGAGATCGCCCCGGTGATGGCCCCGATCAAGCTGGGCCACGTCTCGGACATCAGGGACGTCACCGCCGAGCTGGCGTCGTTCCGGCCGACCCTGATCCTGGGCGTGCCCAGGGTGTTCGAGAAGGTCTACAACACCGCCCGCGCCAAGGCCCAGGCCGACGGCAAGGGCAAGATCTTCGACAAGGCCGCGGAGACCGCGATCGCCTACAGCCGGGCGCTGGACGCCGGCGGCGCCGGCCTGGTGCTGCGGCTCAAGCACGCCGTCTTCGACAAGCTGGTCTACAGCAAGCTGCGGGCCGCCCTCGGCGGCCGGGCCACCCACGCGATCTCCGGCGGCGCCCCGCTCGGCGAGCGGCTCGGCCACTTCTACCGGGGCATCGGCTTCACCGTCCTGGAGGGCTACGGCCTGACCGAGACCTGCGCGGCCACCGCCTTCAACCCGTGGGACAAGCCGAAGATCGGTACGGTCGGCCAGCCCGTCCCCGGCGCCTCGGTCCGGATCGCCGAGGACGGCGAGGTCTACTTCAAGGGCCCGCACGTCTTCACCGGCTACTGGAACAACCCCCAGGCCACCGCCGACACCCTCAAGGACGGCTGGATCGCCACCGGCGACCTCGGCGCGCTGGACTCCGAGGGCTACCTGACCATCACCGGCCGCAAGAAGGAGATCATCGTCACCGCGGGCGGCAAGAACGTCGCCCCGGCCGTGATCGAGGACCGCATCCGGGCCCACGCCCTGGTCGGCGAGGTCATGGTGGTCGGCGACCGCAAGCCCTTCATCGCCTGCCTGGTCACCGTCGACCCGGACTTCTTCCCGAAGTGGAAGGAGCTCAACGGCAAGCCCGCCACCGCCACGGTCGCCGAGCTCGCCGAGGACCCGGACCTGCTGGCCGCCCTGCAGTCCGCCGTGGACGACGGCAACGCGGCCGTCTCGCACGCCGAGGCGGTCAAGAAGTTCCGCCTGCTGGACACCGAGTTCTCCGAGGAGAGCGGCCACCTGACGCCCTCGCTCAAGCTCAAGCGCAACGTGGTGCTCAAGGACTACGCCGCCGAGATCGAGGCGCTGTACCGGAAGTAGGGCCGCGCCGGCGGCAGTACGGGTACGCCGAAGGGCCCCGGGGACTCCCCGGGGCCCTTCGCGGCGTCGTACCTTCGTACCTTCGTACCCGCGGACTGCCGTACCGGGCGTCAGCCCGCCAGCAGCGAGGTCAGCCGCCCGGCCAGCAGGTCCCAGCGCCAGGAGCGCTCCACCCAGCGCCGGCCGGCCTCGCCCATCCGACGGCGCAGCTCCTCGTCCCGCAGCAGCCGGACGATCCGCTCGGCCGAGGCCTCGGCCGAGCCGCCCGGCACCACGTACCCGGTCTCGCCCTCCAGCACCGCGTCCGGCGCCCCGCCGGAGTCCCCCGCGACCACCGGCAGCCCGGTCGCCGAGGCCTCCAGGTAGACGATCCCCAGGCCCTCCACGTCCAGCCCCCCGCGCCGGGTCCGGCACGGCATCGCGAAGACGTCCCCGGCCCCGTAGTGGGCGGGCAGCTCGGCCCACGGCACCGAGCCGGTGAACCGCACCGAGTCCCGGACCCCCTCGGCATCCACCAACTTCTCCAGGTCCGCCCGGTACGGCCCGCCGCCGACGATCAGCAGCACCGCGTCCGGCACGTCGCGCAGGATCAGCGGCATCGCCTCGATCAGGGTGTCCTGGCCCTTGCGCGGCACCAGCCGGGAGACGCAGACCACCACCGGCCGGTCCGCCAGCCCCAGCCGCCGGCGCACCTCGGCGCCCCCCGAGCCGGGGTGGAAGGTCGTCTCGTCCACGCCCGGCGGCAGCTGCACCATCCGGGCCGCGACCCGCGGCCCGACCGCGGCGGCGATCCGCGAGCGGGTGTACTCGCCCAGGTAGGTCAGCACGTCGGTGCCCGCGCCGATCCGCCGCAGCAGCTGCCGGGAGCCCGGCAGCTGGGCCCAGGCCGCCTCGTGCCCGTGGGTCATGCCGAGCAGCCGCCCGGCCCCGGCCCGGCGCAGCGCGGGCGCCATCAGGCCCAGCGGGGCGGCCGCCCCGAACCAGACCGAGTCGCACTTCTCGGCGCGCAGGATCTCGGCGGCCCGCCGGGTGACCCGGGGTGTGGGAACCATCACCTTCGTGCGGTCCCGGATCACCGGGAACGGCTGCTCGGCGTCGAAGGCGCGCACCTCGGTACCGTCCCGCCAGGTCGAGGCGTACACCACGACGCTCCCTGCGGGCTGACGGACGGCCATGTTGTGCACGAAGGCCTGGATGCCTCCCGGGCGGGGCGGGAAGTCATTGGTGACGATCAAGGTTCTGTGCATCAGGCCACGGCTCGCTCGGTCGGGGGGTGCTCGGTGTACCGCTGGGTGATCCGTACGATAGGTCAACACCATGACCCGCCGGGAACGGAACCGCGCACGGCAACCGTTTGACCCCCGGGTCAGTCCTAGTACCTAGGCCGCGGATGCGGCGGCCCGGGCGTCCGTCCGTACGACGCCTCCGGTGAGGACGTCGAGACGAACGAGGGAGCGCAGTGGAGTTGGCCCCGGCCACCGAGTCCGGTACTTCGCGCGGCCGCCTCGGCCGCCCGCTCGGGGCGCTCGCCGCCCTCGGGGCGACCTGGGTGGCCACCCGCACCGTACTGGTGCTGCTGATGACCGGGGTGCTGAAGGCGCCCGGCGGCGACGTCACCGCCGACGTCTGGATGATCTACCACGCCTGGTACGGCGTGCTGCAGACCGGCACCTTCCCGTTCGACGACGTCACCTGGCAGTACCCGCCCGGCGCCGCCCTGGTGATCCTGCTGCCGGGCCTGCTGCCCTGGTCGTACCTGACCTCGTTCTGGGTGATCTGCGGGATCGCCGACGCCGCCGCGGCCGCGCTGCTGATCCGCACCGGGCTGCGCCGGGGCCGGGCGCTGACCGGCGCCTGGCTGTGGGTGGTCGCCGTGCCGCTGCTCGGCCCGATGATCTACAACCGCTTCGACCTGCTGGTCACCGCGCTCGCCCTGGCCGGCCTGCTGGCGCTGATCCGCCGCCCGGCGATCGGCGGGCTGCTGCTGGGCCTGGGCGGCATCGTCAAGATCTGGCCGCTGCTGGGCCTGATCGGCACCCCGTCCGGCCGCCGCACCCGCCGTTCCTGGACGCTGGCCACCGCCACGGCGGTCTCGGTCGGCTTCCTGCTGGCCGCCGGGATGAACGGCGCCTTCGGCTTCCTGGCCTTCCAGGGGGCCCGCGGCATCGAGGTCGAGTCGGTGGGCGCGCTGCCGCTGCACATCGCCCGGCTGGCCGGAGGCTGGGACGGCAAGGTCACCATGAACTACGGCTCCCCCGAGATGCTCGGGCCGTGGGTCAGCGTGATCAGCAAGGTGATGATGGCCGGCACCGTGCTGGGCTTCCTCTGGCTGCTGCTGTGGCGCTTCACCGCCCGTCGGCGCAACGCCGCCACCATGTACGACGCGGCGCTCTGCGCGCTGCTGATCTTCGTGGTGACCAGCCGGGTGATCAGCCCGCAGTACCTGGTCTGGCTGGTCGGCGTCGCGGCGGTCTGCCTGACCGTGCGCGGCACCAGCCAGCGGCCGGTGGCGCTGCTGATCCTGCTCGCCTGCCCGCTCACCCTGCTCGAGTTCCCGACCTTGTTCACCCAGGTCCTGAACAGCGAACCGCTCGCGGTCGCCGTGCTGGGCCTGCGCAACCTGCTGCTGCTGACCGCCGCCGTGCTCTCCGGCATCCGGCTCTGGCGCTCCACCCGCGCCTCGACGGCCCTGGCGCCCACCGTGGTCCTGGCCGAGCCCCCGGCCCTGCCGGCTTCCTCCGGGTACCCGGTCCGCCCGGGCATCGCCTACGAGCAGGACCTGCTGGACGGCATCGACCACCCGGCCGGGCGGTAAGCGGCAGGGGGCCTTCGCTAGCCCTTCAAGGCCTCGACCTCGGCCCGCCAGAGCCCGGTGAACTCGGCCAGTCCGAGGCCCAGTTCGGACCGCAGCAGCCGGTCCGTCCGGTGCGTCCGCTCCTCGCCCGCCCCGTCGGCCGCGCCGACCGCCCGGTAGAAGGCGACCAGCCGCTGCGTCCCGTACCGGCGGGCGATCAGCTCACAGGCCAGCCAGGACTGCTCGTAGGCCTGGGCGATGCCGTCGGCGCCCGCGGTGAAGTCCGCGTCGGCGGGCAGCGCGGCGGGCAGCTTCCCGGCGGCGACGTCCCGGGCCAGCTCGGGGGCGATCTGCTGCGGGCGCCGGCCGGAGTCCCGGTAGGCCGTCCAGTCGGCGACGCCCTCGGAGAGCCACAGCGGGGTCCAGGCCCGGGTGTCGGCCCGGGTCGCGACGTGGGTGGTCTCGTGGGTGACGACCACCTGGCGGCCAAAGTCGCTGAGCTTCGCGAAGGCCTCGGGGTTGATCACCACCCGGTCCGCCGGGGTGTGCCGGGGGGCGCCGGGGGCGGCCACGGTGACCGCCGCCATGCCCGTCCAGCCCGCCGGGTCGGCCTCCAGCAGCCGGGCGAACTGCGGCTCGGTGGCGGGCAGTTCCAGCAGCAGCCGGCCGGGCCAGGCGTCGCCCCAGACCGCGCTGACGGCCGGCACCGCCTTGTCCCCCACCGGGACCAGCCCGGCCGGGTCGGGCCCGTCGGCCAGGCCGAGCACCAGGCAGCGGGCTCCGGCGGCGGTGCGGACCGGGCCGAGGTCCCACGGCGCCGGGGGCCCACCGGCGACCTCCTCGCGCTCGACCCGCCAGCCGCCCCGGTCCCGGACCAGCTCGATCCGGCGCGGGTACACCACCGGGTACTCGTCGTACCCGGCGATCCGCAGCGCCAGCTCGACGGACGCGTCCTGCCGCTCCGGCCCGGCGGGCGGTGAGAGCACCAGGTTCCGGTACACCGCCTCGGCCCCGGTCAGCCCCGACCGGGCGGGCAGCGAGCGTGCCCGCGCCGCCAGCAGCGCGGCGACCTCGGCCTGCCGGTCGACGGCCCGCCCGCCCGGCGGCGGCGGGGCCACCGGGGGCAGCGACAGCTGGGCCAGTCCGCCGGCCGCCAGCAGCAGCGCACCGCGCCGGGACAGCACCCGGCGCGCGGGGTCTATCGGGTGGGGGCCGTCCGGCCCGGAGGGCGTCGCGCTCAGAGCCGGACCACTCCCGAGACCGGCATCGCGTTGACGCTCTCGTACCGGACCTTGGCACCGGGGTACGGGGCGTGCACCATCACACCGCCGCCGGCGTACATCCCGACGTGGTGCATGTCCCGGTAGAAGATCACCAGGTCTCCCGGCCGCGCTTCGGAGAGGCTGATCCGCTGCCCGGCGTACGCCTGGGCCTGCGAGGTCCGCGGCAGGGTCACTCCGGCCTGCCGCCAGCTGTAGTACATCAGACCGGAACAGTCGAAGGCACGCGGCCCGGTGGATCCGTAGACGTAGGGCGAGCCGACCATCCGCACCGCGGCGGCCAGCGCGGCCGCCCCGCGCTCGGAGGCGGCCGGGGCGTTGCCGAGGTCCAGCCGGTCGGTGCCGCGGGTGGCGCGCTGCTCGGCCTCCCGGGCGTCCTGGGCGACCATCCGGTTCCGCTCGACGGCGCCCAGGCTGTTGAGCAGCTTCTGCGCCTTGGCGAGGCGCTGCTGGATCTGCTGCTTGTTCTCGGCGAGCGAGCGGCGGGCCTCGTCCAGTTCGGCGAGCTTGGCGGCGGTCTCGGTGCGGCGCTGGTCGAGCCGGCGCTGACGGGTGACCAGCTCGTGCAGGGTCTCCTGCTGGCGCTCGGCGGCCTGGCCGAGGGTGCGGGCGCGGGTGAGGTAGGCCTCCGGGTCGCTGGAGAGCATCAGCTGGGCGGTCTGGGTCATCCCGCCGCCCCGGTACTCGGCCCCGGCGACCGTGGCGAGGTCCCCGCGCAGCTCGTTGAGCTGCTCCTGGGCGGCGGCGACCTCGCCCTGGAGGATCGTGGTCTCGCCCAGCAGCCGCTTCTGCGCCTCCTGCGCGGCGTTGTACTTCTCCGAGGCCTGTTCGGCCTCGTCGTACAGCTGCTCGACCTGGGCCTTGACGTCCTTGCGGTCGGGCGCGTCCGGCGCCCCGGGGGCGGCCTGGGCGCTGCCGGCGGTCGCCACGCCCAGGGCCGTGGTGGCGGCCGCGGTCAGTACCAGCGCACGGGCGAGCAGTTGGGAACGACGGTGCACGGGCATGCGGCAACGGCTCCAGTCCTGCGGCGCGGCCCCGCGGCCGCGCCCCGGTGGGCGGCCGTCGAGCGGGAGTCCGGTGGCAGACGTTAGCGAGTCCGGGCAAGTGAGTCCAAACCCCTACCGACCCGAATATTTGACCCCTAATCGGACACCAGGTCGAGCCGCCGGAAAAGCCGCAGGCCCAGCCCTCCGTGACGGAGGACCGGGCCCGTGAACGCGTGGCCGGGGATCAGACCCGCACGATGGAGGCCAGCGGCATGTTGGAGACGGCCTCGTAGCGCACCGACGCACCCGGCTTGGGAGCGTGCAGCACCTGGCCGTTGCCCGCGTAGATGCCGACGTGGTGGGCGTCGCCGTAGAAGATCAGCATGTCGCCGGGCTGGGCCTGGGAGATGTCCGAGCCGATCCGGGTGCCGGCGCCGGCCTGCTCCTGCGAGGTGCGCGGCAGCGACACCCCGGCCTGGTTGAACGCCCAGACCATCAGGCCGGAGCAGTCGAAGGAGCTGGGGCCGGTGGCGCCCCAGACGTACGGGCTGCCGACCTTGGTGGCGGCGGCGGCCAGCGCGGCGGCACCGTGCGAGCTGCCCGGGGCGATCTTGACCGGCGCGGCGGTGGAGCCCGAGCCGAGGTCGCTGCGGCTGCTGTCGCGCGAGGCGCGGTCCGGGGTGGCGGCCTTCGCGGCGGCGTCCGCCTTGGCCTTGGCGTCGGCGGCGGCCTTGTCCTCGGCCGCCTTGATCGCCTGGCGCTCCTGCTCGGTCAGCGTGTTGAGCAGGTCCTGGGCGGCCTTGAGCTTGTTCTGGACCTCGTCCTTGGAGGCCTTCAGCTGCTGGGTCGTGGACTCCAGCTCGCCGAGCTTGCCCTGCGCCTCGGTGCGGTCCTGGTCCAGCTTGCGCTGCTGGTCCTGGAGCTGCTTGAGCTGGTTCTTCTGGGTGCTGCCCGCCTGGTTCAGCGCGCCGGCCTGGTTGAGGAAGTTGTCCGGGCTGGAGGAGAACATCAGCTGGACCGTCGGGGATATGCCCCCGTTGCGGTACTGCTCGCCGGCGATCTCGGCCAGGCCGCCCTGGAGGTCGGTCACCTGGGCCTGCTGGCGGGCCACCTGGTCCTGGAGGCCGGAGACCTGCTTCTCCAGCTCCTGCTGCTTCTCCTGCGCGGCGTTGTACTTCTCGGTCGCCTGCTCGGCCTGCTCGTTGAGCTGGTCGACCTGCTCCTTGACCTGGTCCTTGGTCGGCTGCGGGTCGGCGTGCGCGCCGGACTGCGCGGAGAGCGCGACGGCGGCGGCGGCGAAACCGGTCAGGATCGAGACGCGGGTACGGCTGGCGGGCTTGGGACGACGATGGGACGCCACGAAGGCGGACTCCTTCTTCCTACGCCGCCTACCGGGTGAGCTGACGGGTTCGGGCCGGAAGCATGCCCTACGACGCCTCACCGGCCTCACCTACGGCCGACCTGGCGCCGATTCACCCCGGAGGAACGTGTGGTTCCCCGGCTCCGCTCCGCAGCGCCCCCGACTACTGGGCTCCCCTGTCGGGCAGTCGCTTCGACCTGCCCCGCTGTTTCGCGAACTCGGCGGTAACCACCGCCGCCACCCAGGCTGGGTGATCGACTGTGCGGTGGTTCGGAGCACGACCCTAGTAACTGAACCGTGATCCGTTCAAATCCTTGTCAGAAAAAAGACGGAAGATTACCCATGTTCTTTTGTGAAAATGACTGATGGTGATCACCGGCGCACGCAAAGCTGATCGACTCTCACCCTCCGGCCCACCCGGTCCGCAAACCCGGAGCGCCACCCCCGACCGGAGGTGGCGCGGATCACAGGGCCGGAACCGGCCCTTCGGGGAGGTACCGGAGCGTCAGATCCGGCGGATCGTGTTGATCGACATCGCGTCGGCCTTCATCACCTTCACCACGTCACCGGTGTGCGGCGCGTGGACCACCATGCCGTTGCCGATGTACATCCCGACGTGGTGCATGTCGCCGCCGTAGATCACCAGGTCACCCGGCTGGGCGGTGGCCAGCGTCACGGCGGTCCCGATGTGGCCCTGCTCCTGCGAGGTGCGCGGCAGCGAGACGCCGGCCTGGCCGTACGCCCAGACCATCAGGCCCGAGCAGTCGAAGGTGGAGGGCCCGGTGGCGCCCCACACGTACGGCGAACCCTGCTTGCTCATCGCCTTGGCCACCGCCACGGCGGCGTAGCCGCTGGCCGGCGGCAGGTTGCTGAGGTCGACCCGGTCGGCGCCGCGGGAGGCGCGGTCGTCCTGCTGCTGCTGGGCCCGGAGCGCGGCCCGGTCGGCGGCACTGAGCGAGTTCAGCAGGTCCTGGGCGGTCTTCAACTTGGTGTTGACGTCCGCCTTGGCCTGGTTGAGGTCCTTGGTGGTGGAGTCCAGGGAGGCGAGCACGGCGGCCGCCTCGGCCTTCTCCTGGTCCAGCCGGCGCTGCTGGTCGAGCAGGCCCTTGAGCGCCTCGGTCTGGGTGGTGCTGGCCTGCTGGACGCTCGACGCCTTGTCCAGGTAGCCGGACGGGTCGGAGGAGAGCATCAGCTGGACGGACGGGTCGATGCCGCCGGTGCGGTACTGCTCGCCCGCGACCTGGGCCAGGCCCACCTGGAGCTGGCTCATCTGGTCCTGGCTGCGGGCCACCTGGTCCTGGAGCTGGTCGGCCTGCTTGCGGAGCTGGTCGGAGCGCTCCTTGGCGCCGTTGTACTTCTCGGCCGCCTGCTCCTGCTCCTGCTGGAGCTGGTCGATCTGCGCCTTGACGTCACTCTTGTTCGGCTGCGGCGCGGCATGCGCGGCGACCTGGGCGGAGAGGGCGACCGCGGTCGCAGCAGCAGCGGTGAGCACGGAGACCCGCGCGCGGCTCGGCTGCTTGGGACGGCGGTGGGAGGCCAAGGGACCGGCTCCTTCTTCCATCGGACTCACCTGATCAGGTGAGATTCCGGAAAATAGGTTTGACGCCAGACCCTAGTGAAGATCTACCCGTTTTGCCACTCCCCCGAAGGCGTGAACTCCGGTTCCCCCACTGACTTCACCGGATCCGCACACCCGCACGGAAGCCCCACTGACCTGCCGTCACGGCCCCCGTCCCGACTCCGACCCGGCTCGGGGCCGGCTCAGGGCCGGGCCAGCCGGTTCAGCAGCAGCACCGAGGCCACCGGGCGCGCACCCGCCTTCCGCACGCCCTCCGCGACCTCCCGGTCGGTGGAGACCACCACCACCGGACGGCCCTGCGGCTCGGCCCGGACCAGACGGCGGATCAGCTCGTCCGCGGTCTCGCCGGTCCGGCTGAACCGTACCCGCACCCCGCGCGGCGGCGCCATGATGACCGGTACGTCCAGGTCCTGCCCGTCGAACACACAGGTGACCTCCGCCTGGGTGCGCTGGGCCAGCATCGCCAGCCCGCCCAGCAGCCGGATCCGCTGCTGCTCCAGCGGCAGCGCCGGGTACCCGGTCTTGGTCACGTTGTAGCCGTCCACCACCAGGTGCACCTGGGGGATCGCCAGCAACTGGTCCAGCAGCGCCGGGTCGTCCTCGGCCAGGCCGCGCCGGGCCACGTCGTGCGGCGAGGCCGACCCCGGCACCACCGCCTCCACCAGGTCCGCCGGGCGGAGCTGGGAGACCGGCAGCGCCAGCTCCCGCTGGAGGCCCTGCGCCGACTGCAGCACGGTGTCCAGCAGCAGCCGCAGCCGCATGTCCTCGACGCTGCGGCCCTCCCGGGCCGAGCGGCGGCCCTGCTCGACCGCGGTCTCCAGTTCGGACACCCGGTGCCGCAGCCGCCGCGCCTCGGACTCGGCCGCGCTGCGCTCCCCGGTGGCCTGCGCCCGCGCCGCCTCCAGCTCCCCGGTCACCCGCCGGGTCTCGGCCTGCGCCCGCCGGGTGTCGCTCTCCAGCGACCGCACCTTCTTGCGCAGCGACTCGGCCTCCCGCCGCACGCCCTCGAACTCCGCGCGCTGGCGGTCCAGGTCCGCCCGCGCCGCGGCCCGCACCTCGGCCAGCTCGGCCTGGAGCTTCTCCACCTGCCGGGCGGCCTCCGCCGCCGCGTCCTCGGCGCCGGCCCGCTCGGCCTCCTCGCCCGCCTCGGCGACCAGTCGGCTCCAGCCGGGCGAGCGCACCAGGTAGGCGGCGGCCGCGACGTCCATCGGATCGGCGGCGCCGGGGACGGTGCCCGACTCCAGTGCCTTCACCAGGTCCGGCTGGCCCAGCCGCAGCCGCTCCGCTATCCGCACCCGGAAGGCCGGCTCGGACTCCAGCGCCGCCGCCAGCGCGGTGGCCGCGTACTTGGCCCGCCGCGCGGGGGTGAACTTGACGTACTGACGCAGGCTCTGCGGCAGCTCCCCGGGCGGCAGCCCGCCCAGCGCGTCCGAGGCCAGCCCGACCACCCGCCGGCGCACCCCTTCGGGCAGCGGCCGGTCCAGCTTCTCGGGCGCCCGCTCGGCACCCGCGCCGGCCGGGGCCCCGCCGGCGCCCCCCGGGAGGTCGGTCTCGGACCGGACCGGCCCGGCGGCCGGCTCCGGTGCCGGCGCAGCGGGCTGAAGCCCCTGCGCTTCGCCGGGCTCCCTCGCTGCGTCCACCACGTCCTCGGCTCCGATCCTGGTCCAGCGGGTGCGGCCGCGGCCGCCCCTGTCGTCACGCTCCGTGCGTCTTGTCTGTATTGTCCCGTGCGGTGGACGGCGGTGTCGCGCACCGCCCACCGCACCGGAGGGGTCAGCCCTGCGTGGTGGGGGCCTCCGCGGCCTCGGCACCCGGACGGGCCACCAGCTCGACCTGGTCCACCGCGTTGCACCAGCGGCAGCGCACGGACTCCACGGTCTCGCTGTGCACCTCGGTCTCCTCGACCCGGGATTCGCCGGCCAGGTCGAAGTGCAGGAACTCGGTGACCCGCGCGGAGCGGGTCACGTCGAAGCGGGTGAGGTTGCCGCACAGCGTGCAGCGCCAGCGCGTCTCGGCGGTCGGAGCGGGGACGGTCATCGGGGGTCCTCTCGGCTGGTCCCTGGGCGGGCCGGGCGCTCCCCCGGAGCCCCGGCGTCGGCGGCGGGAGGCGGGAATGCCCGCCCCAAGCCTATTGCCTGGGGCAACCACGAGGACCACCGGTCAGCTGAGATGACCGGAGTCCGTCCCGCCCCGCCGGACGGACCAGTAGTCCACCTGCCGTAAACCGCCGTGTCACCTGCCGCGCCCGGAGGGATGCTTGGCCGCATGGCGCTCACGGCCCCCGACCACACCGACGCGCGGGACGGCCGCCCGGCGCTGCCCGCCCCGGCGGTCACCTACGCCCTGATCGCGGTCAACACCCTGGTCTTCCTGCTCGGCCCGGCGGCCGGCCTCAACCCCCTGTACGGCACCGGCCAGGCCCGGATCTGCGCCGAGCAGCGGTACGAGCAGCGCTGGGGCGCCGTCCCCGCCGAACTGCTGACCGGCCACCCGCTGACCGCCGGACAACTGGCCGAGGCCCCCGACCCGGTCCCCGGCTGCCCCGCCGCCCCCACCCCGGGCAAGCACCCGGCGGTGTCCGCCCTCACCGGCCTCTTCCTGCACGCCGGCTGGCTGCACCTGCTGGGCAACCTGCTCTTCCTGCACGTCTTCGGCCCGACCGTCGAACGCCGGGTCGGCCGGGCCAGGTACCTCCTCTTCTACCTGGCCGCCGGCTGCACCGCCTCGTACGGCTTCGCGCTCGCCGAGGTGCACTCGCCCGACTCCACCCGGGTCCTGATCGGCGCCTCGGGCGCGATCTCCGCCGTGCTCGGCGCCTACCTGCGCTTCCACCCGCGGGCCCGGGTGACCACCCTCGTCCCGCTGCTCCTCTTCCTCCCGCTGCGCTTCCCGGCCTGGCTGGTGCTCGGCCTCTGGTTCGCCCTGCAGTGGTGGTCGGTGCACTCGGCCGGGCCCGGAGTGGCCTACCTGGTGCACGTGATCGGCTTCTCGGCGGGCTTCCTGTACGCCTGCACGGTGGTCGGCCACCCCCCGAGACGCCCCGGCTGAGGCCCGATACGCTGGCCGCACCCCCATCAAGGAGCCCGAACTGTGATCACCGCCATCGTCCTGATCAAGACCAGTGTCGACCGCATCCCTGAGATCGCCGAGGCCATCGCCGCGATCGAGGGCGTCAGCGAGGTGTACTCGGTGACCGGCGGGTACGACCTGGTGGCGATGGTCCGGGTGCGCCGCCACGACGACCTGGCCGAGGTCATCCCGGGCCGGCTCAACAAGGTCCCGGGCGTGGCCCACACCGAGACCCAGATCGCCTTCCGCACCTACTCCCAGCACGACCTGGAAGCGGCCTTCGCCCTCGGCCTGGACGAGTAGGACTCAGCTCGCGCGACGCGTGTCGGCGACGCAACGGCCGCCCTCGTTGCGGTAGTTCCACGCCGCGCCGTCCGAGACCAGCTCGCGGACCGCGGCCAGGAAGCGCTCGACGTGCTCGTCCGGCGTGCCGGCGCCGAAGCTCACCCGGATCGCGTTCAGGCTGCGCTCACCGGGCAGCGAGGGCTCGGGCGCCCCGCACTCGGAGGGCGCCACGTCCTCGTCCCCGAGCAGGGTGCGCACCAGCGGGTGGGCGCAGAACAGCCCGTCGCGCACGCCGATGCCGTACTCGGCGGACAGCGCGGCCGAGAAGTGTGAGCTGTTCCAGCCCCGGACGACGAAGGACAGCACGCCCACCCGGGCCGAGCCGGCCCCGAACAGGTTCAGCACCCGGACCTCCGGGATCTCCGCCAGCCCCGCCGTCAGCCGCTCGACCAGCTCCCGCTCCCGGGCCTCCAGCGCGTCGAAGCCGGCCTCGGTGAGCGCCCGACAGGCCGAGGCGATCGCGTAGGCGCCGATGACGTTGGGCGAGCCGGCCTCGTGCCGGGCCGGGCCGGTGTGCCACTGCACCGCCACCGAGCCGTCCAGCTCCCGGGCCACCGTCCGGGTCGCCCCGCCGCCGGCCAGGTAGGGCTCGGCCGCGTCCAGCCAGTCGGAGCGCCCGGCCAGCACCCCGGTGCCGAACGGCGCGTACAGCTTGTGGCCGGAGAAGGCGATCCAGTCGACGCCCAGTTCGCGCACCGAGACCCGGTGGTGCGGGGCCAGCTGGGCGGCGTCCAGCACCACCCGGGCGCCGTACCGGTGCGCGGTCCCGGTCAGTTCGGCGACCGGCCACAGCTCGCCGGTCACGTTGGAGGCGCCGGTGACGCACAGCAGCTTCGGGCCCTCCGGCGCCGCGGCCAGCGCCTCCTCCAGCGCGGCCACCGCCTCGGCCCGCGAGCGCGGCGCCCGCAGGTAGCAGACCTCCAGCCCGGCGTGCGCCCACGGCAGCAGCGAGGCGTGGTGCTCGGTCTCGAAGGCGAACACCCGGGTGCCGGCCGGGACGGCGGCGGCCAGCAGGTTGAGCGAGTCGGTGGTGGCGCGGGTGAAGACCACCTGGTCGCCCTCGCGCAGGTCGAGGAACTCGGCGACGGTCCGGCGGCTCTGCTCGAACAGGTCGGTGGACAGCTGGGAGAGGTAGCCGGCGCCGCGGTGCACGCTGCCGTAGTAGGGGGCGTAGGCGGCGACGTCGTCCCACACCCGCTGGAGGGCCGGCGCGCTGGCCGCGTAGTCGAGCGCCGCGTAGCCGACCTTCTCACCGCTGACGAGCGGGACCTCGACGTCGTGGCCGAGGACGGCGAGCGGGGCGGTGGTTCCGAGGGAGAGGGACATGAGGATGCACTCCTTCACGGGTAAGGGACCCCGGGAGTGCTGATCGTCCGGTGTCCGCGCTTGTCGCGCGGACGGCTTGCCCGGCGACCCGGTCCTCACCCAGGGCACCCCGCCACGGACGGAGGGTTGCCGGACAGCGAGCTGGGGCTTCGCGCTGTCACTCATGACCTGGCGAAGACTCTAGGTCGGGTACGTCGGACGGTCAAACAGGCATCCACCATCCGGACAGCCTCCTCGGCGCGCCCCTCCGGCTCGGGGCGGGCAGCCGGAGGGCCCGTGCCGACGCATCGACACGGGCCCTCAACTACCGGCTCAGATCCGGCTGGTGGCCTCGGACCAGCGCCGCAGCAGGTCCTGCGCCCGGCCGGAGTCGATCGCCTCCGCCGCCCGCACCATGCCCGCCGCGAGCTGCTCCGCCAGCGGGGCGTCGCCCAGCTCCAGCGCGACCAGCGCCGCCGCCGTGTTCAGCAGGACGGCGTCCCGCACCGGCCCGCGCTCCCCGGCCAGCAGTCGGCGCGCCACCTCGGCGTTGTAGGCGGCGTCGGCCCCGCGCAGCGCCTCGATGCCGACCAGCTCGATGCCGACGTCCCGCGGGTCGAACGTGGTCTCGGTGACCACGCCGTCGCGCACCACCCAGACCCGCGAGGTGGTGGTGATGGTCAGCTCGTCCAGCCCGTCGTCGCCGCGGAACACCAGCGCGGTCGCCCCGCGCCGGGCGAGCACCCCGGCGATCAGCCCGGCCAGCCGGGTGTCGAAGCAGCCGATGGCGTGCGAGGTGACCTTCGCCGGGTTGGTCAGCGGGCCGAGGATGTTGAAGGCGGTGGGCACCCCGAGGTCGCGCCGCGCGGTGGCGGCGTGCCGCATCGAGGGGTGGAACTTCGCCGCGAAGCAGAAGGTGAGCCCGACCTCCTCGGCCACCTGGGCCACTCGCCGGGAGGAGAGGTCGAGTGCCACCCCGAGCTTCTCCAGCACGTCCGAGGAGCCGCTGGACGAGGAGGCCGCCCGGTTGCCGTGCTTGACCACCTTGGCCCCGGCCGCCGCGGCGACGATCGCCGACATGGTCGAGATGTTGACGGTCTTCGCCCGGTCCCCGCCGGTGCCGACGATGTCGACCGCCGGGCCGGGGATGTCCAGCGGCTCGGCGTGGTCGTACATCGCGTCCACCAGGCCGGCGATCTCGTCGACCGTCTCGCCCTTGGCCCGCAGGGCCACCATGAACCCGGCCACCTGGACGGGGGACGCCTCGCCGCTCATGATCCGGTCCATCGCCCACGCGGTGGACGAGCGGTCGAGGTCCTCCCCCTTCAACAGAGCCGCCAGGATGTCCGGCCAGGTGCGGACCACCTGCGCGGGGTCGGTACCACCGTTCGCAGGGTTCACGTTCACCATGGCTGACTCCAGCTGTAGTCGGTTCCCCCGCACCGGGGGGACGTCCGTACGGATGGAGCCAGCCTATCGAGCGGCGGGGTGCCCACGGCGCCCCCTTCTCCAGGACTGAGACGGCGCCGCTCAGCGCGTGGCCGGGGCCCGCTTGGCCAGCCGGGCCCGCAGCAGGGTGGCGACCGCCTCGGCCAGCGCCACCGGCTCGACCGGGTGGGAGATCGCGGCATCGGCCCGGCTCCAGGCGGCGAGCCAGGAGTCCTGCGGCCGGCCGATCAGCACCAGCACCGGCGGGCACCCGTAGATCTCGTCCTTGAGCTGGCGCCCGAGGCCGAGGCCGCCGGCCGGCACCGCCTCGCCGTCCAGCACGCAGAGGTCGACGCCGCCCTTCTCCAGCGCCTTGATCACCGCGGGGGTGGTCGCGCATTCGAGGTAGGACAGCTCCGGAAGATCCTCGGCGGGGCGACGGCCGAGCGCCGTCAGCACCTGCTCGCGGGTGTTGCGGTCGTCGCTGTAGACGAGGACGGTGAGCGTCTCGTCGGTCGTGTACGCCATGGACCCTGCTCCCTCAAGTGTGATCCGGACCACGTTCACCTGATCCGGATGCTACTCCCGTTTCCCCCGTCGCCGGTCCCCCTCGCGCACGTTCCCCCTCAAGCCGCCGCGCCCGTGACTCACCCGCTCGGAGGACGGCCCGTCACCCGGACCCGCCCGGTCCACCCGGACGGCGGATGCGGCGCCCCGCCCCCCTACGGCAGGACACTGGGCCGACCGTGCAACGGCGCGCCGGGCAACGGGGTCGCGGGCCCCTCCGAGGAACCGTCAGAAAAGGGACACGCCGCTGCTCAGCCCTCGTCCGGACCCTCCGTCGGCCTTCAAGCGGGCATACCGCACGCACCGGACACTCCGAGGGACACCCCCCGACGTGAAGACGGAATAAGGGACCGACATAATGTCCGTCGTGGCGACAGCAACAGCAACAGAAACCGGGCACGCGCACGGATCGGTCAATCGACCGAACATGGTCAGCGTCGGAACGATCGTCTGGCTCAGTTCCGAGCTGATGTTCTTCGCGGCCCTCTTCGCGATGTACTTCACGCTCCGCTCCGTCAAGGGAGCCGAGTTCTGGGCCGAGAAGGCGCACGCCCTCAACGTGACGTTCTCCTCGATCAACACCACGATCCTGGTGCTCTCCTCGCTCACCTGCCAGCTCGGCGTGTTCGCCGCCGAGCGCGGTGACGTGAAGAAGCTCCGCGGGTGGTTTGCCCTCACGTTCTTCATGGGCGCGATCTTCATCGGCGGCCAGGTCTACGAGTACACCGAGCTGGTCAAGAACGACGGCCTCTCGCTGTCCTCCGACCCGTACGGCACGGTGTTCTACCTGACCACCGGCTTCCACGGTCTGCACGTGACGGGCGGCCTGATCGCCTTCCTGCTGGTCCTGGGACGGACGTACGCAGCCAAGCGCTTCACGCACGAGCAGGCCACCGCCGCGATCGTCGTGTCCTACTACTGGCACTTCGTCGACGTCGTGTGGATCGGCCTGTTCGCGACCATCTACCTGATCAAGTAACCAGCTGATCAGGTCGCTGGCCACCGGCAGCGGCCCCCGCCCTCACCGGCGACGGGCCGCTTCTGCCGGTGCCGACGCTCCCACCGACCGACCGCGCGCGCAGCCTTGGACAGGCAACCTCGTGCCGGCCAGACCGGCCGCCGGGTGCACCCACCAGTCGACCAGATCCTGACACCGGGGTTATTCCGTGAAAAAGCTCTCCGCACGACGGCGCCACCCATTGGCGGCGCTGGTCGTCCTACTTCTCGCCCTGGCGGCAACCGGGGGGCTGTACGCCGCGTTCGCGCCCGCCGACAAGGCGCAGGCCGACGTCGCCGCGCAGTCGCTCGCGATCGATGAGGGCAAGAAGCTCTTCGCCGTGGGCTGCTCCTCCTGCCACGGCCTGAACGGCCAGGGCAGCAGCGACGGTCCGAGCCTGGTCGGCGTGGGCTCCGCCGCTGTCGACTTCCAGGTCGGCACCGGTCGCATGCCGGCCCAGCAGCCCGGTGCCCAGGTGCCGCGCAAGAAGGCCATCTACAGCCAGAGCGAGATCGACCAGCTCGCCGCGTTCGTCCAGTCGCTCGGCCCCGGCCCGATCACGCCGGACGCGAAGCAGTACACCTCGACCAACCCGGACGACATCTCCAAGGGTGGCGAGCTGTTCCGCACCAACTGCGCCCAGTGCCACAACTTCGCCGGCCAGGGCGGTGCCCTGACGAAGGGCAAGTACGCCCCGTCGCTGGAGGGCGTGGACGCCAAGCACATCTACGAGGCCATGCAGACCGGCCCGCAGCAGATGCCGTCGTTCCCGGACAGCACCATGCCCGAGGAGCAGAAGAAGCAGATCGTGGCCTTCGTCCGCCACACCACCAACGATGAGCCCAACCCCGGCGGTCTCACCCTGGGCAGCCTCGGTCCGGTGACCGAGGGTCTGTTCGGCTGGATCTTCGGCCTCGGCACGCTCATCGCGGTCGCGATCTGGGTCGCCGCCCACACCACCAAGGCCAAGAAGTCATGAGCCACGACATGTCAGAAGAGAAGCTCCCGGAGCCGCACGGCTCCGCCGGCGAGGTGGCCGACCACGGCAACCCGTTCGCCGACCCGGGCCTGCCGGCCCACGAGCCCCGCCGCACCGACATCGACGAGCAGGCCGCCAAGCGGGCCGAGCGCCAGGTCTCGCTGATGTTCGTGGTCTCGATGCTCGCGACGATCGGCTTCATCGCCTCGTACGTGGCCATCGACCCGGACAAGATCGTCTACATCTTCCCGCTGGGCCACGTCAGCGCGCTGAACTTCGCGCTCGGCCTGACCCTGGGCGTCGCGCTGTTCATGATCGGCGCGGGCGCGGTCCACTGGGCCCGCACCCTGATGTCGGACGTCGAGCTGCCGGCCGAGCGTCACCCGATCGAGGCCTCCGACGAGGTCCGCAACGACGTCATCGACCAGTTCAAGACCGGTGCCGCCGAGTCCGGCTTCGGTCGCCGCAAGATGATCCGCAACACCCTCATCGGGTCGATGGCGCTGGTCCCGCTCTCCGGCGTGGTCCTGCTCCGCGACCTCGGCCCGCTGCCGGAGAAGAAGCTCCAGGAGACGGGCTGGAAGGAGGCCACCCCGGCCAAGCCGGTGCAGCTCGTCAACATGAGCACCATGCAGCCGATGAAGCCCGAGGACCTCGTGATCGGCTCGCTGACCTTCGCGATGCCGGAGGGGCTCACCACCCACGACGAGGACTTCCAGCAGCGCATCGCCAAGGACGCCCTGATGCTGGTGCGCATCGCGCCGGAGGACATCAAGGACGACAAGTCCAAGGAGCTGGGCTTCGAGGGCATCCTCGCCTACTCCAAGATCTGCACCCACGTCGGCTGCCCGATCAGCCTGTACGAGCAGCAGACCCACCACGCGCTCTGCCCCTGCCACCAGTCGACCTTCGACCTGGCGGACGGCGCGCGCGTCATCTTCGGCCCCGCCGGCCACCCGCTGCCGCAGCTGAAGATCACCACTGACGAGCAGGGCAACCTGATCGCCACCGGCGACTTCGAGAAGCCTGTCGGCCCGAGCTTCTGGGAGCGTGCTCGATGAGTAGCGCGAGCAGCACCAAGACCGGTGCCGCCAAGCCCTCCAGCACGCGTGCGAACCCCGCCAACAAGTGGGAGTCCGCGGCTGACTGGACGGACGGCCGGCTGGGGATCTACTCCCTCGCCAAGGCCAACCTGCGCAAGATCTTCCCGGACCACTGGTCCTTCATGCTGGGCGAGATCTGCCTCTACACCTTCGTCATCATCATCCTGACCGGTGTCTACCTGACGCTGTTCTTCAAGCCGTCGATGGCCGAGGTCGTCTACAACGGCTCGTACGTGCCGCTCAAGGGCATCGGGATGTCCGAGGCGTACGCCTCGACGGTGGACATCAGCTTCGAGATCCGCGGCGGTCTGCTGATCCGCCAGATCCACCACTGGGCCGCCCTGGTCTTCGTGGCCGCGATGCTCGTGCACATGATGCGCGTGTTCTTCACGGGCGCGTTCCGCAAGCCGCGCGAGATCAACTGGGTCTTCGGCTTCCTGCTGCTGGTCCTCGGCATGTTCGACGGCTTCTTCGGCTACTCGCTGCCGGACGACCTGCTGTCGGGCACCGGTATCCGCTTCATGGAAGGCGCGATCCTCGCGGTCCCGCTGGTCGGCACCTACATCCAGATGTTCCTGTTCGGGGGCGAGTTCCCCGGCCACGACATCGTGCCGCGGTTCTTCACCATCCACGTCCTGCTGATCCCGGGCATCATGCTCGGCCTGCTGGTCGCGCACCTGATCCTGGTCTTCTACCACAAGCACACCCAGTGGGCGGGCCCGGGCAAGACCGAGAAGAACGTCGTCGGCATGCCGCTGATGCCGGTCTACATGGCCAAGGCCGGTGGCTTCTTCTTCCTGGTCTTCGGCATCATCGCCGCCATCTCGGCGATCGCCACGATCAACCCGATCTGGGCGTACGGCCCGTACCGTCCGGACCAGGTGTCGACCGACGCCCAGCCCGACTGGTACATGGGCTTCTCCGAGGGCCTGATCCGCGTCATGCCGGGCTGGGAGATCAGCCTGTGGGGCCACACCCTGAACCTGGGTGTCTTCGTCCCGCTGATGATCTTCCCGCTGGTCCTGGTCGCGATCGCGGTCTACCCGTTCATCGAGGGCTGGATCACCGGCGACAAGCGCGAGCACCACATCCTGGACCGCCCGCGCAACGCCCCGGTCCGCACCGCCCTGGGTGCCGCCTGGATCAGCCTGTACCTGGTGCTGCTGGTCGGTGGTGGCAACGACCTGTTCGCCACCCACCTGCACCTGTCGATCAACTCGATCACCTACTTCGTGCGCGCCGGCTTCTTCGTGGTGCCGGTCGTCACCTTCATCGTCACCAAGCGCTGGTGCCTCGGCCTCCAGCGCCGCGACAAGGAGAAGGTGCTGCACGGCCGCGAGACCGGCGTCATCAAGCGCCTGCCGCACGGTGAGTTCATCGAGGTGCACGCCCAGCTGCCGGCGAAGGACCTGCACACCCTCACCGCGCACGAGCAGAACCAGCCGGTCGAGCTGCCGGCCCAGACGGACGAGAACGGCGTGGCCCGCAAGGCCGGCGCGCTCACCCGCACCCGGGCCAAGCTCTCCCGCGGCTTCTACGGCGAGGGCAGCCAGATCCCCAAGCCCACCGCCGAGGAGCACCACGAGATCACCAGCGGCCACGGCCACCACTGATCCCGTAGGCGCCCGCGTCACCCCGAGGGCCGCTGACCAGAGTTCATCTGGTCAGCGGCCCTCGGCCTTTGCCCCTCCGCCGGTACCCCTCTGCCAGTAGTACCCCTGCCGGCCCCGCATCCGCCGCGTCCCCAGGAGCCACCCGTGCAGCTGTCCGTCGACCCCGCCGCCGCCACTCCCCCGTACGAGCAGATCCGCGCCCAGATCGCCGAGCGGGCCCGCTCCGGCGCGCTGCCGACCGGGCTGCGGCTGCCCACCGTCCGGGCCCTCGCCGAGGAGCTGGGGCTGGCCGCCGGAACGGTCGCCCGGGCCTACAAGGAGCTGGAGGCGGACGGCGTGGTGGAGACCCACGGCCGGCGCGGCACCCTGATCGCGGCCACCGGGGACGCCGCCCACCGGCTGGCCGCCGAGGCCGCCGCCGAGTACGCCGAACGCGCGAGCCGACTGGGCCTGTCCCATCCGGAGGCCCTGGCCGCCGTGGTCACCGCCCTGGGCCTGGCCTACCCGCAGGCCTGAGGGCCCGGCCCGGGCCCTGGGAGACGGCCTCGGCCGGACCGGGCCTAGACCTCGGGCCGCATCATCCCCGCGGCGGGGGCCTGGCCGGGCGGGACGGTGGTGCTGAGGGGCTGTCCGAGGGCGCTGTGCTTGACCCAGTCCGTCCAGTCGATGTTCCAGTCCCCGAAGCCGTTGCCGAAGGGCTCCATGGTGGCGCCGCGGCTGTTCACCACCGTCACCAGGTCTCCCACCCGGGTGTTGTCGTAGAACCACTCGGCGTTGTCGGTGCTCATCCCGGTACAGCCGTGGCTGACGTTCTCGTAGCCCTGGGAGCCGACCGACCAGGGCGCCGCGTGGACGTACTCGCCGCTCCAGGTCACCCGGGTGGCCCACTTCACGTCCAGGTCGTAGGACTCGGAGCTGCCGGCCGCTATGCCGATCGTCTCGCCGCTCATCCGGACGGAACGCTCCTGGCCGAGCACCACCTTGATGCCGTTGCGGGTGTCGAAGCCGGGCTTGCCGGTGGTGACCGGGATGGTCCGGACCGTCACGCCGTCACGCTTGAGGGTGAGTTCGTGGGCGGCCGCGTCGATCACCGACTCGACCCGCGCGCCGATCCGCAGCTTCAGCGCGCTGCGGTCGCCGCCGTAGAGGCCGTCCGAGATCCGGCTGCCGGTGCCGTCGAAGGCCAGCGAGACGGTCGTACCGGTCGGCCAGTAGTCCTCCGGGCGGAAGTGCAGGTTCTTGTCGTCCACCCAGTACCAGGCGCCGGTGACGGCGGGCTGGGAGGTCACGGTCAGCGCCCGTTCGACCTCCTGGCGGGCCTGGGGGTCCTTCACCGCCTCGGAGAGCTGCGCGGTGAGCGGCTGGCCCACCCCGTAGACGCCGCTGCCCGAGGAGTCCGGGCCGAGCTTGGCGGTGAGCAGGCGCTGGGCGGCCAGGGTGGAGAAGTTCTGGGTGGTGTCGCCGCGCCCGTTCCGGCCGTCGTCGGCGGAGATCCGGACGGCGTACGCGGTGTTCGCCCGCAGCCGGCCGGTGGTCTGCCAGCTGTGCTGGTCGTCGGCGAGCTTGCCGGCCACCACCCGGCCGTCCGGGTCGACCACGGTGACGTCGGTGAGCCGGCTGCCCGCCACCGCGGTGACGGTGACCGGCTTGGAGGGGTCGACCTTGCCCTCGGCCGAGAGGTGGACGAGCGGTCCCGCGTCGATCCGGTGCGGCCCGACGGCCTCGTCCCGGCCGGACGAGCAGGCGGCCAGCGGGGCCAGCACTGCGAGCGCCAGCGAGATGCTGCCGATGCCTGCGATTGTGCGCCTGTCGGCCATGACCGCCTCCGAGGGGTTCGCACGATTCGTACGATTGATCAGATCGTAGGAACGCCCTGGGGCGAGCGACATCCGAGCGACCCTCCGTTCACCCGGGTGAGTGAGGCGGTCACCCCCGGGACGCAGCAGGGCCGGTCCTCCCGTAACGGGAGGACCGGCCCTGTCGCCGGAGGCGGAACCTACTGGTTCTGGTTCTCGCCCCGGTAGAACTCGAAGACCCATCCGAAGATGCCGATCAGGATGATCGGGGCGGCCCAGAACATCAGCCACCAGCCGAAGATCACGCCCATGAACGCGAGCGCGCCACCGAGCGCCAGCGAGAGCGGCTGCCAGCTGTGCGGGGCGAAGAAGCCCAGCTCGCCGGCGTCGTCCGCCACCTCGGCCTCGGGGTTGTCACCCGCGCCGCTGTCCACCCGACGGGCGGTGAAGGCGAGGTAGTAGCCGATGAAGGCGCAGAGCGCGAAGGCCAGGAACAGCGCGGTGGTGCCGGCGGCCTCCAGGCCCGGGCCGTCCTTCGCGTTGCTGGTCCACAGGCCGTACGTGATGGCCATCGCCAGCACGAAGACCGACAGGCCCAGGAAGATCTTTCCCTGTTCCTTCATCAGGCGTCACCCTCCTGCTTGCCCTTGCCCAGCTTCGGGGCGTCGTACTTCGCCGGGGTCACACCCGCGAGGTGCTTGGCCGGCTCGCCGTGGTTCTCCAGGTAGTCCAGCGCGGCGATCTCCGGGTGGTGGAGGTCGAAGGCCGGGGATTCGGAGCGGATCCGGGGCAGGGTGAGGAAGTTGTGCCGCGGCGGCGGGCAGGAGGTCGCCCACTCCAGGGAGCGGCCGAAGCCCCACGGGTCGTCCGCGGTGACCTTCTCGCCGTACTTGGCGGTCTTCCAGACGTTGTAGAGGAACGGCAGGATCGACAGGCCGAGCACGAAGGAGCCGATGGTCGAGACGGTGTTCAGGGTGGTGAACCCGTCCGAGGCCAGGTAGTCGGCGTAGCGGCGCGGCATGCCCTCGGCGCCCAGCCAGTGCTGCACCAGGAAGGTGGTGTGGAAGCCGAAGAACAGCGTCCAGAAGGTGATCTTGCCGAGGCGCTCGTCCAGCATCTTGCCGGTCATCTTCGGCCACCAGAAGTGGAAGCCGGCGAACATCGCGAAGACGACGGTGCCGAAGACCACGTAGTGGAAGTGGGCGACGACGAAGTACGAGTCCGAGACGTGGAAGTCGATCGGCGGCGAGGCCAGCAGGACACCGGTCAGACCACCGAAGAGGAAGGTGACCAGGAAGCCGACCGTCCAGAGCATCGGCGTCTCGAAGCTCAGCGAGCCCTTCCACATGGTGCCGACCCAGTTGAAGAACTTCACACCGGTCGGGACCGCGATCAGGAAGGTCATGAAGGAGAAGAACGGCAGCAGCACCTGCCCGGTGACGTACATGTGGTGCGCCCACACCGTCACGGACAGACCGGCGATCGCGATGGTGGCCGCGATCAGGCCGGAGTAGCCGAACATCGGCTTGCGGCTGAAGACCGGGATGATCTCCGACACGATGCCGAAGAACGGCAGCGCGATGATGTACACCTCGGGGTGGCCGAAGAACCAGAACAGGTGCTGCCACAGCATCGCCCCGCCGTTGGCGGGATCGAAGACGTGGGCCCCGAACTTGCGGTCCGCCTCCAGGGCGAACAGCGCGGCGGCCAGCACCGGGAAGGCCAGCAGGACCAGCACCGAGGTCAGCAGGACGTTCCAGACGAAGATCGACATCCGGAACATCGTCATGCCCGGAGCGCGCATGCAGATGATCGTGGTGATGAAGTTGACCGCACCGAGGATCGTGCCGAAGCCGGAGAAGGCCAGACCCATGATCCACATGTCGCCGCCGACGCCGGGCGAGTGCACCGCGTCCGACAGCGGGGAGTAGGCGAACCAGCCGAAGTCGGCGGCGCCGTTCGGGGTCACGAAGCCCGCCACCGCGATGGTCGAACCGAAGAGGTACAGCCAGTACGCGAACATGTTCAGACGCGGGAACGCCACGTCCGGGGCGCCGATCTGGAGCGGCATGATCCAGTTCGAGAAGCCCGCGAACAGCGGCGTCGCGAACATCAGCAGCATGATCGTGCCGTGCATCGTGAACGCCTGGTTGAACTGCTCGTTCGACAGGATCTGGGTCCCGGGACGAGCCAGCTCGGCGCGCATGACCAGGGCGAGGATGCCACCGATCAGGAAGAAGGCGAACGACGTGCCCAGGTACAGGGTGCCGATCGTCTTGTGGTCAGTGGTGGTCAACCACTTGATGATGGTCGAACCCGGCTTGCGGGTCCGCTGCGCCCCGACCGTGACGGCCTCGGCGCCCCCGCCGGCCGCGGCGGGCTCGTTGAGGATGGTCACTTCTCTTCACTTCCCATGCTGATGAGGCCGGAAGGCACCGCACCGTTCTGGCCCTTGGCGCGGAGCTCAGCCAGGTGCTTGTCGTAGTCGGCACGGTCGACGACCTTGACGTTGAACAGCATGCGCGAGTGGTCGTAACCACAGAGTTCGGCGCACTTGCCCATGTAGTCACCCTTGACGGTCGGGGTGACCTCGAACTTGTTCACCACGCCCGGTACGACGTCCATCTTCATCATGAAGTTGACGGGCCAGAAGTCGTGGATGACGTCCCGAGAGGTGAGCCGGAACTGCACCGTCTCGTTGACCGGCAGCCAGAGCGTCGGGACCACCTTGGGCGTACCGACTTCGTACGCGGCGTCCTTGTTGGCCGGGTCGGGGGTCTCGGTGTTCTCGTAGTTGAACGCCCAGCTCCACTGGAAACCGACCACGTTGACGTAGTGCTGCGGCTTCGCGGAGACATGCGTCAGCTTCGACTCGTCGCGGGCGACGAAGTAGAAGAGGACCGAGACGATGATGATGGGGACCGCGGTGTAGAGCGCCTCGATGGGCACGTTGTACCGGGTCTGCGGGGGGATCTCCACACCGGTGCGCTTGCGCCGGTGGAAGATCACGCTCCAGATGATCAGACCCCACATCAGTACGCCGACCACCAGCGCCGCGATCCAGGAGCCCTGCCACATCTGGAGGACCATGGGTCCTTCCTTCGTGACCGGACTCGGGAGGCCAAGCCTGGGGAGGTCGTTGGCCGAGCAGCCGGTGGCGGTCGCGATGACGAGGCCCAGTGCCAGCGCCTGAGGCAGCTTCCGCCGCATCGTGCGCCGCGGCGAGCGGTCGGAGCCGTTGGGACTCACGTAGCGCCTTCCCGAAGTCTCGCCCGCCTTCGCGTCGCACCGGGAGGGGAGTGTGAGCCCCTCCGGCGACCCGTCCACGGGCACGGTTTGAATGCTTATGCGGGCCAAACCCTACTCCAGCCTTATGCGCTCCTGACGGGCAGCCCCCGGTAACGCGCCGCCCGGTCGCCCGATCAGGCCCGGCAGGCGCTGCGCTGCAGGTCATCCCAGGCATTCGAGGCCCGTACGCCCGATCGGGGGATGCCAGGAGGCCAGCTGGAAGAGTGGCCCTCTTACCAGCCCAAAGCCGGACATCCACGGCACTTGACTGACTGTCCGCCATGTCGGCGTCGCACGTCCCCACCGCACAGACGGCTGTGGCTCCAGGGGACCCGGTGCGGGTAGCGCGGGCCCCAGCCCCCGCACGCCACACGGGTCCCACGGCCCACCTCTGGGTCGCCAGCCAGTTGCCGCGCGGCCACAGGCGCACCGGCGCGGCCCAGGCCAT
>NZ_JBHJWG010000044.1:0-34441 GCF_042266305.1 Kitasatospora sp. NPDC056076
GTCCTGGAAAGGGTGGGTGGGCGGGACACCCGGTTGCCCGCCCATTTATGTTGATCACTCACTTGGCCTGATGCCGAGATTTCCAGTGATTGTTCCCCGGCTTCCTATGCGCTCGGGCGGCCCGGCCGGGCCGCCCGAGAATTATTGTGCTTGTGGGAGGGGTGGTGGGTTTTCTCGCCCATTTCAAGCTCGTGCTGCGGTTTTGCTTCGCCCCGCCGCGATCACATCGCGGCGGGGCGGAATGGCTGGGGGATCCACTTGTCGTTGAGCCCCGGCTTTTGGGCTTCTGTGCAGGGAGTCGGTCTGGACGACTTCCTGTGCAGAAGTCGTCGGTCAGCCGCGTTGGAGGAGGCGGGTGGCGCCGGTGACGACGGTGGATGCGAGGAGCCAGCCGACGACGACGAGGCCGGCGGCGATCCATTGGCTGGTGCCGCCGGGGTTCCAGGCGCCCTGGTTGAGGTCGACGATGGGCAGCAGCCGGTCGAGGGTGTAGAGCACCGCGTTCCAGTGCGGTTTCTCGTCGGCCTTGAGCGGGGCGGGTTCGTGGGTGGCGAACCAGACGCTGCCGAGGGCCCAGGCGAGGAGCAGCCACAGGCCGGCGCGGCCGGGGCGGTAGCCGTAACCGACGGTGACGTCCTGGACCAGGCCCCAGCCCCGGGCGGGCAGTGGCAGGGTCTCCCGGCGGCGGCGCTGCTTGGCGTACAGCACCTCGCGGGCGTCGTCGTCGGCGCCGTCGCGGCGCAGGGCGGCGGCGAGCTGCTCGTAGGACTCCGGCTGGAAGTCCACCGCGGAGCCCTCCAGCCAGGCGATCCGCTGTTGGACGGTGAAGGCCGCGGCGGGGCGGAGGTTCTCGTAGACGAAGCCGGTCAGGCCCAGGTGCTTGCCGAGCGGCCAGGAGTCCGGGCGGTCGACCAGGTTGCCGACCCGGGCGCGGGAGAGCGAGACCGTGCCGGTGGGCCGGAAGGCGCAGGTGAAGCGCAGTTCGGGGGTGTGGATGCGGCGCAGCGACAGCTCGTCGTCACCCTCCAGGTGGAATTCGCCGGAGATCAGGCAGGCCGCGTCGAAGCGGGCGTCCGAGAGCCGCACCTGGCCGTAGGCGCGGAACGGGGTGCTGGGGGCGCCGGGCGCCGGGCTCTGGCCGTAGCCGGAGCCGTAGTAGCTGCGGGAGCCGAACCAGCCGCCGTCGGCGGAGCTGGTCAGGTAGAGGGTGTGGCCGACGTTGAGCCGGACGGCGTTGAGGCAGACGCGGTTCTGCGGGTCGGCGTGCAGCTGGGCGCCGCGGAGCGAGAGGCGGCCGCCGATCCGGGCCGTGCGGACGCTCAACTCGCCGTGGGTCTCCAGGCGTTCGGCTTCGAGGTCCTGATGGACGGTCATCCCGTCGGCCGAGATCGCGCGGCCGTAGCGGTCGCCGCCGATGACGGCCTGGTTGAGCAGCAGGTCGGTGCCGATCTTGGCGTCGGTGAGCCGGATGCCCTCGGGTATCCGGCAGCGGGCCAGGTGGAGGTCGCCGGTGGTGGACAGCCGGGAGGCCTCGATCCTGGGGATCGCGCACTCGACCATCCGCAGGGTGGTGGCGGAGGCCTCCGAGATGAGGATCTTGTGGTCGAAGCGGCAGCCGCGCAGTTCGACGTACCGTTCCAGGTGGCCGCCGGCCAGGTTGAGCGAGCCGGTGACCTTCACCCCGCTCATCCGCAGCGAGGCGACCCGCCCGGCGGTGGGTTGCGGCCCGGCCAGCAGCAGGTGTGCGAGTACGTCGGCGCCGACCGTCCGCTCCGGCCCCCAGGGGCTGTCCCCGAAGGGGTCGTCGATGTCGTCCCGGCCACATCTGCGCTCGAAGACCTCGCCCTCGCGGAAGGCCTCCCAGAGTTCCCGTTCGGTGTCGGTCCAGCCCTCCGGGGCGCTCTCCGCCATGGTTTCCCCCGTCCCCCCGGTCGTCTCGCCTTTCGTATCACGGACTGAAATGTGGGACCACCCGTTCCGGCCACTCCTTACACTGGGTGGCGTGATCTCTCGAATCGACCTCCGCGGCTCGCTGGACGACCCGCGTGCCCTGCTGCCCCGTGCCGAGTTCGACGTGGCGGCCGCCCTGGAGAAGGTGCGGCCGATCGCCGAGGACGTACGCCATCGCGGGGTCGCGGCGCTGATCGAGATCACCGAGCGTTTCGACGGCGTCCGGCTGGAGTCCACCCGGGTGCCCGCCGAGCAGCTGGCCGAGGCCCTGGAGACGCTGGACCCGAAGGTGCGGGCCGCGCTGGAGGAGTCGATCCGCCGCGCCCGGGCCGTGCACGCCGACCAGCGCCGCACCGGGCACACCACCCAGGTGGTGCCGGGCGGCACGGTCACCCAGCGCTGGGTGCCGGTCGAGCGGGTCGGCCTGTACGTGCCGGGCGGGCTGGCGGTCTACCCGTCCTCCGTGGTGATGAACGTGGTGCCGGCCCAGGAGGCGGGCGTCCGGGGCATCGCGGTGACCTCTCCGCCGCAGAAGGAGTTCGGGGGCCGCGTCCACCCGACCATCCTGGCGGCCTGCGCGCTGCTCGGCGTGGACGAGGTCTACTCCGTCGGCGGCGCCCAGGCGGTCGCGATGTTCGCCCTGGGCACCGAGGAGTGCGCACCGGTGAACATGGTCACCGGCCCGGGCAACATCTACGTCGCCGCCGCCAAGCGCTTCTTCGCCGGCCGGATCGGCATCGACTCCGAGGCCGGCCCGACCGAGATCGCCGTCCTCGCGGACGACAGCGCGCTGCCCAGCGACGTCGCCGCGGACCTGATCAGCCAGGCCGAGCACGGCCCCACCTCCGGCTCGGTGCTGGTCACCGACTCCCCGGAGCTGGCCGACGCGGTCGAGGTCGAGCTGGTCGCCCAGGTCGGCCGGACCAAGCACAGCGAGCGGGTCGCCGAGGCGCTCGGCGGACGCCAGTCCGGCATCATCCTGGTCGACGACCTGGAGCAGGGCCTCGTCGTGGTCAACGCCTACGCGGCCGAGCACCTGGAGATCCAGACCCGCGACCCGCACGCGGTGGCGGCGAAGGTCGTCAACGCCGGCGCGATCTTCATCGGCCGCTGGACCCCGGTCTCGCTGGGCGACTACGCGGCCGGGTCCAACCACGTGCTGCCGACCGGCGGCTGCGCCTGCCACTCCTCCGGGCTGTCGGTGCAGACCTTCCTGCGCGGCGTCCAGGTGGTCGAGTACGACCGGCAGGCGCTGGCGGACGTCGCCGCGCACGTGGTCAACCTGGCGAACGCCGAGGACCTGCCCGGTCACGGTGACGCCGTCAAGGCTCGGTTCGATTGGACGGTTCCCGGCGCGTGACGAACATCGACGACCTGCCCATCCGGGACGAGCTGCGCGGCCAGTCCCCGTACGGCGCACCGCAGTTGGACGTCCCCGTCCAGCTGAACACCAACGAGAACCCGTACCCGCTGCCCGAGGAGCTGGTGGCCCGGATCGCCGAGCGCGTCGCCGAGGCCGCCCGCCACCTCAACCGCTACCCCGACCGGGACGCGGTCGAGCTGCGCGAGGGCCTCGCCGCGTACCTCACCCGCAGCACCGGCCTCCCGGTCGCCCGCGCGCAGGTGTGGGCCGCCAACGGCTCCAACGAGGTCCTCCAGCAGCTGCTGCAGACCTTCGGCGGCCCCGGCCGCACCGCGCTCGGCTTCGAGCCCTCCTACTCGATGCACGCGCTGATCTCCCGGGGCACCGGCACCGGCTGGATCTCCGGCCCCCGCAACGACGACTTCACCATCGACGTGGACGCCGCCCTCGCGGCGATCGCCGAGCACCGGCCGAACGTGGTGTTCATCTGCTCGCCGAACAACCCGACCGGCACGGCCGTCGCGGCGGAGACCGTCCTGCGGCTGTACGAGGCCGCGCAGGCCGCCCGGCCCAGCCTGGTGGTCGTGGACGAGGCGTACGTCGAGTTCTCGCACCGCGCCTCGCTGCTGCCGCTGATCGAGGGCCGTCCCAACCTGGTGGTCAGCCGCACCATGTCCAAGGCCTTCGGCGCCGCCGGGCTGCGCCTCGGCTACCTGGCCGCCGACCCGGCCGTGGTCGACGCCGTCCAGCTGGTCCGGCTGCCGTACCACCTGTCGGCCGTCACCCAGGCCACCGCGCTGGCCTGCCTGGAGCACACCGACACCCTGCTGGGGTACGTCGGCCGGCTCAAGGAGGAGCGCGACCGGCTGGTGGACGCGCTGCGCGCGACGGGCCTGGAGGTGACCGACTCGGACGCCAACTTCGTCCAGTTCGGCCGCTTCGCCGACACCCACGCCGTGTGGCGGGCCATCCTCGACCAGGGTGTCCTGGTCCGTGACAACGGGGTCCCCGGGTGGCTGCGCGTCACCGCCGGCACGCCCGCCGAGAACGACGCCTTCCTGGACGCCGTCCGTAGAGTGATCAAGGAGCTGTAACCCCTCATGTCCCGCATCGGACGCGTCGAGCGCACCACCAAGGAGACCTCCGTCCTGGTCGAGATAGACCTCGACGGAACCGGCAAGACCGACATCTCCACCGGCGTCGGCTTCTACGACCACATGCTCGACCAGCTCGGCCGCCACGGTCTGTTCGACCTCACCGTCAAGACCGACGGTGACCTGCACATCGACACCCACCACACCATCGAGGACACCGCCCTCGCGCTCGGCGCCGCCTTCAAGCAGGCGCTCGGCGACAAGGTCGGCATCTACCGCTTCGGCAACTGCACGGTGCCGCTGGACGAGTCGCTCGCCCAGGTCACCGTCGACCTCTCCGGCCGGCCCTACCTGGTGCACACCGAGCCCGCGGGCATGGCGCCGATGATCGGCGCCTACGACACCACGATGACCCGGCACATCCTGGAGTCCTTCGTGGCCCAGGCGCAGATCGCGCTGCACGTGCACGTCCCGTACGGGCGCAACGCGCACCACATCGTGGAGTGCCAGTTCAAGGCCCTGGCCCGGGCGCTGCGCTACGCCGCCGAGCGGGACCAGCGCGCGGCCGGCATCCTCCCCTCGACCAAGGGTGCGCTGTGAACAAGACCGCGACGATCCTCCTCTTCGTCGGCCTCTTCCTGGCGGGCGGGGTGATCTCCTTCTGGAAGCAGAAGCTGCCGAAGGGCGTCATCCTGGTGCTGGCCATCGGGGCCGTGATGTGCCTGGGCTCCGGCCTCATGCGCCTGTAACACCCGTAGCAGAGAGACTGGACACCTGAACATGGGCAAGAACGTCGTCGTCCTCGACTACGGCTCCGGCAACCTCCGCTCCGCGCAGCGCGCCCTGGAGCGGACCGGGGCGAACGTCACGGTCAGCTCCGACTACGACACCGCGATGGCCGCGGACGGCCTGCTCGTCCCCGGCGTGGGCGCCTTCGAGGCCTGCATGCGCGGCCTCAAGTCCGTCCGCGGCGACTGGATCATCGGCCGCCGGCTCGCCGGGGGCCGCCCGGTCATGGGCATCTGCGTGGGCATGCAGATCCTCTTCGAGAAGGGCGTCGAGCACGGCGTGGAGACGCCCGGCTGCGACGAGTGGCCCGGCACCGTCGAGCCGCTGGACGCCCCGGTCGTCCCGCACATGGGCTGGAACACCGTGGACGTGCCCGAGGGCAGCCGGATGTTCGCCGGCCTCGACCCGGAGACCCGCTTCTACTTCGTGCACTCCTACGGCGTGCGGCACTGGGAGCTGGAGACCCACAGCGCGCGGATCAACCCGCCGCTGGTCACCTGGGCCACGCACGGGCAGCCGTTCGTCGCCGCGATCGAGAACGGCCCGCTCTGGGCCACCCAGTTCCACCCCGAGAAGTCCGGCGACGCCGGCGCCGCCCTGCTGACCAACTGGGTCAACACCCTCTGAACGTCTGAGAGTTGCTACTGATGAGCCTTGAGCTGCTGCCCGCCGTCGACGTCCGCGACGGCCAGGCCGTCCGCCTGGTCAAGGGCGCCTCCGGCACCGAGACCTCCTTCGGCGAGCCGCTGGCCGCCGCCCTCGCCTGGCAGAACGCCGGCGCCGAGTGGCTCCACCTGGTCGACCTGGACGCCGCCTTCGGCACCGGCACCAACTACGAGCTGCTGCGCGAGGTCACCGGACAGCTGGACATCAAGGTCGAGCTGTCCGGCGGCATCCGCGACGACGAGTCGCTCGCCCGCGCCCTCGCCACCGGCTGCACCCGGGTCAACCTCGGCACCGCCGCCCTGGAGGCCCCCGAGTGGGTCGCCAAGGCCATCGCCGAGCACGGCGACAAGATCGCCGTCGGCCTGGACGTGGTCGGCACCACCCTGCGCGGCCGCGGCTGGACCCGCGACGGCGGCCAGCTCTTCGACGTCCTGGAGCGGCTGAACGCCGAGGGCTGCACCCGCTACGTCGTCACCGACGTCAACCGCGACGGCACCCTCACCGGCCCCAACCTCCAGCTGCTGCGCGACGTCTGCGGCGCCACCGACCGCCCCGTCGTCGCCTCCGGCGGCGTCTCCTCCCTCGACGACCTGCGCGCCATCGCCGGTCTCGTCGACCTGGGTGTCGAGGGCGCCATCGTGGGCAAGGCACTCTACGAGCAGAAGTTCACCCTCGAAGAGGCCCTGGAGGCGGTTTCCGGATGACGGAAGGTCGGATCGTACGCGGTCGGGTCACGGGATTCTCCCCCTGGGAGGAGGAGTTCGGCTACTCCCGGGCGGTCGCCGCGGGCGACCACGTGCACGTGGCCGGCACCACCGCCTGGGTGAACGGCCGGATCGAGCACGAGGGCGACCCGTACCGGCAGACCCTCGCCGCGTTCGGCGTCGGGCTCTCCGCCCTGGCCGCGTACGGTCTGACCGCGGACGACGTCATCCGCACCCGGATGTACATCACCCACGCCCGCGACGCCGAGGAGGTGGGCCGCGCCCACCGCCGACTCTTCGACGCCGCACGCCCGGTGGCCACCATGGTGGTGGTCGACGGGCTGATCGACTCCCGGATGATGGTCGAGGTCGAACTCGACGCGTACCGCACCGGGCTGGCAATGACCCTGGAAGCCCTGGAAGGCAAGCAGCCGTGACCCTCGCCGTACGTGTCATCCCCTGCCTGGACGTGGACGCCGGGCGGGTGGTCAAGGGAGTCAACTTCCAGAACCTGCGCGACGCCGGCGACCCGGTCGAGATGGCCAAGCTCTACGACGCCGAAGGCGCCGACGAGCTGACCTTCCTCGACATCACCGCCTCCTCCGGCGACCGCGAGACCACCTACGACGTGGTGCGCCGCACCGCCGAGCAGGTGTTCATCCCGCTCACCGTCGGCGGCGGCATCCGGGCCGTCGAGGACGTGAACCAGCTGCTGCGGGCCGGCGCCGACAAGGTCGGGGTCAACACCGCGGCCATCGCCCGGCCCGAACTGATCCGCGAGATCGCCCGGCGCTTCGGGCGGCAGGTGCTGGTGCTGTCGGTCGACGCCCGGCGCTGCGGCGAGGGCGTGGAGACCGCCTCGGGCTACGAGGTCACCACCCACGGCGGGCGCCGGGGCACCGGCCTGGACGCCGTCGAATGGGCCGGCCGGGCGGCCGAGCTGGGCGCGGGCGAGATCCTGCTCAACTCGATGGACGCCGACGGCACCAAGGACGGCTACGACCTGGAGATGATCCGCGCCGTGCGCAAGGCCGTGTCGGTGCCGGTCATCGCCTCCGGCGGCGCCGGCAGGCTCGCCGACTTCGCCCCGGCCGTCGAGGCCGGCGCGGACGCCGTCCTCGCGGCCAGCGTCTTCCACTTCGGGGACCTGCGGATCGGCGAGGTCAAGAACGCTCTGCGGGAGGCCGGGCACCCCGTCCGGTGACGTGATCCGTCGTGCGTGAGGGCCCGCTGCTCCTGCTGAGCAGCGGGCCCTCACGCGTGGTCGCGACTCGCGTCGTCGCGACTCGCGTGGTCACGACTCGCGGGGCTCGCCCTTGATCAGCGCGAACGGGGCACCGTTCGGGTCCGCCAGCCAGGCGATCCGGCCGACGTTCTCCACGTCCGAGGCCGGCATCAGCACCGAGCCACCCGCCGCCGTCGCCTTGGTGACCAGCGCGTCCACGTCGTTGGCGGCGAAGTACGGCGTCCAGGCGGAGGGCTGCTCCGGCTGCATGGTCGGGGCGATGCCGCCGAAGCTCGTCTGCTGCTGGTCGCCCTCGGCGGTGGAGATCACCCGGTAGTTCATCCCCGGGGACGGCTCGAAGTTCTCCACCCGCCAGCCGAACAGCCCGTGGTAGAAGGAGAATCCGCCGTCCTGGTCCCGGGTGTGCAGCTCCGACCAGACCAGCGTGTTGTCCTCGGACACGGCGTCCAGCCCGACCGTGTTCCCGGCCTGCCAGACCGCGAACTCGGCGCCCTGCGGATCGGTCAGCGCCGCGAACCGCCCCTCCTGCATGACGTCCATCGGCGGGACCCGGACCGTGGCACCGGACTGCTCGGCCGCCTTGACGGTCGCGTCCACGTCGGCGGTGCGGAAGTACGTCGTCCAGGCGGACCGCGCGCCGCCGTCGAGGTGGCCGAGGGCGCCGACCGTCCTGCCGTCCAGCTGGAGGAAGCCGTAGCCGCCCGTCTCCGGGACCTCCTGGAAGGTCCAGCCGAAGACCCTGCCGTAGAACGCCGCGGTGGCCGGGATGTCCGGGCTGCCCAGGTCGATCCAGCAGGGCGAGCCGAGGGGGAAGTCGGTGGTGAGCATGAGGTGGGGCCCTTCGACGGAGAGTGACCGGGCTGCCCGGGGCGGACCCCGGCCACCTGCGAGTCTGCCCCCGGGCACTGACATCCGCAGCCGGGAGGAGGCTGGGCGGGGCCGCGCCGCGCAGGGTAGCCGGACGACCGGGCGCCCGGGGCCGGAACGGCGGCATCGCCCCGGATCGCCCCGCCGCCGCCCTAGGCTCGTCCCACGCGGCCGCGACCCGGACGAACGGGCCGACGGCGCGACCAATCCGACGACCCGGCAAGGTGGTTCACCGGTGATGGAGCAGTACGCCGACGACGGCGAGGTGACCTACGAACAGGTGACGGTGGTCTCCCTCGCCGCCAGCGCCCCGGTCGGCCCGGCACGGACCGCCGTCCGGGTCGTCCGCGAGGCCATGACCGTCAAACGGATCGCGGGCTACTGGGTGCGCTGGGACGAGCGCCGGGCCGGCGAGGAACTCCGGCACCACGCGCGCTGGGTGCCCGAGGAGGAGTACGTCCGGCCGGGCACCGGCAGCCCGGACGGCACACTCTCCGTGACGGTGGCCGCCTACTGGGCGGACGCCCGCGGCGCCTTCCGCCACCGGCCCGGCACCGAGACCGCGGTGACCTTCCGCCCCGGCGAGGGCGCGCACGAGCTGGTGCTGGAGCAGCCCGCCCCGGCCGGCCCCTCCGCCCTCTCCGTGCAGCTCGCGGACGCCCGCTGGCTGGGCGCCGACGACGGCGGGCCGATCCACTACGGCTTCTCGGGCGCCACCGAGGCCGCGACGGGCGGCGAGGGGGCGTGGCTGGTCCGGCACCCGGAGTACGGAACGGGCGGCGTGGGCGACCAGGGTTAGGGCCGCCGGTTACGGGAGCGGCAGGACGTGCCGGAGCGCCTCGACGGCGTCCCCGTCACCGTCCACGGCGAGCTCGGTGCGGGCCCCGCGGCCGTAGACGAACAGGACCAGCTCACCCGGTTCGCCGGTGATCCGGACCACCGGGGCGCCGGCCGGACCGACCGTCAGCGACTGCCCGTCCGGGCGGGTCAGCGCGAGCCGCACGGGGGAACGGCGGCCCGCCTCGAACCGCGCGATCATCGGCAGCCGCCGCCACAGGGCCTCGGCCCGGCCGGGCGGGACGGGCCGCACCGCCCGGTCGTCGCCCGCCCGGGCGACGTCCTCGGCGTGCACGAAGTACTCCACGGTGTTCGCCACCTCGTCCGCACCGGGCAGCGCGAACAGCGAGAACACCGGCGGCCCGGCCCGGAACAACCGCACCAGCTCCTCGTACGGGCGCTGCGCGTACCCGTCCTGCACCCGCTGGGTGTGACCGGCCAGGGCGCCGACCCGGATCCCCGCCGCCGCATCGGCCCGGCGTTCCCGGACCACCAGATGCGCGGCCAGGTCCCGGGTACTCCACCCGGCACACAGCGTGGGCGCGTCCGGCCCGGCGGCGGCGAGCAGTTCGGCGAGGCGGTGGCGCTCAGCGAGCGCGTGGTTCGACATGCCGCCAGCCTAGGGCGTGTCCTGTGCGGGCCGGGGGCCTCCCGCTGTCTACGGGTGGAGCGGGGTGGTGAGTTTGGGGCTGCCCTGTTTGTTGCCGGCGGTGAGGGTGCAGGTGTAGTCGCGCCAGCCGTCCTTGTAGTTGGCCAGGGCGGGGCCGAACTGGCGGGGGTAGTAGGTCCGGCCGGGGGGTTGGTGGGATTCGGCGGTGGTCTCGGCGGTCTTGCAGCCGTCGCGCATGGCGAGGGCGAGAGGGATCTCGCCGGTGAGGCCGTCGGGGAGCTGGAGGTTCGCGATGACCTCGCCGTCGTGGTCGCCGGTGCAGGGGCGTTGTTCGGCCTTGGTGATGACGGGGCTGAGCTGGGGGTGGTCGAAGCAGGTGCCGACCGGGAACCAGGCGTACGGGGGTTGCGGCTTGGTGGGGGTGGGGGTCGGCTTCGGGGTGGGGGTGGGGGTCGGGGTGGCCGAGGGCGGGGGCGGGGCGGCGGCGGGCTTCGGGGCGTCCTCGGGCCAGAGCAGCACGGTGGCCACCACCGCGAGCAGTACGGCCAGGACGGCGGCGACGGTGATCACCAGGCTCCGGGGCGGACGGGTGGCGGCGGCTTCGGGCGGCTGCTGCTCGGAGGTCATGGCCCCGAGGATGGACCACCGGGGCCGCCCCCGGCAGGCGGTTGGCGGAACTGACCCCGAACGGGACGCCCGCGAACGGTTCACCGCCCGGACGGAGCGGTTCGCGGCCCGGAGGGGCTGACACAATGGCCCCATGTCCACCACACCCGCCGCCCCCGGCTCCACCGCGCTCGACCCCGCGATCGCCGCCCGCCTCAAGCGCACCGAGGACGGCCTGGTCCCGGCCGTCGCGCAGCAGTACGACACCGGCGAGGTGCTGATGCTGGGCTGGATGGACGACGAGGCGCTGCACCGCACGCTCACCACCGGCCGCTGCACCTACTGGAGCCGCAGCCGCAACGAGTACTGGGTGAAGGGCGACACCTCCGGTCACGTCCAGGCGGTCAAGTCGGTGGCCCTGGACTGCGACGGCGACACCCTGCTGGTGAAGGTCGACCAGACCGGCGCGGCCTGCCACACCGGTGACCGGACCTGCTTCGACGCCGACGTCCTCCCGCTCTCCTGACCCACCCCGACCACAGCCGACTCCAGAATCCAGAAGGTGCCGCCCCGCATGGACCTCGAAGCCTTCCGCAAGCTCGCCGTCGACACCCGGGTCATCCCCGTCACCCGCAGGCTCCTCGCGGACGGCCTCACCCCGATCGGCCTGTACCGCAGCCTCGCCGAGGAGCGGCCCGGCACCTTCCTGCTGGAGTCCGCCGAGCAGGGCAACTGGTCGCGCTACTCCTTCGTGGGCGTGCACAGCGCCGCCGCGCTGACCGTCGGCCCCGACGGCGGTGCCCGCTGGCTGGGCACCCCGCCGGTCGGCATCCCGACCGGCGGCGACCCGCTGGAGGTGCTGCGGGCCGCCCTGGAGGCGCTGCACACGCCGCGGCGCGCCGACGACGGCCTGCCGCCGCTGACCGGCGGTCTGGTGGGCTACCTCGGGTACGACGTCGTCCGCCGGCTGGAGAAGCTGCCGGACCTGAACCCGGACGACCTCGGGCTCCCCGAGCTGACGATGCTGCTGGCCACCGACCTCGCGGTGCTCGACCACTCCGACGGCACGGTGCTGCTGATCGCCAACGCCGTCAACCACAACGACCTGGCGAGCGGCGTGGACGAGGCGTACGCGGACGCGGTGGCGCGCCTGGACGCGATGGAGGCCGGCCTGTTGAAGCCGGTCGACCCGGGCCTGGCGACCTTCACCCCGGCCGGCCCGGGGGAGGTGCACTCGCCGTTCGGCGGGGCGCCGTACCGGGCCGCGGTCGAGGAGGTCAAGGAGCGGATCCGGGCCGGCGAGGCCTTCCAGGTGGTGCCCTCGCAGCGCTTCGAGGCGCCCTGCCCGGCCTCCGCCCTGGACGTCTACCGCGTGCTGCGCACCACCAACCCGAGCCCGTACATGTACCTGTTCCGCTTCCCCGGCTCGGACGGCGGCGCGGAGGGCGGCTTCGACGTGGTCGGCTCCAGCCCGGAGGCGCTGGTCAAGGTCACCGAGGGGGAGGCGATGCTGCACCCGATCGCCGGGACCCGGCACCGCGGCGCAACCCCGCACGAGGACGCGGCGCTGGCCGCCGAGCTGCTCGCCGACCCCAAGGAGCGGGCCGAGCACCTGATGCTGGTCGACCTGGGCCGCAACGACCTGGGGCGGGTCTGCGAGCCGGGCAGCGTCGAGGTGGTCGACTTCATGCAGATCGAGCGCTACAGCCACGTGATGCACATCGTCTCGACGGTGACCGGCAAGGTCGCCCCCGGGCGCAGCGCCTTCGACGTGCTGACGGCCTGCTTCCCGGCGGGCACCCTGTCCGGCGCGCCCAAGCCGCGGGCGATGCGGATCATCGAGGAGCTGGAGCCCACCCGCCGCGGCCTGTACGGCGGCTGCGTCGGCTACCTGGACTTCGCCGGGGACTCCGACACCGCGATCGCGATCCGCACCGCGGTGCTGCGCGACGGCACCGCGTACGTGCAGGCGGGCGCCGGCGTGGTCGCCGACTCGGACCCGCACGGCGAGGACACCGAGTGCCGCAACAAGGCGGCCGCCGTGCTGCGGGCCGTCGCCACCGCCAATACGCTGCGGAGGCCGGAACTGTCCTGAGGCGTGAGGAGGCGGCCGGATGCCCGAGCTGCCGTACGACGAGCTGCGCTGGGAGGCCGTGTTCGGCGCGGCCGTCCAGATCCGGGGTGAACTCGGGGGCCGGGGACGGGTGTTGTCCAGCGTCCTGATCGACTTCCCGGCCGCGCACGGCCCGCTCGCCCCGGACCTGGTGGTCCTCGCCGCAGGCGCCGTCCACAACGCCCGGGGCCGGTACGCGGCCGCCGCGGCCGAGGTGGTGCTGGAGGTGGCCCACCCCGGCCGCGACCACGCCTGGGCGCGGGCCTGCGCGGAGAGCGGCGTGCCGCTGTACGTGGTGGTCGACCCGGCGGCCGCCGCCTGCACCGTGCACACCGCGCCGTCCCCCGGCGGGGTGTACCGGGAGGCCGAACGGGTGCCCTTCGGCAACGACCTGTTCCTGCCGCTGGGCGGGCGCACGGTGGTGCTGCGCACGGACGAGTTCCCCACCCCGGGTACGGCGCGGGGCGTGGCCCGGGGGATAGTGGACGGGTGACCGCTGCAGACCAGACCCCCGCCCCCGCCGCTCCCGCCCCGTCCGGGGCAGGCCGCCGCACGCTCGGCGTGATGCTGCTGCTGACCGTGCTGAGCGCCGTGCTGGTGCTGACCGCGGCCGGGCGGACCTGGGCCGAGGGCCGGGCCGGCACCCTGGACGTCTCCGTCACCGGCGGCAAGATCTCCGAACTGCCCGGCGGGCTGGCCCTGGTGGGCCTGGCCGCGGCCGTCGCGGTGTTCGCGGTGCGCGGCGCGGGCCGGCTCGCGGTCGGCGCGCTGACCCTGCTGGCCGGGCTGGGCGCGGCCGCCGCCTCGGTGGCCGGGGCCTCGGACACCGCCGCGCTGGACAGCGCCGCCTCCGGCAAGCTGGCGCTGGCCGGCTCCACCGCCACCGAGGTGTCGCACACCGGCTGGCCCTGGGTCGCGCTGGCCGGCGGACTGCTGCTCGCCGTGGCCGGGCTGATCACCCTGCGCCACGGCCGCGGCTGGCCGGCCATGGGCAGCCGCTACGAGGCGCCGACCCGCAAGGCCCCGGCGAAGGCCGACACCCCCGGTGACCTGTGGAAGGCCCTGGACCGCGGCGAGGACCCGACCGCCGGGTAGCGCCGGCCGCCGTGCGGCGCCGGCCGTGGTACGGCGCCCGCCGTGGTGTGACGCGATAGACGGGCCACCCGCTTTGGGGGGCCGGTGTGTGGCCCGGCACAATGGGAACCGTCAACCCGCCGGCGGCCCCGCAGGCCCGGCCGGGCCCCGAGAGCCTAGGAGCACCATCGATGTCAGCAGCAGCACACGGCCACAACCCCGCCGCCTGGACCGGCGTCGTCATCTCCTTCGTCGGCTTCGGCATCGCGGGCGTCGCGATGATCCTGCCGTCGCCGCTGCTCGTCTGGGCCGGTCTGGCGGTCGTCCTGGTGGGCGGCATCGTCGGCAAGGCCATGTCGATGGCCGGCATGGGCAAGCAGGCCAGCACCAACGTCTACAAGTCGGTCGCGGAGCAGCACGCCGCCCGCCGGGCGGCCGTCGAGGCCCGCGAGGCCGTCGCCGCCTGACCAGCGGGTATTCGCACAACCGAACGGCGGGCGCGCCACGCCCGCCGTTTCGTTCCGTCCGGGCCCGGCGCGGGCACAATCGGGGCGTGAACGCCGCCCCCACCACCCCCGCCCCGCCGCCCGTGCTGCGCCGGACGGTCCCGCCGCTGGCCGCGCTGGCGGCGGTGGCCGTTCCCGCCGGGTACGTCGCGGCGGTGGACCCGAACGCCCCCGGGCACTACCCCGACTGCCCCTTCCTGGCCGCGACCGGCTGGTGGTGCCCCGGCTGCGGGGGCCTGCGCTGCGTCCACGCGCTGGCCCACGGGGACCTGACCGGCGCGCTGCACGACAACGCGGTGGCCGTCCTGCTGTTCGCGGTGCTGGCACTGCTCTGGCTGCGCTGGGCCTGGGCGGCGCTGACCGGCGGGCCGCCGGTGCGGGTCTCGGTGGGCGCCCGGCGCTGGGCGCTGATCGGCCTGCTGGTGCTGGTGTTCGCGGTGGTGCGGAACCTGCCGGTGGGGGCCGGACTGGCGCCGCCGGTGGTCTGAGCCGGGCCCGGCGGGCCGGCGCCGACCCGGGGTCGGCCCGGCCCCGGCCGGTGGAGAGCCGGTGAAGCCGCAGCTGAGAGCCGTACCGGGGAGTGTCCCGTTCCGCGAGACGCGGGCCGGGCGGATGCGCTGTGCGCACCCGGGTGCCGATACCATCGAAGGGCCGACGGGCTCCTGCCCGTCCGGCTCGCGCTGGCGAACCAGCAGAAATGATGGGGGCTCCTGAGTGAGTGTGCTCGACTCGATCATCGAAGGGGTCCGCGAGGACCTCGCCGAGCGGCAGGCCCGGGTCTCCCTGGACGAGCTCAAGGCGCTCGCGGCCAAGGCCCCGGAGGCCAAGGACGGCGTCGCCGCCCTCAAGGGCGACGGGATCCGGGTGATCTGCGAGGTCAAGCGCTCCAGCCCGTCCAAGGGCGCGTTGGCCTCGATCGCCGACCCGGCGGCCCTGGCCCGCGACTACGCGGCCGGCGGTGCCGCGGCGATCAGCGTGCTGACCGAGCAGCGCCGCTTCGGCGGGTCGCTCGCCGACCTGGACGCCGTCCGCGCCGAGGTGGACACCCCGCTGCTGCGCAAGGACTTCATCGTCACCGCCTACCAGCTGTGGGAGGCCCGGGCCCACGGCGCCGACCTCGCGCTGCTGATCGTCGCAGCCCTCGACCAGCCGGCCCTGGTGTCGCTGATCGAGCGCGCCGAGTCGATCGGCCTCACCCCGCTGGTCGAGGTGCACGACGAGGAGGAGATCAGGCGCGCGGTGGACGCCGGGGCGCGGATCATCGGCGTCAACGCCCGCAACCTGAAGACCCTCGAAGTGGACCGCAACACCTTCGAGAACGTCGCCCACGCCATTCCGGACGGCATCGTCAAGATCGCCGAGTCCGGTGTGCGCGGCCCGCTGGACGTGATCAGCTACGCCAACCTGGGCGCCGACGCGGTGCTGGTCGGCGAGTCCCTGGTGACCGGCAAGGACCCGCGGGCCGCGGTCGCCGACCTGGTCGCGGCCGGTGCCCACCCCGCCGTCCGGCACAAGGACTGACACCGCCCCGATGAAGATCGCCACCCGACTCGCCCCCGGCTGCCGCCCGCGCGGCTGCCGCGCGCCCGCACGCCGGGTGCTGGGGCGTCGGGTGCGGTACGTGATCGGGTGCGAGCCCGGTCAGGTACCCGGACGGCGATGGCGCACGACGCGCGGCTGAACCAGCCGAACCAGACGTCACCGTCATCCATCTCCGTCAAGGGAAACCACATGTCCGAGAAGGACTACCTGCCCGGCGCCCAGGTGCCGGACGCCCGCGGCTACTTCGGCGCGTACGGCGGCCGCTTCATCCCCGAGGCGCTGGTCGCCGCGGTCGAGCAGGTCGCCGAGGAGTACGAGAAGGCCAAGACCGACCCGGCCTTCACCGCCGAGCTGGACGGGCTGCTCAAGGACTACACCGGGCGCCCGAGCCCGCTGACCGACGTGCACCGCTTCTCCGCCGAGGCGGGCGGCGCGCGGATCCTGCTCAAGCGCGAGGACCTCAACCACACCGGCTCGCACAAGATCAACAACGTGCTGGGCCAGGCCCTGCTCACCCGGCGGATGGGCAAGACCCGGATCATCGCCGAGACCGGCGCCGGCCAGCACGGGGTGGCCACCGCCACCGCCTGCGCCCTGTTCGGCTTCGACTGCACCATCTACATGGGCGAGGTCGACACCGAGCGCCAGGCGCTCAACGTCGCCCGGATGCGGATGCTCGGGGCCGAGGTCGTCGCGGTCAAGTCCGGCTCGCGGACGCTCAAGGACGCCATCAACGAGGCCTTCCGCGACTGGGTCGCCAACGTCGACTCCACCCACTACCTGTTCGGGACGGTCGCCGGGCCGCACCCCTTCCCGATGATGGTCCGCGACTTCCACCGGGTCATCGGCGTCGAGGCGCGCCAGCAGGTGCTGGACCGGACCGGGCGGCTGCCCGACGCGGTCGTGGCCTGCGTCGGCGGCGGCTCCAACGCGATGGGCATCTTCCACGAGTTCATCCCGGACGCCGGCGTGCGGCTGATCGGCTGCGAGGCGGCCGGCGAGGGCGCCGACACCCCCCGCCACGCGGCCACCCTGACCAAGGGCGACCCCGGCGTGCTGCACGGCTCCCGGACGTACGTCCTCCAGGACGAGGACGGGCAGACCATCGAGTCGCACTCCATCTCGGCCGGGCTGGACTACCCCGGCGTCGGGCCGGAGCACGCCTGGCTCAAGGACACCGGGCGGGCCGAGTACCGGCCGGTCACCGACGACGCGGCGATGCAGGCGCTGCGGCTGCTCTCCCGCACGGAGGGGATCATCCCGGCCATCGAGAGCGCCCACGCGCTGGCCGGCGCGCTGGAGCTGGGCCGCGAGCTCGGACCGGAGGCGACCATCCTGGTCTCGCTCTCCGGGCGCGGCGACAAGGACATGCACACCGCGGCCCAGTACTTCGGGCTGTACGACGCGCCGGCCGGTTCCGGCGATGCGGCCGGCGGCGCGGCCGAGGGGGGTAAGTGATCATGGCTTCGAAGCTGAGCACCGTGCTGGCGGCGGCCAAGGCCGAGGACCGGGCCGCGCTGATCGGGTACCTCCCGGCCGGGTTCCCCACGGTCGAGGGCGGGATCCGGGCGGTCGACGCGCTGATCGAGGGCGGCTGCGACGTCGTCGAGATCGGACTGCCGCACTCCGACCCGGTCCTGGACGGGGCCGTGATCCAGACCGCGGACGACATCGCGCTGCGGGGCGGGGTGCGGATCAAGGACGTGCTGCGGACCGTCCAGGAGGCGGCCGCCGCCCACCCGGGGACGGCGGTGCTGGTGATGACCTACTGGAACCCGGTCGACCGGTACGGGGTGGCGCGCTTCGCGGCCGACCTGGCCGCCGCGGGCGGGGCGGGGTGCATCCTGCCGGACCTCCCGGTGGAGGAGTCCGAGGAGTGGCGCAAGGCGGCGGACGAGCACGGGCTGGACACCGTGTTCGTGGTCGCGCCGAGCAGCAAGGACGCGCGGCTGGCGGAGGTCACGGCGGCCGGGAGCGGCTTCGTCTACGCGGCCGCCGTCATGGGGGTGACCGGGACGCGGTCGGCGGTGGGCTCGCTGGCCGAGGACCTGGTCGCCCGGACCCGGGCCACCACCGACCTGCCGGTCTGCGTCGGGCTCGGCGTCTCCGACGCCGTGCAGGCGGCCGAGGTCGCCCGGTTCGCGGACGGGGTGATCGTCGGCTCCGCGTTCGTGAAGCGGATCCTGGAGGCCGGTGCGGACGAGGCCGCCGGACTGGCCGCGGTCCGCGCGCTGGCCGGGGAGCTGGCGCAGGGCGTGCGCAGGCGCTGACCCGCGGCAGCAGTCGTCGGCCGGCGGCCCGTTCCCCCTCCGGGGGGAGCGGGCCGCCGGCTTTTCCGTCGGCGTCAGCGGCGCGGCGGCCCCGAACGGGTGAAGAGCGCGGGCGACACGCATCAGGCGGGGTTGACCGGCGTTGAGTGGAGGGACGAGTGCACGAACCACGTCTACGGGGGTGGCCGGGCTAGCGAAGGGGTGAGCGGGTGGCTGGGCTTCATCGGGCCGTGCTGCTGCGGGCGGCGGCGGCCGCGCTGGCTCTGGGGGCCGCGGTCGGCGCGCACACCGAGGTGGGGCAGGCCCTGGCCAAGCGGGGGGCGGAGCGGGCCGAGCGGGAGGCGGTGGCCTGTGCGGAGGCGGCGCGCTGGGACGCGGCGGAGCGGGCCGCGCGGGGGCGGCACGAGGAGCGGCCGGAGCTGTTCGACCCGGGGCGGATGCAGGGGTGCCGGTGACGTAGGGGTGTTCGAGGGAATCGGACGGAACGTCACTCGTCCGGCTTAATTCGTGAATCCGGAGGAACCGGTCTTCATCCCTTACGGTTCGTCAGGAAGTGAACGAGTTTCCCGAGGGGGGTTCCCTGATGGCGGGGCCGGCAGTGCAGTCCGGTGGCTCCGCGCCCGCGCCGCGGCGGGTGCCGGTCCGGAGCGAGTGGATCGGTACGGCCGCGCGGCTCGGCCTGGCCGTGGTCTGGGGGTGGGCCGGGCTGGCGAAGATCGCCGACCCGGCGGAGGCGGCCCAGGCGGTGCGGGCGTACGAGATCCTGCCCGAGGGCCTGGTCAAACCGATCGGCTACGGGCTGCCCTTCCTGGAGCTGGCGCTCGCCCTGCTGCTGGTGATCGGTCTCGGCGTCCGCCTGGTCGCCGGGGTGTCGGCGCTGCTGCTGCTCGCCTTCATCGCCGGGATCGCCTCGGCCTGGGCGCGCGGGATCTCGATCGACTGCGGCTGCTTCGGCGGCGGAGGGCACGTCGACGCCTCGCAGACCGAGTACCTGCAGGAGATCCTCCGCGACACCGGCTTCCTGCTGCTGGCCGGGTTCCTGCTGTGGCGGCCCCGCACCCGGCTCTCGGCCGACGGCTGGCTGGCGAGCTGACCCGTCCGGCCATTCCCATCCCCGCACCCGACGAAGGCCCCCAGACCGTGGATGTCAAGGCAATGAGCGAGAAGAACCGAGAAGGCAAGCGCACCGCCCGTGAGCGGATGCTGGAGCAGCGGGCGGCCGAGGAGGCCGGCTCGCGGCGCAGGAAGAAGCTGGTCGTCGGCGGAGCGGTGCTCGTGGTGATCGCCGCCGCGGTCGTCACCGGCGTGCTGGTGCAGAACCAGCGCTCCAAGCCGGAGACCCCGACCGCCGCCCCGGCCGGGACGATCGGTGACAAGAACCTGGTCATCCCGGTCGGCGCGAGCAACGCTCCGTCGGTGCTCACCGTGTACGAGGACCCGCGCTGCCCGGCCTGCGGGATCTTCGAGCGCGAGTTCTCGGCGACCATCGACCAGCTCGAGGACGCCGGGAAGATCTACACCAACGCCCACGTGGTGTCGTTCATCGACCGCGCGGTGCCGGGCAAGGGCTCCAAGAACGGGGCCAACGCGCTGGCCTGCGCCCAGGACGCCGGGCACTTCCGGGACTACCACGACGTGCTCTACCGCAACCAGCCGGACGAGACCAACGACGCCTTCGGGAACAAGGCGGTGCTGCTCAACCTGGCGAAGCAGGTGGGGGGGCTGGACACGCCGGAGTTCCAGGCCTGCGTCAACGACAACAAGTACGGCGGATGGGTGTCGGCGGTGCAGCAGGACTTCGACAAGTCCAGCTACAAGTCCACCCCGACGGTGCTGCTCAACGGCCAGCCGATCTACCCGAAGAACGGCAACGAGGAGATCACCCCGGCGAACCTGGTGAAGTGGGTGGACGCCGCCAACCAGGGCAAGCAGCTCGGGACGGCGGGCACGAACGGTCAGACCCCGGCGCCCACCGCCGCCGCCTCGGAGGCCAACAACCCCTCGCCGTCGGCCGGCTGAGCGCGTCCGGCCGCCGCCCCCTCCCGAATCGGGAGGGGGCGGCGGCATTCGTTGTTCGGTATCTGTGACCCCGGGGGTGTCGGATGGGGACGCCGGACCCTGTAGCGTCGGAACTGCCATGGATATCGCCTACATTCCCAGCCCGTCGCGGGGCGTCCTGTACCTCGGACCGATCCCGCTGCGCGCCTACGCCTTCTGCATCATCCTCGGGGTCGTCGCGGCCGTCTGGCTCGGCAGCAAGCGCTGGGTCGCCCGGGGCGGTGCCAAGCACACCGTCGGTGACATCGCCGTGTGGGCCGTGCCCTTCGGCCTCGTCGGCGGCCGGCTGTACCACGTGATCACCGACCACCAGCTCTACTTCGGCGAGGGGAAGAACCCCTGGAACGCCTTCAAGATCTGGGAGGGCGGCCTCGGCATCTGGGGCGCGGTCGCGCTCGGCGCGGTCGGCGCCTGGATCGGCTGCCGCCGCCGGGGCGTGCCGCTGCCCGCCTACGCCGACGCCATCGCGCCGGGCATCGTGCTCGCCCAGGCGATGGGCCGCTGGGGCAACTACTTCAACCAGGAGCTGTACGGGCGGGCCACCACGCTGCCGTGGGGCCTGGAGATCCACAAGACGCTGCCCGACGGCGAGGTCGTGAACGGGGTCTTCCACCCGACCTTCCTGTACGAGTCGATCTGGGACGTGGCCGTCGCGCTGCTGGTGATCTGGGCGGACCGGCGCTGGCGGCTGGGCCACGGCCGGGCCTTCGCGCTGTACGTCGCCGCGTACACGGTGGGCCGGTTCTGGACCGAGTGGCTGCGGATCGACGAGGCGCACGTCTACTTCGGCCTGCGGCTGAACGACTGGACCTCGATCGTGGTGTTCATCGGCGCCGTCGTGTACTTCGTGGTCGTCGGGAAGAAGCGGCCCGGCCGGGAGGACCCGGCGAGCATCGACCCGGCGGCGCACGCCGAGGCCCAGGAGAAGGACGCGGCCCAGGAGGAGGACGCGGCGCCGAAGAAGGCGGAGGCGGCCGTTCCGAAGCCGAGCGAGACGGTGGACGGGGAGAAGCCGTCTCGACTGCTGGACGAAAAGGCGGCGGCCGAACCGGCCGACGAGGGCGCCGAGAAGGCCGGCAAGGACGCCAAGAACCCGATCTGACCAGGGACTTCCCCGCAACTGAGGCCACCCTTGCGAAGGGTGGCCTCAGTGCTGTTCGGACAGCCTTACTTTGCTGGAAATGCGCAGGTCAACGGGGCTACGGTCAGGTCGACGAACGAAAGACGGAGGGGAAGTACCGTGACTGCGAGCACCCTGGAAGCCGAGCCCGCCCAGCACCCGCGGATACCCGCGGCCGACCACCACCGGGACGTCAACGGCGGCTGGCTGCGGCCCGCGGTGTTCGGGGCGGTGGACGGCCTGGTGTCGAACTTCGCGCTGATGACCGGTGTGGTCGGCGGCGCGGCCTCCAGCAGCACGGTGATCCTCACCGGCCTGGCGGGCCTGGCGGCCGGTGCCTGCTCGATGGCGGCGGGGGAGTACACCTCGGTGGCCTCCCAGCGGGAGCTGGTGCAGGCCGAGATCGAGGCCGAGCGGCTGGAGCTGAGCCGCAACCCGCACGGCGAGCTGGCCGAGCTGGCGCAGGTGTACGTCTCGCGCGGGGTGGACCCGGAGCTCGCCCACGAGGTGGCCCGGCAGCTGTCCCGGGACCCGGAGCTGGCGCTGGAGGTGCACGCCCGGGAGGAGCTGGGGATCGACCCCAACGACCTGCCCTCCCCGCTGGTCGCGGCCGGCTCGTCCTTCCTGTGCTTCGCGCTGGGCGCGCTGCTGCCGCTGCTGCCGTACCTGCTGGGGGCGACCACGCTGCTGCCGGCGATGCTCCTGGCGGGGCTGGGGCTGTTCCTGTGCGGCGCGGTGGTGGCCCGGGTGACGGCGCGCAGCTGGTGGTTCAGCGGGCTGCGGCAGCTGGTGCTGGGCGGGGCCGCGGCCGGGGTGACGTACCTGCTGGGGTGGCTGATCGGCGGGCACGTCGGCTAGGGCCGACGCGGTGGTGCACGGCGGCAGGGCTGCATGACTATGCCGGGCAGTGGGTGACGTTTCACACATGGACGTCGCGCGCTGCCCGGCATCGTCTCATCATCCGGGCCTCTGAGCCGGGGATTCGCATCCGGGGAGCCCGGTCCCGGGATGGATTCCCAGGCGTCCAAGATCGGCTCGTGTGGCGATCCGGTTTCGCCCCTGTTTCAGGCCGGGGGCGGCCGGGCACAATCGTCGGGACGTGCACTGTGGCACGTCCTCTTCTCCGGCCCCCTGACCTGCGCGTCCGTCCGCCATATGGACGGGATATTCCGCTTCTCGGGATCCTGGGCATCATGTAACTTGCACGACATCGATTCACCGCATCAGGGCCAACGTCGTCCCTACTTGCACCAACTTGCCGAAAGACGACGACGGGAGAGCCGATGCTGTCTGCATCCATGCACTCCGCCAACGAGCCCCAGGCCGGCGCCGCCCGCCAGCCGTACGCGCTCGTGCCGGATGCGCGACCTGCTGCTCAGGGCCTGTACGACCCGCGGAACGAGCACGACGCCTGCGGCGTCGGTTTCGTCGCCACGCTGACCGGCATCGCCGACCACACCATCGTCGAGCAGGCGCTGAACGTCCTGCGCAACCTGGAGCACCGCGGCGCCACCGGCGCCGAGCCGGACTCCGGTGACGGCGCGGGCATCCTGACCCAGGTCCCGGACGCGTTCCTGCGCGGCAAGGTCGACTTCGAGCTCCCGGCCGCCGGCTCCTACGCGGTGGGCATCGCCTTCCTCCCGGACGAGGACGAGGCCGCCGGTGCCGCCGTCGCGCGGATCGAGGCCATCGCGGCCGAGGAGGACCTGACCGTCCTCGGCTGGCGCGACGTGCCGGTCACCCCGGACCTGCTCGGCGCCACCGCGCGCAGCGTGATGCCGCGCTTCCGGCAGGTCTTCTTGGCCCAGGAGGGCCGGTCGGGGATCGAGCTGGACCGGGTCGCCTTCGTCGTCCGCAAGCGGGCCGAGCGCGAGGCCGGGGTGTACTTCCCGTCGCTGTCCGCCCGCACCATCGTCTACAAGGGCATGCTGACCACCGGCCAGCTGGAGCCCTTCTTCCCCGACCTGTCGGACCGCGGCTACGCGTCCGCCATCGGCCTGGTGCACTCGCGGTTCTCCACCAACACCTTCCCGAGCTGGCCGCTCGCCCACCCGTACCGCTTCGTCGCGCACAACGGCGAGATCAACACGGTGAAGGGCAACCGCAACTGGATGCGGGCCCGGGAGTCGCAGCTCGCGACGGACCTGATCCCAGGGGACCTGTCGCGGATCTTCCCGATCTGCACGCCGGACCACTCGGACTCCGCGTCCTTCGACGAGGTCCTGGAACTGCTGCACCTCGGCGGCCGCTCGCTGCCGCACTCGGTGCTGATGATGATCCCGGAGGCGTGGGAGAACCACGCCACCATGGAGCCGGCCCGCCGCGCCTTCTACCAGTACCACTCCAACCTGATGGAGCCCTGGGACGGCCCGGCCTGCGTCACCTTCACCGACGGCACCCAGATCGGCGCCGTGCTCGACCGCAACGGCCTGCGCCCGGCCCGCTACTGGATCACCGAGGACGGCCTGGTCGTCCTCTCCTCCGAGGTCGGCGTGCTCGACATCGACCAGGAGAAGGTCACCCGGAAGGGCCGCCTCCAGCCCGGCCGGATGTTCCTGGTGGACACCGTCCAGGGCCGGATCGTCGAGGACGAGGAGATCAAGTCCGCCCTCGCCGCCGAGCACCCCTACCAGGAGTGGGTCGGCGCCGGGCAGATCCAGCTCGCCAAGCTGCCCGAGCGCGAGCACATCGCCCACACCCACGCCTCCGTCACCCGCCGCCAGCAGACCTTCGGCTACACCGAGGAGGAGCTGCGCGTCATCCTGGCGCCGATGGCCAGGACCGGCGCCGAGGCGCTCGGCTCGATGGGCACCGACTCGCCGATCGCCGCCCTGAGCGAGAAGCCGCGGCTGCTCTTCGACTACTTCGTGCAGCTCTTCGCACAGGTCACCAACCCGCCGCTGGACGCCATCCGCGAGGAGCTCGTCACCTCGCTGCTGTCCAACCTCGGCCCCGAGGGCAACCTGCTGGTCGCCGAGTCCGCCTCCTGCCGCTCCGTCGGCATCACCTTCCCGGTGATCGACAACGACGAGCTGGCCAAGCTGGTCCACGTCAACGCCGACGGCGACCAGCCCGGCCTGAAGGCCGTCACGCTGTCCGGCCTGTACAAGGTCGCCAGCGGGGGAGCGGGCCTGGCCGCGCGGCTGGCGGAGATCGCCGCCGAGGCCGACGCCGCGATCGCCGACGGCGCCCGGATCATCGTGCTCTCCGACCGGCACTCCGACGCCGAGCACGCCCCGATCCCCTCGCTGCTGCTCACCTCCGCGATCCACCACCACCTGATCCGCACCAAGCAGCGCACCCAGGTGTCGCTGCTGGTCGAGGCCGGTGACGTGCGCGAGGTGCACCACGTCGCGCTGCTGATCGGCTACGGCGCCGGGGCCGTCAACCCCTACCTGGCGATGGAGTCGGTCGAGGACCTGGTCGCGCAGGGCGTCTTCATCCAGGGCGTCGAGGCCGAGAAGGCGATCAAGAACCTGATCAAGGCGCTCGGCAAGGGCGTGCTCAAGGTGATGTCCAAGATGGGCATCTCCACCGTCGCCTCCTACCGCGGCGCCCAGGTCTTCGAGGCCATCGGCCTCTCCCAGGGCCTGGTCGACGCCTACTTCGCCGGCACCACCAGCAAGCTCGGCGGCATCGGCCTGGAGGAGGTCGCCAAGGAGACCGCCGCCCGGCATGCCAAGGCGTACCCGGCCTCCGGCATCCCGGCCGCGCACCGCGCGCTGGACATCGGCGGCGAGTACCAGTGGCGCCGCGAGGGCGAGCCCCACCTGTTCGACCCGGACACCGTCTTCCGGCTCCAGCACTCCACCCGCAACCGCCGCTACGACATCTTCAAGCAGTACACGGACCGGGTGAACGAGCAGTCCGAGCGGCTGATGACGCTGCGCGGCCTGTTCCAGCTGGACGGCCTCGACCGGGAGCCGATCCCGGTGGAGGAGGTCGAGCCGGTCTCCGAGATCGTCAAGCGCTTCTCCACCGGCGCGATGTCGTACGGCTCCATCTCGCTGGAGGCCCACGAGACCCTCGCCATCGCGATGAACCGCCTCGGCGGCAAGTCCAACACCGGCGAGGGCGGCGAGGACCCGGACCGCCTGTACGACCCCGAGCGCCGCTCGGCGATCAAGCAGGTCGCCTCCGGCCGCTTCGGCGTCACCTCCGAGTACCTGGTCAACGCCGACGACATCCAGATCAAGATGGCCCAGGGCGCCAAGCCCGGCGAGGGCGGCCAGCTGCCCGGCCACAAGGTCTACCCGTGGGTCGCCAGGACCCGGCACTCCACCCCGGGCGTCGGCCTGATCTCGCCGCCGCCGCACCACGACATCTACTCGATCGAGGACCTGGCCCAGCTGATCCACGACCTCAAGAACGCCAACCCGGCGGCCCGCATCCACGTGAAGCTGGTCTCCGAGGTCGGCGTGGGAACGGTCGCGGCCGGCGTCTCCAAGGCGCACGCCGACGTGGTGCTGGTCTCCGGCCACGACGGCGGCACCGGTGCCTCGCCGCTCACCTCGCTCAAGCACGCCGGCGGCCCCTGGGAGCTCGGCCTCGCCGAGACCCAGCAGACGCTGCTGCTGAACGGGCTGCGCGACCGCATCGTCGTCCAGACCGACGGCCAGTTGAAGACCGGCCGCGACGTGGTCATCGCCGCGCTGCTCGGCGCCGAGGAGTTCGGCTTCGCCACCGCCCCGCTGGTCGTCTCCGGCTGCATCATGATGCGCGTCTGCCACCTGGACACCTGCCCGGTCGGCGTCGCCACCCAGAACCCGGTGCTGCGCGAGCGCTTCTCCGGCAAGCCCGAATTCGTGGTCAACTTCTTCGAGTTCATCGCCGAGGAGGTCCGGGAGATCCTGGCCTCGCTGGGCTTCCGCTCGATCGAGGAGGCCGTCGGCCGCGCCGAGCACATCAACGCCCAGGCCGCCGTGGACCACTGGAAGGCCGCCGGGCTCGACCTGGCCCCGCTCTTCCACGTGCCCGAGCTGCCCGAGGGCGCCGCCCGGCACCGCACCACCGAGCAGGACCACGCGCTGGACAAGGCCCTGGACAACCAGCTGATCACGCTGGCCGAGGACGCCCTGGAGCGCGGCGAGTCGGTGCGGATCCAGCTGCCGGTCCGCAACGTCAACCGCACCGTCGGCACCATGCTCGGCCACCAGGTGACCAAGCGGTACCGCGGCGAGGGCCTGCCGGAGGGGACCATCGACGTCACCCTCACCGGCTCCGCCGGACAGTCCTTCGGCGCCTTCGTGCCGAAGGGGATCACCCTGCGGCTGGAGGGCGACGCCAACGACTACGTGGGCAAGGGGCTCTCGGGCGGCGTGGTCGTCGTCCGCCCGGCCCGCGAGGCCGCGGCCATCGGCAACGACGCCCAGAACCACGTCATCGCCGGGAACACCATCGGCTACGGCGCCACCTCCGGCCGGATCCACCTGCGCGGCAAGGCCGGTGAGCGCTTCGCCGTCCGCAACTCCGGCGCCACCCTCGTCGTCGAGGGCGTCGGCGACCACGGCCTGGAGTACATGACCGGCGGCCGGGTCGTCATCCTCGGCGAGACCGGACGCAACCTCGCGGCCGGCATGTCCGGCGGTGTCGCGTACGTCCTGGACCTGCGCCCCGCCAACGTCAACGACGGCATGGTGGGCATCGAGGCCCCGACCGCCGCCGACCGCGAATGGCTGCGCGAGACCGTGCAGCAGCACTACGAGGAGACCGGCTCCACCGTCGCCGCCGAGCTCCTGGCCGACTGGGGCAGCGGGGTCTCCCGCTTCTCCACGATCATGCCGACCGACTACAAGGCAGTGCTCGCCGCCAAGGACGCCGCCGAGCGCGACGGTCTCTCCGAGACCGAGACCACTCGCAAGATGATGGAGGCGGCACATGGCTGACCCCAAGGGCTTCCTGACCACGCCCAAGCAGCTGGCGGAGCGCCGCCCGGTCGACGTGCGGATCAAGGACTGGAACGAGGTCTACGTCGAGCGCAGCCTCCTGCCGATCATCACGAAGCAGGCCGGCCGCTGCATGGACTGCGGCATCCCGTTCTGCCACAACGGCTGCCCGCTCGGGAACCTCATCCCCGAGTGGAACGACCTCGCCTACCGCGAGGACTTCACCGGCGCCATCGAGCGGCTGCACGCCACCAACAACTTCCCGGAGTTCACCGGGCGGCTGTGCCCGGCGCCCTGCGAGTCGGCGTGCGTGCTCGGCATCAACCAGGACGCGGTGACCATCAAGAACGTCGAGGTCACCATCATCGACAAGGCCTGGGACCGCGGCGGGGTCACCCCGCAGGTCCCGGAGCGCCTCTCCGGCAAGACCGTCGCCGTCGTCGGCTCCGGCCCGGCCGGCCTGGCCGCCGCCCAGCAGCTCACCCGGGCCGGGCACACCGTGGTGGTGTACGAGCGCGCCGACCGGATCGGCGGACTGCTGCGCTACGGCATCCCCGAGTTCAAGATGGAGAAGCGCCACATCAACCGCCGCATCGAGCAGATGCGGGCCGAGGGCACCCGCTTCCGCACCGGCGTGCACGTCGGCGAGGACATCACCGGGCAGGACCTGCGGTCGCGCTTCGACGCCGTGGTGATCGCCGCCGGCGCCACCACCGCCCGCGACCTGCCGGTGCCCGGACGCGAGCTCAAGGGCGTCCACCAGGCGATGGAGTACCTGCCGCTGGCCAACAAGGTCCAGGAGGGCGACCTCGTCGACTCCCCGATCAGCGCCAAGGGCAAGCACGTAGTCGTCATCGGCGGCGGCGACACCGGCGCCGACTGCGTCGGCACCGCCCACCGCCAGGGCGCCCTCTCCGTCACCCAGCTGGAGATCATGCCGCGCCCCGGCGAGGAGCGGCCCGGCCACCAGCCCTGGCCCACCATGCCGATGACCTACAAGGTCACCTCCGCGCACGAGGAGGGCGGCGAGCGGATCTACTCCGTCAACACCACCCGCTTCACCGGCGACGAGGACGGCAACGTCCAGGAACTGCACCTGGTCGAGGTCGAGTTCAAGGACGGCCGGTTCGAGCCCGTGCCCGGCACCGAGCGGGCCCTGCCGGCCCAGCTGGTCACCCTGGCCATGGGCTTCACCGGGACGGACGTGAAGAACGGCCTGGTCGAGCAGCTCGGCGTCGACCTCGACACACGCGGTAACATTGGCCGCGACGGCCGGTTCGCCACCAATGTCGATGGCGTGTACGTCTGCGGAGACGCCGGCCGTGGCCAGTCACTGATCGTCTGGGCCATCGCGGAAGGCCGTTCGGCCGCCGCCGCGGTGGACAAGCACCTGGGCGGCAAGACCCCGCTTCCCGCCCCGATCCGGCCCACCGACCGCCCCCTGGTGGTCTGACGGCCGACGGTCCGACCGGCCCACCCCGAACCCCCGGCGCCGCATCGCCGGGAGCTCAACCCGCTGCCCCCGCCAGCGTCGCCGGGCCAACGCGGTCTCCTGGCGCCTGCCCTCTTCCCCGACCAGTTGGAGGGCGGGCGCCGTCGCGTTCCCGAAGGTGTTCCCTTCGCGTTCCCGGAGGCGTTCCTCTTCGCGTTCCCGAACGCGTTCCCGAAGGCGTTCCCTTGCGCGTTCCCGGGGGGTCGCCGGGGCTTCCCGGCGGGTTCCGCAGCGCGTTCCCAGGCTCCTCTCACCCGCGCCCCGCCGGGGCTCTCACCCACCCCTTACCAGGGCTCCCACCTGCGCTCCCACCCGCACCCGCGTGCGTACACCGACGGTCGCCTCACAGCTTTCTCCCAGGCTTCGCACCGCGACCGGAATGCGACCCGGCACGGGCTGTTGTTCGTCAGTGCCAGGTGGCAGACTGCGGCCGACGGCCGGGGGGCTGCACGAGTGCGGAGGTTGACTTCGATGGGCACGACTCAGGCAGGCGGAGGCGCCACCGTACGGCGCCTGCTGCTCGGCAGCCAGCTGCGCAAGCTCCGCGAGACCAGAGGCGTCAGCCGCGAGGAGGCCGGGTACTCGATCCGCGCCTCCGAGTCCAAGATCAGCCGGATGGAACTCGGCCGGGTCGGCTTCAAGGAACGCGACGTCGCCGACCTGCTCACCCTCTACGGCGTCGACGCCGAACAGGAACGGGCCAACGTCCTCGGCCTCGTCCGGGAGGCCAACGCCACCTCCTGGTGGCACGACTACGGCGACGTACTGCCCGCCTGGTTCCAGAACTACCTCGGCCTGGAAGAGGCCGCCGCCGAGATCCGCAGCTACGAGGTCCAGTTCGTGCACGGGCTGCTGCAGACCGCCGACTACGCCCGGGCCGTCGTCCATGCCGGCTGCCACGGCCTCCGCGACGACGAGGTCGAACGCCGGGTCGAGGTGCGGCGCAAGCGCCAGGACCTGCTCACCGCCGACCACCCGCCGCACCTGTACGCCGTCCTCGACGAGGCCGCGCTGCGCCGCCCCTGGGGCGGGCCCGAGCTGATGCGCGGCCAGCTCGACACCCTCCTCCAGCTCTCCGAACTGCCCAACGTGCGCCTCCAGGTGCGCCCGCTCGGCGGCGCCGCGCTGAGCGCCGAGAGCGGTGCGTTCAGCGTGCTGGGCTTCGCCGAGGCCGAACTCGCCGACGTCGTCTACCTGGAGCAGTTCACCACCGCCCTCTACGTGGACAAGCCCGCCGAGGTCGCCTCGTACCGGCAGGCCATGGACGGACTGGTCGCCGAGAGCCTCGGACCCGAACGGACCCGCGATCTTCTGCTCTCCGTACGCCAAGAGCTTTGACACATCAGTACGATGAGCTCCCATCAGGTCGGGCACGAGAGGGATCAGATGTCGTACTTCTCCGAGTTGGCGCTGCAGTACATCGACGGCGAATGGTGCAGCGGCAGCGGCTCCTGGGACATCGTCGACGTCGACCCCTACACCGGGGACAAGCTGGCCACCATCACCGTGGCCACCGTCGCCGAGGTCGACCGGGCCTACCGCGCCGCCGAGCGCGCCCAGCGCACCTGGGCCGCCACCAACCCCTACCAGCGCCGCCTGGTCTTCGAGCGGGCGCTGCGGCTGCTGGAGGAGCGCGAGGGCGAGATCGTCCGGGCCGTGATGGCCGAACTCGGCGGCACCGCGCTCAAGGCCGGCTTCGAACTCTCCCTGGTCAAGGACGTGCTGCGGGAGTGCCTGCACCTGTCGGTGGCCACCGAGGGCCGGCTGCTGCCCTCGCCCGCCCCCGGCAAGGAGAACCGCCTCTACCGGCTGCCGGTCGGCGTGGTCGGCGTGATCAGCCCGTTCAACTTCCCGCTGTTCCTCGGCCTCAAGGCGATCGGCCCGGCACTCGCCCTCGGCAACGGCGTGGTGCTCAAGCCGCACCAGGAGACCCCGATCGTCGGCGGCAGCCTGATCGCCAAGCTCTTCGAGGACGCGGGCCTGCCGCCCGGCCTGCTCAACGTCGTCATCACCGACATCGCGGAGATCGGCGACAGCTTCCTGGAGCACCCGGTGCCCAAGGTGATCTCCTTCACCGGCTCCGACCAGATCGGCCGGCACGTCGCCACCGTCGCCGCCGCGCACTTCAAGCGGACGGTGCTGGAACTCGGCGGCAACAGCGCGCTGATCGTCCTGGACGACGCCGACGTCGACTACGCCGTGGACGCCGCCGTGTTCAGCCGCTTCGTCCACCAGGGCCAGGTCTGCATGGCCGCCAACCGGGTGCTGGTGGACCGGCGGGTGCTCGCCGAGTTCACCGAGAAGTTCGTCGCCAAGATCGCCTCGCTGACCGTCGGCGACCCCCGGGACCCGGCCACCCACATCGGCCCGCTGATCAACGCCGTCCAGGCCGACGCCATCAACGCCCAGGTCGACCAGGCCGTCGCCGGCGGCGCCACCGCGCTGCTCCGCGGGGCCACGGCCGGCAGCCTGATGGCACCCACCGTGCTCACCGGCCTGGCCGAGGACGCGCCCATCCTGCAGCGCGAACTCTTCGGCCCGGTCGTCCTGCTGGTGCCCTTCGACGGCGAGGAGGAGGCCGTCCGGCTGGCCAACCACACGCCCTTCGGGCTCAGCGGCGCGGTGCACACCGCGGACGTCGAGCGCGGGGTGCGGGTCGCCCAGCGGATCGAGACCGGCATGATCCACGTCAACGGCGGGACCATCGCGGACGAGCCCGGGGTGCCCTTCGGCGGGGAGAAGAACTCCGGCCTCGGGCGGCTCAACGGGGAGTACACGGTGGACGCCTTCACCACGGTGAAGTGGATCTCGGTGCAGCACGGGCGGGCGCAGTTCCCGTTCTAGGCGTTCCCGTTCCGTGCGCTCCTGTTCCAGGCGATCCCGTTCCGGGCGGTGCGGGCGCTCACGCGGCCCTGGCCTCCCGGCGGTAGCCGCCGGGGGCCAGGCCGAACTCCCGCTTGAACGCCTTCGCGAAGGCGTACTCCGAGCCGTACCCGGTCCTCGCGGCCACCGCCGTCAGCGGGGCCTCCGACTCGCGCAGCAGCCGGGCGGCGGTGGTCATCCGCCAGCGGGTCAGGTACGCCATCGGGGGCTCGCCCACCAGCGAGGTGAAGCGGCGGGCGAAGGCGGCCCGGGACAGGCCCGCCCGCTCCGCCAGGGACTCCACCGTCCACGGGGTCGACGGCGCCTCGTGGATGGCCGCCAGGGCCGGCGCCACCGCGGCGTCCCGCAGCGCGGCCGCCCAGCCCGCAGAGTCCGCGGCGGGGCGGTCCTCGAACCAGGCCCGCAGGATGTACAGCAGCAGCGAGTCGATCAGCGCCGGGACGATGCCGGCCGAGCCGATCCGCGGATTCTCCAGCTCGGCGCCCAACAGCTGGACGGCGGCCGCCAGTTCGGGGTGCCGGCCGTGCCGGGTCGGCAGCTGGATCAGGGCCGGCAGCTGGCGGACCATCGGGTGCGGGCGGGCCTGGTCCAGGTGGTAGTTGCCGCACAGCAGGCTGGTGCGGGCGCCGTCCCCGCCGATCGTCACGGTGCCGATCGGCGAGCCGTCCTCCACCCGGCAGGCCCGGGCGTCCACCGGCGGGGTGTCCGGGCTGTCCGCCAGGACGTGGCCCCGGGCGTCCCGCAGGAACACGACGTCCCCCGGGCTGAGCGGCACCGGGGCGCCCCCGATCTCCGGATCCACCGGGACCAGCCAGCAGGTGCCGTACAGCACCACGTGGAAGCCCGCCCCCACCACCGGGGGCAGCCGCAGCGCCCACGGCGCCCGGCCCTCGGTGCGCACGGACGCGGGGTGCGCCGTGCGCATCGACGCCAGTGCCTCGCTCAGGATGTCCACGACCCGCCCCCGGTGTTGTTCGTCGCCACGCCTCAGTCGACGGTCAGGACGACCTTGCCCCGGACGCTACCGGAGCCGACCAGCTCGTGCGCCCGGGCCGCCTCGTCGAGCGGGAACGACGCGGCGACGTGCGGGCGGATCCGGCCCTCGTCCACCAGGGCGGCGAGCGCCTCCAGGGAGGCGTAGTCGGGCTCGACGGAGACGCCCGCGAAGGTCCGCCCGGCGGCCTCGATCTCGGCGGCCAGCCCCTGGTTCCAGTGCTCCATGATGCTGACCAGCGTGCCGCCCGGCTTGAGCACCGCCAGGGCGCGGGTCCCCTCGGAGGAGGAGTCGAGGACGACGTCGACGTCGGAGACGGCCTCGGTGTAGTCGGTGGTCCGGTAGTCGATCACCTCGTCGGCGCCGAGCTCCCGCAGGAAGGCGTGCTTGGGCTCGCTCGCCAGCGCGATCACGTACGCGCCCCGGGCCTTGGCGATCTGCACGGCGAGGTGGCCGACGCCGCCGGCCGCGCGGTGCACCAGCACCCGGTCGCCCTCGCCGACCCCCGCCCGGTCGACCAGGCCCTGCCAGGCGGTCAGCGCGGCCAGCGGCAGCGCGGCGGCCTCGGCGTGGTCCAGGGAGGCGGGCTTGCGGGCCAGTTGGCGGGACGGCGCGGCCACGTACTCGGCGTACGCGCCGGCGGCCCGGGGGAAGAACGGCATCCCGTACACCTCCTCGCCGACCCGGTAGCGGGCGCCGGGGGCGGCCTCCTCGACCACCCCGGAGACGTCCCAGCCGACCGTGAACGACGGCTCGCCGAGCAGCGGGAGCGCCCCGGAGCGCACCGCCAGGTCCACCGGGTTCACCCCGGCCGCCTTCACCCGCACCAGCACCTCGCCGCTGCGCAGCGTCGGACGCTCCACCTCGGCCACCCGCAGGACCTCCGGGCCGCCGAACTCCTTCTGCACGATCGCACGCATCGCCACTCACCCTCGTCCGGTTCACCACCGGCCCCCCGTGGGGCCGTTCTCGATGTGTTCAACGGTAGGGAGACCGGACGAGCGGATGAATATCCCCAAGTCTTCGCTGGATGTCCGATCGTCTCGCCGGAGGAGCGGATCAGACGGGGTAGCGGACCAGGGCGTCGGTGGCGAGCTCGAAGTCGAAGGGGGCCGGGACGGGGACGCGGTCGCCGAACTTGCCGTTCCACTGCTGGTGGTAGCCGCCGTCGGAGGGCTCGGAGTAGAGGGTGATGTCGCCCTCGCGCGGGTCGATCAGGAGGTACAGCGGGATGCCCATCAACGGGTAGTCCCGGACCTTGCCGACGATGTCGTTCTCCGGGTTGGACGGGGAGACGATCTCGACTGCGATGACGGACTGTTCGGCGGGCACCTGGTCGTCGTCGGACTCGGCGGCCGGGAAGGGGAAGTACGTCAGGTCCGGGTTACGCAGTCTGCCGAGGCGGGGGGCGGCGAGATTGGTGTTCTCGCTGGGCATCAGGTCGGCCGGGCAGTGCCTGTCGAGTTGCCTGCGGACCAGGAGCAGGTCGAGCTGGTGGAGTGCGCAGGGGCTGGCCGTGATGACGATCGCATTGCCGGACACCTCGACCTTCCAGCCGGAAGGCGGGGTCAGCGTGCCCGCGTAGGAGAGGAGCCGGTGATTCGGTTCGATCACACGGATCATCATCGCAGTTCGCCGGTATGGCGAGGCGCCGCCGGGGGGGGGGGCCGCGGGGCCCCCGGGGGGTGGGGGATAACAAAAGCCGGGGCCCCCCGGCGCCTCGCCCCGAGAGGGGTTGGAAATTAGAGCGGGGTGATTAGACAAAATGAAAT
>NZ_JBHJWG010000044.1:34451-80108 GCF_042266305.1 Kitasatospora sp. NPDC056076
ATCATCATCGCAGTTCGCCGGCATGGCGCGGCCCCGCCGGGGCGGGGCCCGGCGGCGCCTCGTGGGGTGTGACTAGAACATCGGCTGGCCGGCGCGGACGAGGCGCCAGGAGTTGGTGAAGAAGTCGGCGGGGTCGATGACGCCCTTGGCCTTGACCCAGGCGATCATGGTGTTGCGGATCTCGTCGGAGTTCGTCCAGACCACCTTGGCGGTGGCGACGTGCGGGAAGTTGCCGCCGCCGTTGGCGCGGTAGTTGTTGACCGCGAACACGAACTGGGCGGTGGGGTCGATCGGCTTGCCCTGGTAGGACAGGTTGACGATCCGGCTGCCCTTGGGCTGGGCGATGTCGATGTCGTAGCTCAGGCCGTAGACCGAGTCGTAGTTGTAGTCCGGGGTGGTCTCGGCGCCGGTCATGGCGTTCTTGTCGACCGGGGCGCCCGGGGCGAGCTGGTAGTAGTACTTGGCCGAGAACTCCAGGTAGTCCTTGAGCTGGGCGCCCGTCAGGACGCGGGCCTCCAGGGTGTTCTCGTAGATGTACAGGCCGGCCGCGTCGCGCAGCTTGACCTGGCCGGACGGGATCAGCGCGGTGCGGTTGAACGGGGCGGCCTGGGCCAGGACCGGGAGGTTGGCGTACTGCCCGCCCGCCAGCGCGGCCTTGACGGCGTCGGCCTGGACCTTGCCGATCAGGTCGATGATCGGGGTGGCCTTGAACCGGGCCTCGGCGATCGACAGTTCGATCTTGCTGGTGCCGATGTTCTGGTTGACGTACGCGACGGTCTTCCTGTGCTGCTCGAGGATCGCGTTGCTGATCTCCGGGTTCTCCGGCACGGTGTTGGAGTTCAGCACCCGGGAGGAGACCGAGGCGACCTTCCAGTGGCCGTCGACGAACTCGACCTCGAAGTCGAAGCAGCTCAGGCGCTGGCCCCAGCACAGCGGCTCGGAGAGCACGACCGTCTTGCCGGTCTTCTTGTTGACGAGGAGGCGCTGGGCGACCTCCTTGTGGGTGTGGCCCACCAGCACCGCGTCGATGTCCGGGACGGTCTGGGCCATCTCGCCGGAGGCGTCCTCGGGCCAGGGCAGCTGGTCGCCGTAGGTGGTCGGCTCGTCGATGCCGGAGTGGGCGGAGACCACGATGACGTCCGCGCCCGCGGCCTTCATCCGGGGCACGTACTTGGCGGCGGTCTCGACGATGCCCGGGAAGACCATCTGCCCGGCCACGTTGGCCTTGTCCCAGATCGCGATGCCGGGGTTGGTGAGGCCGAGGATGCCGACCTTGATCGGGGTGTCCTCGTCCAGCCACACCTCCTTGATCACGTACGGCTTGAAGGCCGGCTTCTCGTTCTTCGCGTGCAGGGCGTTGGCGCCGAGCAGCGGGAACTCCAGCTGGTCCTCGAAGGCCTTCACGGTGGGGATGCCGTAGTTGAACTCGTGGTTGCCGAGCGCGGCGGCGTCGTAGCCCATGAGGTTCATGGCGACGGCCATCGGGTGGTCCGGCACGTTGTCGCCGTCGGTGGCGATCGGCTCGACCCGGGCGTAGTAGTAGGACAGCTGGGTGCCCTGGATGATGTCACCGGAGTCGATGAGCAGGCAGCGGTCCCAGCCCTTCTCCTCGCGGACCTGGTTGGCCAGGGTGGAGATCTTGGCGAGGCCGACCGCGTTGTGGGCCTGGTCGACGTACTCGGCGTCGGTGAAGTAGTCCCAGTTGAGGACCCGGCCGTGCAGGTCGGTGGTGCCCATGACGGTGAAGGCCTGGCGGCGGGGCTGCTTCTTCTTGCCCTTGGCGGCCGCCGTGTCCGGCTCGGCGGCCGCGGCGGCGGGGGCGGCGGCGACGACGGCTCCGCCGGTCAGGGCGGCACCGGCGGCGGTGGCGGCGGACCGGGTGACGAAGTCACGGCGGTTCAGCGACATGGACGACTCTCCCGAGTGGGAACGACGGCGGATGGGCCGTCAAGTGGTGTGCGGATGAGGTGCGTGGCGCGTCCGCGAGAGCGGTGACGCGCGTAGAAGGACGCGCGTAGAAGTGTGCCGTGCGAGCCGGGCCGCTGGATAGCCCTCCGACGTTTCCAACAGGTGAGATCTTGGCGACTCGTTCGTGACCGGGATGGGCGGAGAAAGGGGTGGTACCGGGGCGGGACGGTCGAATTCCGGCCACCTCTTCCCCCGCCTCCGGCCACCTCTTTCTCCGCCTCCGGGGTTCGCTGCTCCGCCTCCGGGCCGTCCCGTCGGCGGGTCAGTCCAGTTCGGCGGAGAGCTGCTTCACCTCCCGGCCCAGCTCCGCCGCCGGGTCCGGCGCGTCCGGATCCGCCCACGGCAGCCAGGCCCGGGCCCGCAGGTAGCCGTCCACCGCGACCGGCAGCCGGTGCCGGACGATCGGGTCGACCACCGCACCGGGCCCCGCCTCGCGCAGCGCCACCAGCAGGGTGTCCACCCCGGCCGAGGCCGGCAGCGGGACGCTCGCCAGGTAGCCGGTCAGCACCTCCAGCTCGGTGTGCACCGGAACGGGCCGCGGCGGGGTGGGCGGCTCAGGCGGCTCCGGCGGTTCGGGCCGCGCCGTCCGGCCGGGCGCCAGCAGCGCGCCCACCCCGTACAGCCCCGCCACCACCCCCGGCCACCACGACCCGCCCAGGCCCGCGAAGTGCAGCCCCAGCCCGACCGCCCCGCCCCCGCAGCCGGCCAGGTTCCTGGTCGACTCCAGGTAGCCCAGCAGCAGCCGGCCGATCCCGGCGCGGTTACTGGTAGCCACGGATCTCCTCGAACACCCCGTCCAGCGAACCCCCGCCGTCGAACAGCTTGCCCCCGCTCACGTCCGCGATCCCCTGCAACTGGCTCACCGCCGCCTCCCCGAACTTGATCGGGAACACCGGGATCGACTTCTCCGCCGACGGCAGCCCGTCGTGGAAGCGCTTGAAGTCCCCGTCCGTCGCGCCCTCGTTGCTCTCCCCGTCCGTCATCAGCACGATCGAGGTGAACCGGTCGTCCCCCGCCGCCTTCTGCTGCGTCTCGATCACCCGGTACGCCTGCTCCAGCGAGTCGTACAGCGCCGTACCGCCCTCGGCCCGCAGCGACTGGACGTCGGTGTTGATCGACGCCAGCTCGGACTCCGGACCGGGTCGGCTCCCCGAGGCCGGGACGACGTGGGTCTTCGACCACTTCACCGAGGACGCGAAGGAGATCAGCGTCACCTCCTCGCGGTCCCGGAAGCGGCGCAGCCCCCGGGTGTCGTCCGTGCCGGTCAGCCGGCCCAGCGCCGCCTTGAGCGAGGCCAGCCGCTGGCCGTCCATCGAACCCGAGGTGTCCAGCACGTACACCGTCCGGGACGGGCGGCGCAGTTCGTTCTGGTACGAGGCCAGCAGGCCGTCCGCCACCTCCCGGGTGCCCGGGAACGGCAGCTCGCGGCGGCGGTCGGTGGGCAGCCCAGCCGCCGGGGCCACCCCCGCCGTCACCGGGCGGCGCAGCGTCAGCTCCGAGATGCGCTTCTGCACGTCCTCCTTCAACAGGTAGCCGACCAGCCGCTGGAAGGACTCCCGCTCGCCCTGCCCCGCCGAGGACAGCAGCGACAGCGGGTAGTCCGCCGACACCACGCCGTCCACCGGGCGCACCACCGTCAGCCGCTGGTCCGCGGGCAGGGTCCGGTTCAGCGACAGCAGCACCGACTCGTAGTTCACCAGGGCGCCGACCCGGCCCGGCTCGGCCTTGGCGTAGGCCTGCGCCAGCCAGCCCGAGGAACCCGAGGTCAGCTTCTGGCCGGTGAAGAACTGCTTCAACTGCGGCGTCGCCTTCTGCACGTCCGGCGCGGTCAGCGCCGCGCCCGCGCCGGAGAACGCCGAGGCCACCGCGACCAGCGCGGAGAAGCCGGAGTTGGAGCGCGACGGGTCGGACATCCCGTACGACAGCTTCCCGGCCGCGGCCGCGTCGCCGATCTGCGCCCAGGTGACCTTCGAACCGTCCCCCCAGCCCAGGTCGGCGAGGACCGAGGACCGCACCCCCACGGCCACCGGGGAGACCATCACCGGGGTCTCCGACAGCACCTTGGACCGGCCGGCCGGATCCAGCCGCAGGTACTGGTTCGACGGGAACCAGACCGCGTCGTACTTGCCGTCCGCCCGACCGGCGGAGATGGTGTCCGCGCCGTCCAGCGTGCCGCCGAACGCGAGTTGGACCGTCACCCCGGTCGCCTTCCGGGCGTCGTCCAGGACCGGTTGCAGGTCCTGGAGTTCACTGCCGGCCAGGACCCGCAGCACCCCGGGGCGCGCGGTCCCGGCCAGCGTGCCGGACGGGTCCGGGGGCGGCGTCGGCCCCGGGGCCGGCGAGGAGGTGCAGGCGGCCAGCGCGGCGAGCACCGCCGCCAGCACGGCGGCCAGCCGGGCGGGCCGCTTCGTCCGGAGGTTCACTTCGGGCTCCCCTTCGCCGCCTTGGTCAGCTTGGTCAGGTTGTCCAACGACGGGACGGTCGCCTGCTTCACCTTCGCCGCGTTCAGGTCCTGGGCGAGGACCGGCTGCTTGACGCCCTTCACCCGGTCGGCGAACGCGTCGTGGCCGGCCTGCGGACGGAAGCCGAACCTGATCTCCAGGGCGATCAGCGCCGGGTCGTTCTGCAGCAGCCCGGCCAGCTTCCGGCCGTTCTCGGTGCGGGCGATGATCGTGTGGTCCGAGTACGCCGTGGTGTCCGGGTACATCACCACCATGTCCCCGGTCGGCTGGCCCTGCACCGCCATCGCGGCGACCTGCGACTCGTAGCCGAAGATCAGCGGATTGCCGACCCCCGCCAGGAAGTCCCGGAACGGCTCGTCACTGCTGCTCTTCTGGCCGCCCTGCAACGCCGTCGCCTGGTACAGCACCGGCCGGGCCGCTTCCACGCCCTGGTCGTCGGAGACCACCAGGTTGCCGTTCAGGACGTACGACAGCAGCGCGACGTAGAGCGCGCCCGAGGACGAGCTCTCCGGATCCGTGGTGGTGACGAAGATCGGGCCCGACAACTCCGCGTGGCCCTTCGCGCCCGGCAGGTCCTGCCACTTGCTGCCCTTCTTGAGGGCGTTGACGTACTCGTCCATCCTGAACGTCCAGACGCCGCTCGCATCGTCCAGCGCCGCCAGGTTGCTGTCCCGCAGGATCTGCGCGACCGGCGCGTGCGCCACCACCACCAACGGCGAGTAGAACGGCACCAGCGGAGAGTCCTGCAACCCCCAGTTGCGCTGGATCTCGCGGGCCGGAGCCGTGCTCGCCGGAAAGGCGAAGTCCAGCCCGGACGCGCTCCGCGCCTGCTCGCTCATCGTCCAGGAACCGGTCGAATCGGCGTGCACCTCCAAGCCCTGCTTCGCCAACTCGGCCTTCACCTCCGGGCTTTCGAAGAACGCCCGCTTCTCCGAACCGATCAGCCCGGTGACCGCGACCGTCCTCACCGGATCGGCCCCCCCGCCGTCCGGGACCAGCGCGTACGTCACCCCGCCCAACAGGGCCAGGGCCGCGATCACCCCCAGAGCGCGTCGTCTCATCGCGCGCGCCTCCCCCCTCATCGCCGCAACACCCCCGGGTGCGACACCCGGGGGTGACGAGCGTCCCGCCGGGCGGGGAGCGCGGACGGAAGGTGCGGTGAACCGGGGGTGAACACCGTTTCACGGAATCGCATCGGCCGGGGCACCCGGGAGACGCCCGGGGACGGCCCTCGCACACCGGTCCGAGGATGTGTCAGATTGTTCAACTCGCCTTACGGCAAAGGTCATCCCGCAGTCCGGACCCGCGTCGAGGTTACGCACCGGTAATGCCTACCCTCAGCAGTATGCGCCGAGCAAAAATCGTCTGCACCCTCGGGCCGGCCACCGACTCGTACGACCAGATCAAGACCCTGGTCGACGCCGGAATGGACATCGCCCGATTCAACCTCAGCCACGGCACCCACGCCGAGCACGAGGAACGCTACCGTCGGGTCCGCAAGGCCGCCGACGAGACCGGCCGGAGCGTCGGCGTCCTCGCCGACCTCCAAGGCCCGAAGATCCGACTCGACACCTTCGCCCACGGGCCCGTACTCCTCGAACGCGGCGACGAGTTCACCATCTCCACCGACAACGGCGTCGTGGGGGACAAGGACATCTGCGGCACCACCTACGCCGGCCTCGCCGGCGACGTCAGCCGCGGCGAACGCATCCTCGTCGACGACGGCCGCGTCACCCTGGAGGTCGTCGCCGTCGACGGACCGCGGGTGCGGTGCCTCGTCATCGAAGGCGGACTCGTCTCCGACCACAAGGGCCTCAACCTCCCCGGCGTCGCCGTCTCCGTCCCCGCACTCAGCGACAAGGACGTCGCCGACCTGCGGTGGGCGCTGCGCACCGGCGCCGACCTGATCGCGCTCTCCTTCGTCCGCAGCGGGCGCGACATCGAGGACGTGCACCGGGTGATGGCCGAGGAGGGACGCCACGTCCCGGTCATCGCCAAGATCGAGAAGCCGCAGGCGGTCGAGAACCTCGACTCCATCGTGGACGCCTTCGACGGCATCATGGTGGCCCGCGGGGACCTGGGCGTGGAGATGCCCCTCGAACAGGTCCCGCTGGTCCAGAAGCGCGCCGTCAAACTGGCCAGGCGCAACGCCAAGCCCGTCATCGTGGCGACCCAGATGCTCGACTCGATGATCAACGCCTCCCGGCCCACCCGCGCCGAGGCCTCCGACGTCGCCAACGCGGTGCTGGACGGCACCGACGCGGTGATGCTCAGCGGCGAGACCTCCGTCGGCAAGTTCCCGGTCGAGACCGTCAAGACCATGGGCCGGATCATCGAAGCCGCCGAGAACGACATCCTGGCCGCGGGCCTGCCCCCGCTGACCACCGGCAGCAAGCCGCGGACCCAGGGCGGCGCCGTCGCCCGCGCGGCCGCCGAGATCGGCGACTTCCTGCACGCCAAGTACCTGATCGCCTTCACCCAGTCCGGCGACACCGCCCGGCGGCTCACCCGCTACCGCTCGCCCATCCCGGTGCTCGCCTTCACCTACGAACCGGCCGTGCGCAGCCAACTCGCCCTCACCTGGGGCGTGGAGACCTTCCTCGGCCCCTTCGCCCCGACCACCGACCAGATGGTCGAACAGGTCGACGCGGCGCTGCTCTCCCTCGGCCGCTGCCAGAAGGGCGACATCGTCGTCATCACCGCCGGCTCCCCGCCCGGCCTGGCCGGCTCCACCAACCTCGTCCGCGTCCACCACGTGGGGACCCTGGACGACTGAGCGGTACTCGAACGGTTGCGCGTGGGCGGCGTCCCCCGTTGGGAGGGATGCCGCCCGTGGGCCGTCGGAACCGCGTGAGAGCGTGCTGGCGTCTCCATAACATCCGTGTTATGACTTGGGGAGAGGTGGAACTCGAACCGGAGGTTCGGGACTGGATCCGCGCACTGAGCCAGGACGATCAGGAGACGGTCGCCTTCTACGTTGAACTGCTCGCCGTCCGCGGGCCCTTGCTGAGCGAGCCGCACAGTCGGCAACTCGACGGCAAACTCCGGGAACTGCGCTTCCACCTGAACGAATCGGACCTGCGGATCACCTACTGGATCGCGTCGGGCAGGAGGATCATCCTGCTGACGGTGTTCCGCAAGACCCGGATGCGGGAGGCCGGCGAGGTCGACCGCGCGAGACGGGCGTTGCGCCGTTGCGTGGCCGAGCAGCACACCGTTGACGAGGACGAGGAGTGGGCGAGATGAGCGAGCGCACGTCCTGGCGCGCCATGCGTGAGGAGATTCTGAACCGTCCCGGCGCCGGCGCGGCGTACGAGGCCGCGCGGATCCGGTTCGAGCTCGGGGAGAAGGTCAGGCTGCGCCGGGAGGCCCTCGGCATGACCCAGGCACAGCTGGCCGCGGCGATCGGCATGCAGCAGCCGGCGGTGGCGCGGTTCGAGGCCGGAGCAACGATGCCCACGATCGTGGTTCTGGAGCGGTTCGCCGAGGCGCTCGGCATGAGGCTCACGGTCGAGCTGGAGCCGCTGGACCGGGCGAGCTGAGCGACGCGTCGGGGCGTTCACCCGCAGCGGTGACAACACACGTCAACCGCATCTCCTTCGGATGGAAGGAGGACGTACCCCGAGTGGGATTCGAACCCACGCTGGATGGTGTTTGAGACCACTGCCTCTACCGCTGGGCTATCGGGGCCCGCCCCAGAATCGAAGGCTGGCCCCGACCCTGAGTGCCCTAAACATACCGTGTCTGGGTACCCTCGTGCATGCAGTACCCCGCCGGAACTAGGAGCCCCGTGAGCACCGCCGACGAGCAGGCACAGCCGCTTGAGACCGATATGCCCCAGATCACCCGGATCGTGATCGCCGAGGACGAGGCGCTGATCCGTCTCGACCTCAAGGAGATGCTCGAAGAGGAGGGGTACACCGTCGTCGGTGAGGCCGGGGACGGGGAGACGGCGGTGCGGCTGGTGCAGGAGCTCAAGCCGGATCTGGCGATCTTCGACGTGAAGATGCCGATCCTGGACGGGCTGTCGGCCGCCGAGCAGATCCACGAGCAGCACCTGGCGCCGGTGCTGATGCTGACGGCGTTCTCGCAGCGGGAGCTGGTGGACCGGGCGCGGGACGCCGGGGCGATGGCGTACATCGTGAAGCCGTTCTCGAAGTCGGACCTGGTGCCGGCGATCGAGATGGCGGTGTCGCGGTACACCGAGATGCGGGAGCTGGAGAAGGAGATCGGGGATCTCACCCAGCGGCTGGAGACCCGGAAGCTGGTGGACCGCGCCAAGGGCGTGCTGCAGACGAAGTTCGGGCTGAACGAGCCGGCCGCGTTCCGGTGGATCCAGAAGACCTCGATGGACCGGCGGATGACGATGGCGGCGGTGGCCGAGGCGGTCATCGAGGAGGGCGAGGCCCAGGACCGCAAGAAGGCCGACGAGGCAGACAAGCCGGAGTAGAAGAGTGTGGAAGGGCCCGGCGGATCGGATCCGCCGGGCCCTTCGCGTGTGCGGGGTCAGTCCTCGCCGAGGTAGGCCTTGCGGACGGACTCGTCGTGGAGGAGGTCGGCGCCCGTCCCGGAGAGGACGATGCGGCCGGTTTCCATGACGTAGCCGCGGTCGGAGAGCGACAGGGCGGCCTGGGCGTTCTGTTCGACTAGCAGGATGGTCGTGCCGCTCGCCTTGAGCTCGACGATGGTGGACATGATCTTCTGCATCATCAGCGGGGAGAGGCCCATCGAGGGCTCGTCCAGCATGAGCAGCTTGGGCTGGGACATCAGGGCCCGGCCCATGGCGAGCATCTGCTGCTCGCCGCCGGACAGCGTGCCGGCGGCCTGCTTGCGGCGTTCGCCGAGGATCGGGAAGAGGGTGTAGGCCCGTTCCACGTCGGACTGGATGCCGGCGGTGTCGGTGCGCAGGAAGGCGCCGAGGAGGAGGTTCTCCTCGATGGTCATGCGGGGGAAGATGTGCCGGCCCTCGGGGGAGTGGGCGAGGCCGAGGGCGACGATCTTGTGGGCGGGGACGGTGCTGAGGTCCTGGCCGTCGAAGGTGATCCGGCCGGCGGTGGGCTTGAGGAGGCCGGAGAGGGTGCGCAGGGTGGTGGTCTTGCCGGCGCCGTTGGTGCCGATGAGGGTGGTGACCTCGCCCTGTTCGACGGTGAAGCTGATGCCCTTGACGGCTTCGATCTTGCCGTAGGCGACGCGGAGGTCCTCGACCTCGAGGAGTGCGGTCACTTGGGGTCCTCCGGTGTTGCGGGGGTTTCGAGCGGGGCGCCGAGGTAGGCGGTGATGACGCGTTCGTCGTTCTGGACGGTCTCGCGGTCGCCTTCGACGATCTTCTGGCCCTGGACGAGGACGGCGGTGCGGTCGCAGAGGTTGAAGATGAACCGCATGTCGTGCTCGATGACGAGGATGGAGATGCCGCGGTCGCGGATGGCGAAGACGAGTTCCTCGGCGGCGCGGGTCTCCTGCGGGTTCATGCCCGCGGTGGGTTCGTCGAGGAGCAGCAGGCCGGGGTCGGAGGCGAGGGCGCGGGCGATCTCCAGCTTGCGCTGTTCGCCGTAGGGGAGGTTGCGGGCGAGGTGGTCGGCCTTCTCGGCGAGGCCGGTGAAGGCGAGGAGTTCCATGGCCTTCTCGCGGCTCTCGGCCTCGGCGCGGTGGTAGCGGGGGCCGCGGAGGATGGCGGCGAAGATGCCTTCCTTGGTGCGGCTGTGCCGGCCGACGAGGACGTTCTCCAGGACGGTCATGTTGGCGAAGAGCCGGATGTTCTGGAAGGTGCGGGCGATGCCGGCCTGGGTGACGAGGTGGGGCTTGGGGGGCAGTTGGGTGCCGCGGTAGCGGACGGTGCCCTCGGTGGGGACGTAGAGGCCGGTGAGGCAGTTGAAGAAGGTGGTCTTGCCGGCGCCGTTGGGGCCGATGAGGCCGATGATCTCGCCCTCGCCGACGGTGAGGGAGACGTCGTTGACGGCGGTGAGGCCGCCGAAGCGCATGGTGACGCCGGTGACGTCGAGCAGGGGGGTTGCGGTCGGTGGCGTTGCGGTGGTGGTCATCTGGCGCGTCACGCCCCTGCCTTGGTGAGTGCGCCCGGTTCGCCGGTGGGCTGGGCCGGGATGGCGGCTTCGTGGAACTCGAGTTGGCGGCGCCGGTTGGGGATGAGTCCTTCGGGGCGTACGCGCATCAGGACGATGAGGGCGGCGCCGAAGGCGAGGAGCTGGTAGTCGGAGAGGAATTCCAGCTTCTTGGGGATGAGGAAGAGGAGGGTGGCGCCGGCCAGGGGGCCGCTGATGGTGCCCATGCCGCCGAGGATGACGGCGGCGAGCAGGAAGGCGGAGTTGGGCGGGAGGGCCTCGGCGAAGGTGTACTGGTCGGGGGTGACGGTGTAGCTGACGTGGGCCTGGACGGTGCCGGCCAGGCCGGCGAGGCAGGCGCCGAGGGCGAAGGCGAGGAGCTTGAGGCGGAAGCCGTTGATGCCCATGGCCTCGGCGGCGGTCTCGTCCTCGCGGATGGCGACCCAGGCGCGGCCGATGCGGGAGTTGCCGACGCGGGCGAAGATCAGTACGACGACGGCGGTGACCAGCAGCATCAGCAGGTAGTAGTTGGAGAAGCGGCCGAGTTCGATGCCGGCGACGGTGTGCGGCTTGCCGAGGTCGAAGCCGAAGATCTCCAGGTCGGGGATGCGGGGGATGCCGTTGGAGCCGTTGGTGATCTTGGGGCCGGTGGTGCCGTTGAGGTTGAGCATGGTGATGCGGAAGATCTCGCCGAAGCCGAGGGTGACGATGGCGAGGTAGTCGCCGCGCAGCCGCAGGGTGGGGGCGCCGATCAGGACGCCGAAGACCATGGAGACGGCGGCGCCGGTGAGCATCGCGGCCCAGAACGGGAACTGGACGTGGATGGGCGAGGCGGGGGAGCCGGAGACCAGGGCGGCGGCGTAGGCGCCGACGCCGAGGAAGGCGACGTACCCGAGGTCGAGCAGGCCGGCCAGGCCGACGACGATGTTGAGGCCGAGGGCGACGGTGGCGAAGATCAGGATGTTGGTGGCGACCGAGGTGTACTGGTCGCTGCTCTGGGTGAAGGGGAAGCTGGCGGCGGCGGCGAAGGCGGCGCCGGTGGTGACCGGGCGGTACTTGACGGTCAGGGCGCGCAGCCGGCCGAGCAGTCCGGACTTGGCGAGGGCGGCGATCGAGGGGGCGGCGAGCAGCAGGTAGCAGATGAAGAGTTCGCCGTACTCGGTGTCGATGCCGAAGGTGATCGCGTACAGGCCGAGTCCGAAGGCCAGGACGATGAGCAGGACCTCGACCCAGGAGGGGAGTTGGCGGGCCGCGGGGAGCGGGCGCTCGACGGTGCCGAGGCGGATCCGGCTGTTGGCGAGGTGGCCGAGCTGGAGCAGCAGGACGACGCCGGCGGCGATGGCGAGGGCGCCGGCGAGGGCGGTCATCACCGGGGCGACGGGCTGGTCGTCGGGGATGGCGTGGGCGGCGAACCAGCCGACGGGCGCGACGGGGACGAGCAGGAAGAGCCGCTTGTCGAGGATGCGCAGCGGGACGGCGGTGCGCCGGTCGAGGGGGAGGCCGAGGGCGCCGGTGATGCCGAGCAGGCCGCCGGCGGCGAGGACCCAGCCGCCGGGTTCGAGGTTGGCGAGGCCGCCGAGTTCGACGGAGATGGCGGTGACGGAGTAGGCGGCGACGGCGAGGGCGCCGGTGGCGGCGTACAGGACGGCGTTGTTGCTGCGGCTGGGGGCGGCCCAGCGCAGGCCGGGGACGCCCTGGCCGGCGAGCAGCAGGACGAGGGTGAGGACGCCGGCGACGACGGCGAGCCACTGGAGTCCGGCGGGGGAGCCGTAGTAGGTGAGGTCGCCGGGGAAGTCGCTGGTCCAGGTCCAGGACATGGCGGCGGAGGCGGCGGTGAGCAGGGCGCCGAGGCCGGTGAGGGCGGTGGCGGCGGGGGCGGGCAGGGGGATGACCGGGGTGGTCTCGGTGCTGGTGGTGGTCATGGTGGTCACGCCCTGTCCGAGACGCGCTCGCCGAGCAGGCCCTGTGGCCGGACGAGGAGTACGAGGATGAGGAGTACGAAGGCCCAGACGTCCTTCCAGGCGCCGCCTCCGAAGAGGTGCATGCCGGGCAGGTGCTGGATGTAGCCGGTGGCGAGGGCTTCGGCGAGGCCGAGGGCGAGGCCGCCGAGCATGGCGCCGTAGATGTTGCCGATGCCGCCGAGGACGGCGGCGGTGAAGGCCTTGAGGCCGAGGATGAAGCCCATCCGGAAGTCGACCTGGCCGCTGCGCAGTCCGTAGGCGACGGCGGCGACGGCGGCGAACGCGGCGCCGATGGCGAAGGCCATGACGATGATGCGGTCGGTGTCGATGCCCATCAGCTTGGCGGTGTCGGGGTCCTGGCTGGTGGCCTGCATGGCGCGGCCGGAGCGGGTGCGGGTGACGAACCAGCCGAGGGCGAGCATGCACAGCGGGGCGGCGATGATCAGGAAGATGTCGCTGCGCTGGATGGTGACGGAGCCGAGGCTGAACGGGTCGCCGGGGAGCTTGGGGAAGACCCTGGCCTTCTTGGCGTCCGGGTAGAAGGAGAAGACGAGCTGCTGGAGGAAGATGGACAGCCCGATCGCGGTGATCAGGGGGGCGAGGCGGGGGGCGTTGCGCAGCGGCCGGTAGGCGAAGCGCTCGGCGGCGACGGCGGTGAGGGTGGAGACCAGGATGCCGGCGATCAGCATGAGGGGTAGGGCCAGCCACAGGGTGGTGCCGCCGGGGAGGGCGAGGTAGGCGGTCAGGGCGCCGAAGCCGCCGACCATGACGATCTCGCCGTGGGCGAAGTTGATGAGCTGGACGATGCCGTAGACCATCGTGTAGCCGATCGCGACGAGTCCGTAGAGGGCGCCGAGGATCAGGCCGTTGGCCAGCTGCTGCGGTAGGTCGTGCACCGCTGGGCCTCCGTAGTGCGTTCGGGGGTGTCCGCGTGGGTGGTGGATGTGGGGGCGCGCGGGGGCACTCGTGGTGCCCCCGCGCGCTGGTGGTTCGGTGGGGCCGGCCGGTGTGTCAGCCGTTGAAGGTGCCGGACTTCTCCACGGCCCACTTGCCGTCCTTGACGGTGTAGACGGTGAGCTGCTTGTTGGTGGTGTCGCCGAACTCGTCGAACGAGACCTTGCCGGTGACGCCGTCGAAGGAGACCTTCTGGACGGCGTCGCGGACGGCCTTGCGCAGGCCGTCGCCGGTGGGGAGCTTGCCGTTGTTGCTGGTCACGACGGACTTGACGGCCTGGATGATGGCCCAGGCGCTGTCGTAGGAGTAGCCGCCGTAGGTCTCGTAGGCGTCCTTGTAGCCGGCGGCCTTGTAGTCGGCGATGTACTTCTTGGCGGTGTCGAGGGACTCGACGGGCAGGCCGACGGCGGTGGCGAAGTCGCCCTGGCTCTTGGGGTTGAGCTTGATGAAGTCGCCGCTCTGGATGCCGTCGCCGCCCATCAGGGGGATGGCGACGCCGGCGTCCTTGAGCTGGAGGGAGAGCGGGCCGGCGGCGGGGTACTCGCCGCCGTAGTAGACGGCGTCGGCGCCGGAGGCCTTGACCTTGGTGACGATGGCGGAGAAGTCGCGGTCGTCGGGGTTGACGTGCTCCTCGCCGGCCAGGGTGCCGCCGAGCTTGGTGAACTCGCCCTTGAAGGTGGAGGCGAGGCCGGCGCCGTAGGTCTTCTGGTCGTCGATCAGGAAGACCTTGGTCTTCTTGGCGTCGTTGTAGAGGAACTGGGCGGCGAAGGGGCCCTGGACGGCGTCGGTGGTGGCGGTGCGGAAGTAGGACTTGAAGGGGCGCTTCTTGTCGCCGCTGGCCCACTTCTCGCCCTGGCTGAGGGCGACGCCGGTGTTGGCGGGGGAGATCTCGGTGAGGCTCGCGTCGTCGAAGATCTGCTGCATGGACTGGGCCACGCTGGAGTTGAGCGGGCCGACGACGCCGAGGACCTTGGGGTCGCCGACGAGCTGGGTGGCGTTCTGCTGGCCGGGGGCGGGCTTGGCGGTGTCGTCGAGGGCCTTGACCTCGAACTTGACGCCGGGGACCTCGTTGGTCGCGTTGGCGTTCTTGACGGCGAGGTCGACGGAGTTGCGGATGCCGAGGCCGAGGGCGGAGAGGTCGCCGGTGAGCGGGGCGTCGACGCCGATGACGACGGTGGTGGAGCCGCTGTCCTTGCCGCCGGCGGTGTCGCCGGACTTCCCGCCGCGGGAGCCGCAGGCGGTGAGGCTGAGGGCGCCGATCACGGCAATGCTCACGACAATTGCGGAACGATGACGCACGAGGGTCCCCATTCGGTTCAGGAGGCGCCCGCGCCTGAGTGGCGGGAGCCGGGATGCGCGGAGGGCCGGGCCCATTCCGGATGGCGCGGTGACTGGCCGTGACTCTAGATGCCCTTGGGCGGCTCGGGCAGTGCTGTGGGCAGGCTGTGATTCTCTTGTTATGAGCACACGGAGCATTTGTCTCAGCATGTGGTCGTTCCGGTTCGACCGATCCTGAACTGCTGGGCGTTTACGCGCTGGTGGAGGGATGTAAGGGCCAGAAATGGGGGTTGCAGCTGGCAGCGTCGATAATCGGACAGAGGTGTCCGGTGTACTGCATTCGACCGTGCACGTCCGCATTTCGGACGATGGGGGTGCGGCGAAGGGGTTCCGCGTCGCGGGGGCCGCGGAACTGTCACCTGCTGGGATTTCCCGCCTGTTACGCAGCGTTACAGGTTTGGGGGCGCGCCGAGCGCGTCCGGACATGCCGGCGCCCCCTCGTTCAGACCAACGCCTGCCCAGGGTGGCGGAAGGTCAAACAAGGGGGCGGGAAAGAGACTTGATGTTCTGGGTGGTGAACTGCTGCTGCCCGGGGGCCCGTTGTCCCCTCCGGGGAGGCCGTCGCGCTTCCCGGGGGCCCGTTACAGGTCGCGCAGCATGCAGGTCAGCCGGCAGCTGGTGATCCGCTTGCCGGTGTCGTCGGTGATCGCGATCTCGTACGTCGCGGCGGTGCGGCCCTTGAACACCGCCGTCGCCACGCCGGTGACCAGGCCGGACGTGGCCGAGCGGTGGTGGGTGGCGTTGAGGTCCACGCCCACCGCGTACCGGCCCGGGCCGGCGTGCAGCATCGCGCCGATCGAGCCGAGGGTCTCCGCCAGCGCCGCCGAGGCGCCGCCGTGCAGCAGCCCGTACGGCTGCTGGTTGCCCTCCACCGGCATGGTGCCGACGACCCGGTCGCCGGAGGCCTCGACGATCCGGATGCCGAGCTTCTCGCCGAGGTGGCCGCCGGAGAAGGTCTCCGGGTTCACCCCGAGCTTGGCGAAGTGGTCCAGCACGTCCTGCGGGACGTTCAGGACGGGGGCCGGGGCCGGGGCGGGGGTGCCGTCGGAGGCGCCGTCGGTGGCGGTGCCGGGGGCGGTGTCGGGGGCCGCGTCGGTCATCGGGGGAACTCCTGCCGCTCTGGGGTGACGTCGTCGTGCTGCCTGTGATCGTACGACCGTCCTACTCGCGGGTACCGGGCCAGGACCGACCGGCGCGGCGCCCCTTTTGTCGGTGCCGGGCCATAGGATCGGGGACCGGTAGTGGAATCGGCAGGAACGGACGTTGACGTGGCTACGCAGAGTACGGACAAGGGCGCGACGGGTGGCGGCGGGGCCGGCCCGCGACCCCGGCTGATGCTGCTCGACGGGCACTCGATGGCCTACCGGGCCTTCTACGCCCTGCCCGTGGAGAACTTCAACACCTCCACCGGACAGCCCACCAACGCGGTCTACGGCTTCGCCTCGATGCTCGCCAACACCGTCCGGGACGAACGGCCCACCCACCTCGCCGTCGCCTTCGACCTCTCCCGGCAGACCTTCCGCTCCGCCGAGTTCCCCGACTACAAGGCCAACCGGGCCAAGACGCCGGACGAGTTCAAGAGCCAGATCGGCCTGATCGGCGAACTCCTCGACGCCATGCACGTCCCCCGGATGACGGTCGAGGGCTTCGAGGCCGACGACATCATCGCCACCCTCGCCACCGCCGCCGAAGCGGCCGGCTACGACGTCGACATCGTCACCGGCGACCGCGACTCCCTCCAACTCGTCACCGACCACGTCACCGTGCTCTACCCGACCAAGGGCGTCTCCGAGCTCACCCGCTTCACCCCGGAGAAGGTCACCGAGAAGTACGGCGTCACCCCGCGCCAGTACCCCGACCTCGCCGCCCTGCGCGGCGACCCGTCCGACAACCTGCCGGGCATCCCCGGCGTCGGTGAGAAGACCGCCGCCAAGTGGGTCAACCAGTTCGGCTCCTTCGACGAACTCGTCGCCCGCGCCGACGAGGTGAAGGGCAAGATCGGCGAGAAGCTGCGCGACCACCTCGACTCGGTCAAGCGCAACCGGGTGCTCACCGAGCTGGTCCGCGACGTCGAACTCCCGCTGGGCGTCCCCGACCTGGCCCGGCAGTCCTTCGACCGGGACGCCGTCGGCACCCTGATGGAGTCGCTCGAGTTCCGCAACGCCAACTTCCGCGACCGGGTGTTCGGGATCGACCCGGCCGGCGCCGCCGAGGCCGCCGAGGCCGAACTCGCCCCCGGCGTGGAGGTCGACGGCGAACTCCTCACCGACCCGGGCACGCTCGCCGCCTGGCTGCGCGAGCGCGCCTCCGACGACAAGGCCCCGGTGGCGCTGGCCGCCGTCTACCAGTGGGCCCTCGGCACCGGCGAGGTCACCGAAGTCGCCCTCGCCGTCGGGGATTCCGCCGCCTGGTTCGACCCGGCGCAGCTCGCCGAGGAGGACGAGCGGGCCTTCGCCGACTGGCTCGCCGACCCGGCCGCCCCCAAGGCCCTGCACATCGCCAAGCAGGTCATGCGGGCCTTCGCCGAACGCGGCTGGACGATCGCCGGGGTCGTCGCCGACACCGCGCTCGCCGCCTACCTGGAGAAGCCCGGCCGCCGCACCTTCACCCTGGAGGTGCTCGCCGAGGAGTACCTGGCCCGCTCGCTCACCCCGGCCGCCCCCGCCGCCGAGAGCGGCCAACTCGCCTTCGACGCACCCGAGGACGACGGCGTCGACGCCGAGGCCGCGCGCGCCCAGGCGCTCATGCTCCAGGCCCGCGCCGTGCTCGACCTCGCCGCGCTCTTCGACACCCGCCTCGCCGAGGTCGGCGCCGCCGGGCTGCTGCACGACATGGAACTGCCCATCGCCGCCCTCCTCGCCCGGATGGAGCGCCACGGCATCGCCGCCGACCGCGACTGGCTCACCCGGCTCGAAGCCCAGTTCGCGGCCGAGATCCAGCGCTGCGTCGAGGAGGCCCACGCCGCCGCCGGGCGCGAGTTCAACCTCGGCTCGCCCAAGCAGCTGCAGGAGATCCTGTTCGGCGAACTCGCCCTCCCCAAGACCAAGAAGATCAAGACCGGCTACACCACCGACGCCGACGCGCTCACCTGGCTCGCCACCCAGACCGACAACGAACTGCCGGTCATCCTGCTGCGCCACCGCGACCAGGCCAAGCTGCGCACCACCGTCGAGGGCCTGCTCAAGACCGTCTCCCCGCAGGGCCGGATCCACACCACCTTCAACCAGATGGTCGCCGCCACCGGCCGGCTCTCCTCGCAGGACCCGAACCTGCAGAACATCCCGGTCCGCACCGAGGAGGGGCGCGCCATCCGCCGCGCCTTCGTCGTCGGGGCCGGCTACGAGTCGCTGCTCACCGCCGACTACTCGCAGATCGAACTGCGGATCATGGCCCACCTCTCCGAGGACGAGGCCCTGATCGAGGCCTTCGCCTCCGGCGAGGACCTCCACACCACCGTCGCCTCCCAGGTCTTCGAGGTCCCGGGCGCGGCGGTCGACGCCGAGATGCGGCGCAAGATCAAGGCGATGTCCTACGGCCTCGCGTACGGGCTCTCCGCGTACGGGCTCTCGCAGCAGCTCAACATCAAGCCCGCCGAGGCCCAGGGCCTGATGGACACCTACTTCGAGCGCTTCGGCGGCGTGCGCGACTACCTGCACCGGGTCGTCGAGGAGGCGCGGGCGACGGGCTACACCGAGACCCTCCTCGGCCGCCGCCGCTACCTGCCCGACCTCAACAGCGACAACCGCCAGCGCCGCGAGATGGCCGAGCGGATGGCCCTCAACGCCCCCATCCAGGGCTCGGCCGCCGACATCGTCAAGATCGCCATGCTGCGGGTCGACGAGGCCCTGCGCGCCGCCGGGCTGACGTCCCGGATGCTGCTCCAGGTGCACGACGAAATCGTGCTGGAACTCGCCCCGGGCGAGCGCGAGTCGGTCGAGGCCGTCGTCCGCGAGCAGATGGCCGGCGCCTACCCGCTGCGCGCCCCGCTCGACGTCTCCGTCGGTGTCGGCGCCGACTGGGAGGCCGCCGCGCACTGACGCGCTGCGCTGCGGTCGTCGGCGGCGGGCCCGGACACGGTGGGTGTCCGGGCCCGCCGTCCGTCGTTCCCGCCCGTTGTTCCCGGGTTCAGCTCCTGCGGTCCGTGACCGTCCAGGCGTCACCCAGGTCGTGGCGCAGTGCCGCCAGGGCGGCGTCGGCGGCGGTGCGGAACGACTCCCACTGCTCCGGGGTCCAGGGGGAGGGGCCGCCCGGGTCGTCCCGGTCGAGGGAGGGCTGGTACCGGTCGGAGAGCCGCCTCAGTTCGTCCCGGGTGGCCGGGGCCGGTGGGGGGCGGTTCGTCGAGTGTGCCCACCCACCCCGCCTCACCCCGGTCCGAGCGCGAGCATCGCCCCGGTCACCTCGCCGACCGCCGCGTCGGGGATCGCGGTGGCGGCCTCCGGGAGGACGAGCAGCCGCGCCCCGGGGATCTCGCGGGCGAGCGCCTCGCCGTTGCCGAGGGGGAAGAACGGGTCGCGGCGGCCGTGGACGACGAGCGTGGGGACCCGGATCCCGGGCAGGCGCTCGCGCCAGCGGGGTGTGCAGTCGAGCGTGGCGAACACCAGGCCCAGCTGGTTGGCCAGTTGGACCGGGGGAGCGGTGCCGGGTGTACGGTCCCAGATGCGCGCGGCGGTCGCGCGGGCGGTGCCGGGGTCGTTGCCGAGGATCTCCGCGCCGGCGGCGGCGAACTCCGCCACCGCCGTGCGGCTGCTCCAGTCCGGCGCGGGACGGGCGAACAGTCGGCTCATCGTCGCCGGGTCGTGGTCGGGGAGGTCGTCGTCGGGCGGGCCGGGGGCGACCGCGCGGGTGCCGACCAGGGTGAGGGCGCAGAACGCCTCCGGGTGGTCGAGCGCGGCCACCTGGGCGACCATGCCGCCGACGCCGATCCCCGCGAGGTGCGCGGGCCTTCCGCCGCCGCCGAGCGCGCCGGCCAGGGCGGCGGCGTCGGCGGCGAGGTCGCGCAGGGTGTAGCCGGGCGCCTGCGGGTCCACCGTCGTCGACGTCCCGCTGTCGCGCAGGTCGTAGCGCACCACCCGGCGCCCGCCGGCGGCGAGGCGTTCGCAGAGGGCGTCGGGCCAGGACAGCATCGTCGGCCCGCCCACGAGCAGGACGAGCGGCGCGTCGTCGGCACCGAACGACTCGGTGCCCGAGACGACCCCGTTGGCGTGGACGGCGGCGCGCACGGCGGCGTGGGCGGCGGTCATCGGGTCACCGGGCCCCGTCGTCCCCGAGACCGCGGTCGGGCAGGCTCATGTCGCCCGTCCTGGGCGTGCCCTCGGCGAGCCCGTACCGCAGGTAGACGGTGCCCTGCGGGCCGGCCACCGGGGGTTCGAGGAGCGTGAGGTTCGTGGGCACCGCGCCCTCCTCGAAGACCTTCTTCCCGACGCCGAGCACGATCGGGTGCACCCAGAGGTCGAGGCGGTCGAAGAGCCTCTCGCGCAGGAGGGTCTGCACCAGGTTCAGGCTCCCGACGACCTTCACGTGCTCGTGCCGGTCGCGGATCTCGCGCACCGCGCCGGCCAGGTCGGGGCCCAGCCGGGTGGAGCCGGCCCACGGGAGCCCGGTCGTGCCCCGGGAGGCCACGTACTTCGGGACGCGGTTGAACAACTCGGCGATCTCGCCCTCCTTCTGCTGCGGCCAGTAGGCGGCGAAGAGGTCGTACGTGCGCCGGCCGAGCAGCAGCGCGTCCGTGCCCTCGTACGCGGCGAGGATCTGCGCCCCCGTGGCCTCGTTCAGCAGCGGCGCCTGCCAGCCGCCGTACGGGAACCCCTCCGGGTCCTCGTCGGGCCCGCCGGGCGCCTGGCCGACGAGGTCGAGGGTCGCGAACATCTCGATGTGAATGAGGCCCATGGCTGTACTCCTGGTGAGGTCGGTCGGTCCCGTCGAGATGTAGACCGGTCGGGGCCGGAAAACTCATCGCCACGCCGACACCCGGTTTCACCATCGAGCAGGCTGGACACGGACGGCCCCGCGCGGGAAGTCGGCGGGGGCGACTTCCTGTGCCGGGCCGTCCTCGCGGGGTCGGGTGGTCAGGGGGCGGAGTCGATGCGGACGGAGCCGATCGAGGTCGGCGGGGTGAAGAACAGGGGGCTCCGGCCCTGCCGGATGACGGTGCCGGTGCAGTTGCGGGACTGGAAGACGGTGGCGCTGCCGTTGCCCGCCCGGTTCCCCACGGCGATGCTCTGGATGTGGGTGGTCAGCGAGGGGTTGACGCACTGCCCGACCGTGACCTGCCGGGAGCTGACGGTGGTGCCGTCGTCGATCTGCAAGGACGTGGGGCCGGCGGAGGCCGCCGTGGCGGCGGTCGCGAGGACGGTCGCCAGGGCGATCGATCCGATGGTGCCGCCGGTGCGGACGAGCCGGGACGGGGGGACGCGCATGGGGGTGCCCTTCCTCCGAGGGATCACGCGGGCCCGGGGAGGGCCCGGTGCCACCTTGACCGGGGGCGGTCACGGCTGTCCCGAGATCGGCCGGGAGTTCCCCCGAAAGAGCGGTCGGCCCTGCGGAGTTGTGGCCGCGGAGCGGGAAGTCGACCGGGCCGACGTCCGGTGCGCACGGGTGGGAAAAGGGGTTGAGGGATGATCGCCCGGGCTGGTAGCTTCCGTGTGACCGTGCAACCGCCCGAGGAGGTGAGACCCATGAACGCTGGACCCATATGGGTGCTCCCCCGCTCGTCACGGTCGGGCGATTGACGTAGGTGTCGCCGGGAGCGCCTCGACAGCCAGGCACTCCCGAAAGGCAACACCTCGTGCACTCTCCGCACTTCACCGCGCAGTCGTCCTCGAACGGCGTCCTTGAGCGCGACTTCACCCTGGGCGAAGTCCCCGGTGTCCTCTGGTCGCCGGCCTCCGGCGCGGCCGACCGCGCGCCCCTGGTCCTGATGGCCCACGGCGGCGGCAACCACAAGAAGCACCCGGCGATGTCCGGCCGGGCCCGACTCCTGGTGGCCGGCTGCGGCTTCCACGTCGCCGTCGTCGACGCACCCGGTCACGGCGACCGGCCGCGCACGGCGCACGACGAGGCGGAGATCGCCGCCCTGTACGCGGCCCGGGCGGCGGGCGAGCCGGAGGGCCCGATCGTCGTGCGCTACAACGACCACCTGGCGGAGCAGGCCGTGCCCGAGTACCGGGCGCTGCTGGACGCCCTCCAGGAGCTCCCGGAGATCGGCGCCGACGGGCCGGTCGGCTTCTGGGGCATCAACATGGGCACCGCGATCGGGATCCCCTTCGTGGCGGGCGAACCCAGGGTCTCCGCCGCCGTCTTCGGCCAGCACTGGCCCGACACCCTGGCCGAGCAGGCGAAGCGGATCACCGTCCCGATCGAGTTCGACCTCCAGTGGGACGACGAGCACATCACGCGCGAGGAGGGCCTCGCGCTGTTCGACGCCTTCGCCTCGACGGAGAAGTCCCTGCACGTGAACTCGGGCAGGCACAAGGACCTCCCCCGGTTCGAGGCGGACAGCGCGGCCCGCTTCTTCGCCCGGCACCTCGGCCGCCCGGCCGCCCCGTCGGCCTGACCCGTACGGTCCCGGCGCGGGACGCCCGGCGCGGGAAGTCGGCCCCGTCGACCTCCCGCGCCGGTTCAGCCCGCGAGGTGTTCCAGGAGCAGCGGTACGACCTGGTCGGCGTTGGCTTCCGGCAGCCAGTGGGTGGCGCCCTCCAGGGCCACGAACCGGTACGGGGCGCTCACGTGCGCGGCCGTCAGGTCCGCGGCGTCGCGGCCCAGGGCCCGGTCCTCGGTGCCCCAGACGTAGAGCGTGCGGACGGTGATCTCGCCGGCCGGGATCCGGAGTTCCTCGTTGACGGCCCGGTACCAGTTGAGCCCGGCCGTCAGCACTCCGGGCTCGGTCAGCCGTCGGACGTTGGACTCGGCCAGCTCCGCCGGCAGCACGTCCCGGTAGATCGCCCGCAGCCGGGCCGCGTCGTCGGCCAGCACGGCTTGCTCGGCCACGTGCTCCGGCAAGCGGAACTCCCTTATGTACTGCGAGCGTTCGCGCTGGTCGCCGCCGTTGTTCAAGGCCGCGTAGAGCGCCTCGGGGTGCGGGGTGGAGAGCACGGTCAGGCTGTGCAGCCGCTCGGGGTGGGTGGAGGCCAGTGCCCAGGCGACGAGGCCGCCCCAGTCGTGGGCGACCAGGTGGAAGCGTGGTGCGTCCAGGGCGTCGGCGAAGCCGAGGGCGTCCGCGACCAGCAGTTCGACGGCGTAGTCCGCGATGTCCGCGGGGCGGGCGTCGGGGGAGTAGCCGCGCTGGTCCACCGCCACCGCGCGGTAGCCAGCCGCGGCCAGTGCGGTCAGCTCGGCGCTCCAGCAGTCGGCGAACTCGGGGAACCCGTGCAGCAGCAGGACGAGTTCACCATCGGCGGGCCCGGCGGCCAGCCCGTCGAAGGTGTGCCGGCCGACGCTCAGGCGTACGGCGGTGGGGAGGGGTGAGGACACGGGTCAGCTCCTGTCGGTGGCACGTCAACGAGATGATCAGACCACGCGGTCGGGCCGGGCGACGGCGGATCCCCGGATCCCGCGTGGTTCACTCCGGGCGGGACGGGCCAGGGGGCGCGGCGGCTCCTGCGGGCGCCGGCATCATCCCGGCGCGCGCCTTCCGGGCAGGGGGGAGCGCCGATCGGTCCCTAGGCTGGGTGCCGGCCCGCCAGCCCCGTCGAAGGACCGCGTATGCGCCGCTCCCGTCTGCTGCTGTCCCTGGCCCTGTCCGCCGTGACCGCCGGTGCCCTCGTCGCCGCCGATGCCGCGCCGGACGGGTCGGCCGCGCCGGACGGGCCGGACGGGCCGGTCCGCTCGGTGAGCCTGCCGGTGCTGCGTGATCCGCAGGCCCAGCAGAAGCTCCACCGGATGACGGACCCGGTGCAGGACTGGGTGGAGTCCGGCGCCCCGGCGGCGGACGGCTATGCCGGGACGGTGATCGACGCGTCGGACCAGCACGCCGACCTCTACTGGAAGGGCGAGGCCCCGGCAGAGGTCCGGAGGCTGCTCGACGCGCACGCCGACCCCGGCTACACCGTGGACGTGCACCACAGCCCGTACTCCCGGGCGGAGATGCGCGCCGCGATCGACCGGTTCACCGCCGCAGTGGCGCCCGGGGCCTGGACGTCGATCGGCCCGCAGGAGGACGGCGCCGCCATCGCGATCACGTACGCGCCGACGGCGGCCGCGCGGCTGACCGGGGGCGACGCGAGCGAGCGGGCGTACTCCCGGCGGGCCGCCGAGCTCGCCGGGATGCCGGTGACGGCCGCCGTCGGGGGCGCCCCGGCGGCGCTGTCCGGCAGCCGGCACTCCGACGGCGCGCCGTACTACGCGGGCGCCGAGGTCAGCACCGGGAGGTCCGCGTTCTGCTCGACCGCGTTCAGCGGGTGGAAGGGCCGGACCAAGGTGCTGCTGACCGCCGCGCACTGCGGCAACGGCCGGTACTACAACGGCACCGGCGCGTACATCGGCGACCTGTCCGCGATCGGCGACGGTCTGGACGTCGGCACGGTCGCGATCAACGGTGACGGCGCCGGCCGGTTCTACGACGGCGCCTGGTCGGACCGCGGCGGTTCCTCACGGCACACCTACGGGGCCGGGCGCAACAACGTGGGGGACCTCGTCTGCCTGAGCGGTGCCCAGTCGGGGTGGACGTGCGACGTGCAGGTCAGGAAGGTCGACGTCGAGACGACGAACGACGAGGGGACGAGGATCAAGCCGGTGGACGTCGCGGAGTCGAAGGGCGGCGACCGGCGCGCGATCGGCGCGAAGGGCGACAGCGGCGGCCCGGCGCTGGCCAACCCGTCCGGTCCGAACGGCGACATGGAGGCCCGCGGCGTGATCGTGGCCGGAGGGTCGGAGGTCGGCTGCCCGGCCGGATCGACGGCGCACCCGACGACCTGCTTCGCCCAGGTGCTGTACGTGCCGATGACGCCGGTGGTGAACCGGCTGGGCTTCTCGCTCTCCTGACGTCACTTCCGGGTGTTGGCGCGGCGGGTGGGTTCGGCCGTGGTCGGGTCCTCGGGCCAGGGGTGGCGGGGGTAGCGGCCCCGTAGTTCGGCGCGGACGGCTCGGTATCCCTCGCGCCAGAACGACGCCAGGTCGCCGGTGACGGCGGCGGGGCGGCCCGCCGGGGAGAGCAGGTGGATGGTCAGCGGCACGCGGCCGGCGGCCACGGCGGGGGTCGTGGTCCAGCCGAAGAGTTCCTGCAACTTGACGGCCAGGACCGGGCGTTCGGTGCCGTAGTCGACCCGTATCCTCGAGCCGGACGGCACGGTGATGCGTTCGGGGGCCAGTTCGTCGAGGCGGCCCGCTTCGCCGGTGGCCCAGGGGAGGAGACGCTGGAGGGCGGCCGTGGTGTCGATCCTCGCGAGGTCGGCGCGGCGGCGGGCGCGGGACAGTTCGGGCTCCAGCCATTCGTCGGCGCGCTCCAGCAGGGCCTCGTCGGAGACGTCGGGCCAGGGGTCGCCGAGGGCGGTGCGGAGGAAGGCGAGGCGTTCGCGGAGGCCGGAGGTGAAGGTCAGCAGCTCGCTCACGCCCTCGCGGGCGAGGCCGTCCAGGAGGGCGCCCCGGACGAGGGCCGGGTCGGGGCGCTTGAGGGGCTTCTCGGTGAGTTCGACGGCGCCGAGGGATTCGACCCGGCGGGAGGTGACCTCGCCCCGGCGGGTGTCCCAGTGGACTTCCTCGCGGGCGGTGACGAGCGGGGCGCCGGCCTGGAGGGCGGTGGACTCCTCCAGCGCCGCGGCGTGCAGGATGCGGGCCGAGTGCGAGCCGGCCGGGCGGTCGGCGGCGGCGACGGCGAGCCAGGGGAGGGAGCCCAGGGCCGTGCCGGGCGCGAGTTCGGCGGCCGTGCCGGAGGCCATCAGGTACGGGCTGCGCTCGCCGGGGGCGGGCCGCTCGACCCGGGCGCGGGCGATGCGTTCGGGGAAGGCGAGGGCGACGACGAGGCCGACGGCGGTGGCGTCGGGCAGGGCGGTCGTGCCTTCGTCGGAGGTGGCGCGCCGCAACCGGCGGACTTCGTCGCGCCAGCGGCCCGCGTACGGGTCCCGGGAGTCCTGCACCGCCCGCCAGACCGCGCCGAGGTCGTCGCCGAGGGCGCGCGGCGGTTCTTCGGAGAGCAGGGCGACCACCTCGGCCGCCCGGCGGGCACCGACGGCCGCGGCCCCGTCGACCAGGGCGCGGCCCAACCGGGGGTGCAGCCCCGTACGGGCGAGCCGGACGCCGCGGGCCGTGGCCCGGCCGTCGCCGTCCACCGCGCCGAGGGCGGTCAGGGTCTGCCGGGCGGCGGCCATCGCCCCGGCGGGCGGGGCGTCGGGCAGGGCGAGCCCGGTGGCGTCCGGGTCGCCCCAGCAGGCGGTCTGGAGGGCGAAGGAGGTGAGGTCGGCGAGGGCGATCTCGGGGGTGGGAAAGCGGGCGGCGAGGGCGTCCTCGGCTTCGTTCCAGCAGCGGTAGACGGTGCCGGGGGCCTCGCGCCCGGCCCGCCCGGCGCGTTGGCGGGCCGCGGCGAGCGAGGCCCGTACGGTGACCAGTCCGGCCAGCCCCCGGGCGTGGTCGGTGCGCGGCTCGCGGGCGAGTCCGGCGTCGACGACGACCCGTACGCCGGGCACGGTGAGCGAGGACTCGGCGACGGCGGTGGCGAGGACGACCCGGCGCCCCTGGGACGGGGTGAGCGCGGCGTCCTGGACGGTCTGCGGGGCGCGGCCGTGGAGTTGCAGCACCTCGGCCGGGGCGCCGCTCAACTGCCCCGCCACCCGGGCGATCTCGCCGACCCCGGGCAGGAAGCAGAGCACGTCCCCGTCCTGCTCGCCCAGCGCCCGCCGCACCACGGCCGCGACGTGGTCGAGCAGCGCCGGATCGACCCTGGTCCCGTGCGCGGGCCGGACGGCGCGCGGCGGCGGAGCCCACACCACGTCGACCGGGTGGGACACCCCGTGCGCCGCCACCACCGGTGCGCCGCCGAGGAGTTCGGCCCAGGCCCCGGTGTCGGAGGTGGCCGAGGCGCAGACCAGCCGCAGTTCGGGCCGCAGCGCCGCCCGGACGTCGAGCAGGAAGGCGAGCGCGGTGTCGGCGTCCAGGTGCCGTTCGTGGCACTCGTCCAGGACGACCACGTCCACCCCGGGCAACTCCTGGTCGCGCTGGAGGCGTTGCAGCAGCACCCCGGTGGTGACCACCTCGACCACGGTGTCGGGGCCGACGCGCCGCTCCCCGCGCACGGTGTAGCCGACCTCGCGCCCCACGGACGAGCCGAGCAGCCAGGCCATCCGCCGGGCGGCGGCCCGGACGGCGAGCCGGCGCGGTTCGGCGACCAGCACCCGGCGCACCGGCCGGCCGTCGGCGAGCAGCCCCGCCAGGGCGAGCGGCACCAGGGTCGTCTTGCCGGTGCCGGGCGGGGCGGCGAGGACGGCCGTGCCGCCCCCGTCCAGGGCCTCGTGCAGCGCGGGGAGGGCGGTACGGACCGGGAGTTCGCGCCACGCGGGGTTCAAGGGGCTCAGCCCCGCTCGGTGACGAAGATCGCCGTGCCGGGGATCAGCCGCCCGCGCAGCGGGGACCAGCCGCCCCACTCCTGCTCCAGCCCGGCCGGCCACTCGGGCTCGACCAGGTCGACCAACCGGAAGCCGGCGGCGACGAGTTCGCGGACCCGGTCGCCCACGGTGCGGTGGTGCTCGACGTAGGTGGCGTGGCCGTTCTCGTCCTGCTCGACGTACGGGGTGCGGTCGAAGTAGGAGGACATCGCGGTCAGGCCCTCGACGCCGGGCTCGTCGGGGAAGGCCCAGCGGATCGGGTGGGTCACCGAGAACACCCAGCGCCCGCCGGGCCGCAGCACCCGGTGCACCTCGCGCATCAGCCGCTCGGTGTCGGCGCTGAACGGCACGGCGCCGTAGGCGGAGCAGGCGAGGTCGAAGGAGGCGTCCGCGAAGGGCAGGACGGCCGCGTCGGCCTGGACGACGGCGACCGGCTCCACGCCCCGGCCGAGGTCGATCCGGCGGGAGTGCTGGAGCTGGCGGTAGGAGATGTCGAGGGCGACGGGGCGGGCGCCGCGGGCGGCCAGCCAGCGGGAGCACTGGGCGGCGCCGGCGCCGATCTCCAGCACGTCCCGGCCCGCCACGTCGCCGAGCAGGCGGGCGTCGGCCTCGTCCAGGCCCTCGGGGCACCAGGTGAAGCGGTCGTCGCCGAGGAACTCGCCGTGCTCGTCCTGGTACTCGTCGGCGTTGCGGTCCCACCAGTGCCGGCTGGCCCGGCTGCTCTCGCCGAGCCCGGCCTCGCGCCGGACCGCGTCGTCGCCGTCCTCCTCCTCCAACTCGTCGGATCCGTCGGCCCCTGCGGGAGAGGTGTCAAGATCGTGAAGGGCGGACTGGGGGGTGGTGGCCACGGTGACAATGCCCATCGCGTAGGGTATGGAGTGCGGAAGCGCCGCTGCCGCGAAACGGCCCCGACCGGGGCCGGATCCTGGCGGTGGCATCCGGGGAAGGGCCCCTTCGGGCGCCACCGCGAGGTGCGCAACCGGAGGATATGGCCTGATCCGTACCAGGCTCCACCGTCTTGCCTCTTCTGGCGTTGACCGTGCCTGGCCGTCCCCGTATGCTACAAGTTGCGCTGCGGGCCTGCGCGCCTCGGACGGAGCAGGTCGCGCTCGCATCTGTCGAAGACCCCACGGTCGCAAGACGGACGCCGATTTCTCGTTGTTCACGGGATTTCCGGTGTGCCGTGTTCTTGGCTGTCCGGCTTTCGGTGGGAGCGATACGGGCCCTCCGCGTGGCATTACCTACGACTTTCATGTCCGTACCGGAGCCCTTTTCCTAATGACGAGCCCCACCGACTCCTCCCTCAGCACCACCCCGCAGGTCGCGGTCAACGACATCGGCGACGCGGAGGCCTTCCTCGCCGCCATCGACGAGACCATCAAGTACTTCAACGATGGCGACATCGTCGAGGGCGTCATCGTGAAGGTCGACCGTGACGAGGTCCTCCTCGACATCGGTTACAAGACCGAGGGCGTCATCCCGTCCCGCGAGCTCTCGATCAAGCACGACGTTGACCCGCACGAGGTCGTCGCCGTCGGTGACAACATCGAGGCCCTGGTTCTCCAGAAGGAGGACAAGGAGGGTCGTCTCATCCTGTCCAAGAAGCGCGCTCAGTACGAGCGTGCCTGGGGCACGATCGAGAAGATCAAGGAAGAGGACGGGATCGTCACCGGTACCGTCATCGAGGTCGTCAAGGGTGGTCTCATCCTCGACATCGGCCTCAGGGGCTTCCTCCCCGCCTCGCTGGTCGAGATGCGCCGCGTCCGCGACCTCCAGCCCTACGTGGGCAAGGAGCTCGAGGCCAAGATCATCGAGCTGGACAAGAACCGCAACAACGTGGTCCTGTCCCGCCGTGCCTGGCTGGAGCAGACCCAGAGCGAGGTCCGCCAGACCTTCCTCACCACCCTCCAGAAGGGTCAGGTGCGCTCCGGCGTCGTCTCCTCGATCGTCAACTTCGGTGCCTTCGTGGACCTGGGTGGCGTCGACGGCCTGGTGCACGTCTCCGAGCTGTCCTGGAAGCACATCGACCACCCGTCCGAGGTTGTCGAGGTCGGCCAGGAGGTCACCGTCGAGGTTCTCGACGTTGACATGGACCGCGAGCGCGTCTCCCTGTCGCTGAAGGCGACCCAGGAGGACCCGTGGCAGCAGTTCGCCCGTACCCACCAGATCGGCCAGGTCGTTCCGGGTAAGGTCACCAAGCTGGTTCCGTTCGGTGCGTTCGTCCGCGTGGACGAGGGCATCGAGGGTCTGGTCCACATCTCCGAGCTGGCCGAGCGCCACGTCGAGATCCCGGAGCAGGTCGTCCAGGTCGGCGACGAGATCTTCGTCAAGGTCATCGACATCGACCTCGAGCGTCGTCGCATCAGCCTGTCGCTCAAGCAGGCCAACGAGGCCCTGGGTGCCAACCCGGCCGAGGTCGAGTTCGACCCGACCCTGTACGGCATGGCCGCCTCGTACGACGACCAGGGCAACTACATCTACCCGGAGGGCTTCGACCCCGAGGCGAACGACTGGCTGCCCGGCTTCGAGAAGCAGCGTGAGGAGTGGGAGCGCCAGTACGCCGAGGCGCAGACCCGCTTCGAGCAGCACCAGGCCCAGGTCATCAAGAGCCGCGAGGCCGACGCCGAGGCCGCTGCCGAGGGTGGCGACGCCGTCGCCGCCGCTGCCGGTGGTTCCTACTCGTCCAGCAGCGACGAGGGCTCGGGCGCCCTGGCCTCCGACGAGGCCCTGGCCGCCCTGCGCGAGAAGCTGGCCGGCGGCCAGAGCTGAGGCTCTCGCCCCCCGCTAGCTGACAGCTAGGGAACGGGCCCCATCCGGATCACTCCGGGTGGGGCCCGTTTCGCGTTCTCCGACCGTTTCGCGCGCCCCTCACGCTTTCGTTTCACACCGTCGTTCGCACCTTCGATTCACGCCTTCGTTTTCCGGTTTGACTTATGTGTGGTTTATGTGAAGGGAAATGTGAGATGAGGCTCATTGCCCTGCTATAGGCCGGACTTCGGGTTGCACCTACATTGAGTGGAGCTGCCCGAAAGGCTCCTTCATGCGCATGCGCAACCCCTCCTCCGCCGTCCCCACCGCCGTGGTCGGTGGCCGGCTCGCCGCGATCGGCCGGTTCTGTTTCCGCCACCGTCGCTGGGTGCTCGGCTTCTGGGCCGCGGTCCTCGTCGTCGGGGTGCTGATCGGCGGCCGGGTGTTCGAGGGTTCGGTGGCCGGGGCCTCCTCCGCGACCGCCGAGGCGGACCGGGGCAGTGCGGTGGTCGCCGCGGCCGACCCGGTGAAGGGGACGCTGACCGCGGTGGTGGACGGCAGGCCGGTGGACGACCCGGCCGTACGGTCCGCCGTGCAGAAGGCCACCGCCGAGATCGCGGCGCTGCCCGGGGTCGCCGGCACCCAGGACCCGTACGGCTCCGGCCCGGGTGCGGCCGCGCTGCGGGCCGCCGACGGCAGGGCCGGCCTGGTCAGCGTACGGATGGCCGACACCGCGACCTCCGCGCAGACCGACGCGGCCACCCACCGGCTGGCCGCCCTGAACGGCGCGGGCGGGGCGCACGTGACCGTCGGCGGGGACCTCGTCCTCCAGCAGGAGGTCAAGAAGCAGACCGAGCAGGACACCCGCTTCGGCGAGATGGTGACCCTGCCGCTCACCCTGGTCGTCATGGTGCTGGTGTTCGGCGGCCTGGCCGCCGCCGCACTGCCGGTGATCGGCGCCGTCGCCTCGGTGGGCGGGGCGCTGCTGGCCATGTTCGGGTTCAGCCGGATCATGGACATCGACACCAGCGTGCTGCCGATCGCCACCGTGCTGGGGCTCGGGCTCTCGATCGACTACGCCCTGCTGATGGTGAATCGTTTCCGCGAGGAGCGCGGCCACGGCGCGGGCATCGCCGCCGCGGTCGAACGCACCGCCGCGACCGCCGGACGCACCGTCGCCTTCTCCGGACTGACCGTGGCCGTGGCGCTGTCCGGACTGTTCGTCTTCACCAGCCCGGTGCTGGGCGCGGTCGCCGCCGCCGGGGTGAGCGTGGTGGTGATCGCGGTCGCCGCCGCGCTCACCCTGATCCCCGCGCTGCTCGGCTTCGCCGGCGGCCGGATCAGGACACCGAGCGCGCCCGTCCCCGACGAGGGCTTCTTCAGCCGTACCGTGCGCCGGGTCCGCAAGCGGGCGGTGCTCGTGACCCTCGCCTGCGTGGGCGTGCTGATGGCGGCCGGGGCGCCGTTCCTGCACGCCGACATGCGCAGTTCCGGCGCCGCCGTGCTGCCCGCCTCCTCGGCCGGGCGGCAGGTCGCGGAGGCGATCGACCAGCGCTTCCCGCAGATCGCGGCCGCGCCGATCACCGTCGTGGTCGAGGGCGGGGCGCCGGTGGCCCAGGCGTACGCGGACGAGGTGGTGGCCAAGCTGCCGGGCGTCAGCGCGGTCCGGGCCGTGACACCGGTGAGCGGGGCGGTGTCGACGGTCGACGTGCTGGTGCACGGGGACCCGCAGGGTGCCACGGCCAAGCAGGTGGTGGACGAGCTGCGGGCCGACCGGGGCGGGTTGAAGACCTACGTCACCGGCGGCGCGGCCTCGGTGGTGGACTTCCAGGACGAGCTGCTGGCGCGCGGGCCGTGGGCGCTGGGCCTGGTCGCGGCCGGGACGCTGGTGCTGCTGTTCCTGATGACCGGCTCGGTGGTGATGCCGGTCAAGGCGCTGCTGATGAACGTGCTGTCACTGGGCGCCTCGCTCGGCGCGCTGACCCTGGTGTTCCAGGACGGCTGGCTGAGCGGGCTGCTCGGGTTCAGCTCGACGGGCGGGCTGGAGACCTTCATCCCGGTGCTGGTCTTCGCCTTCGCCTTCGGGCTCTCCATGGACTACGAGGTGTTCCTGCTCGCCCGGATCAAGGAGCTGACCGACCGCGGGTACGGCTGCGTCCGGGCGGTGGAGCTGGGCGTCCAGCGCAGCGGTCGGATCATCACCTCGGCGGCGCTGCTGATGGTGATCGTCTTCGCGGGCTTCGCGCTCGGGGACATGCTCATGGTCAAGCAGATGGGCATCGCGCTGGCGGTGGCCGTCGCGGTGGACGCCACCCTGGTGCGCTGCCTGCTGGTGCCGGCCGCGATGAGCCTGTTCGGCGAGTTCAACTGGTGGGCGCCCGCACCGCTGCGACGGCTGCACCGGCGGTTCGGGCTGAGCGAGCACGTGGACCTGCCGGAGATCGAGCCGGCGGTGCTCCCGGCGCAGCGGCCGGCGGCCAAGGATCTGGTCGAGGCGTAGCAGGACCGGGCGGCGGCTGCCCTGCCGGAGCGACGGCGGTTCACGCGAGGCGGTTCAGCAGGCCGACGGCGGTGCGCAGTTGCTCGCGCTCGGTGGTGCTGAGGCGGGACTCGATGGCGGTGGCGATGTGGTGCTCGCGGCGGGCGCGCTGGTCGAGCAGGGCCAGTCGGCCCGCTTCGGTGGTGGCGATCAGCTGCTTGCGGCCGTCGGTGGGGTGGGGCTGCTGGGCGACCAGGCCGGCCTCGGACATCAGGGCGACGGTGCGGGCCATCGACTGGTGGCGCACCCGGCGGAGCTCGGCGAGCTCGGCGACGGTGTAGGAGCGTTCGTCGCGGACCAGCAGACCGAGCACCGCGGCCTGGTTGGGCGGCAGGTCGTCGCTGTCGCGCAGGGTGCGGACCAGGCTGCCGAGGGCGGAGCGCAGGTCGGCGGCGAGATCCAGGGTGTCCGGGTGCGGGGCGTTGCTGGGCATGGGAGAAGTGTATCGGGAATTTGTGCAGCAAGACTGTACAGCTGTGCTGTATGGTTTCCTCCATGCGAATCACGAAGTTCGGACACGCCTGCGTACGCGTCGAGCACGCCGGAACCACGCTCGTCATCGACCCCGGAGCCTTCACCGACCCCGCCGCCCTGGCCGGGGCCGACGCCGTCCTGATCACCCACGAGCACATGGACCACTTCGAGCCGTCCCGGCTGCGCGCCGCGCTGGAGGCCGACCCTGCACTGCGGGTGTGGACCAACGGCGAGGTCGCCGCCCAGCTGGACGGCGTCGGGCAGCGGACCACCGTCGTCGGCGAGGGCGACGCCTTCGAGATCGGCGGGGTCGGGGTCTCCGTCCACGGCGAGTGGCACGCCGAGATCCACCGGGACATCCCGCTGGTGAAGAACATCGGCTTCCTCCTCGACGGCCGGCTGTTCCACCCCGGCGACGCCTTCACCGTGCCGCCGCACGCCGTGGACACCCTGCTGCTGCCCCTCGCGGCGCCGTGGAGCAAGGCCGGCGAGGTGGTCGACTACGTCCGGGAGTCGGGCCCCCGGGTGGCGGTGCCGGTGCACGAGGCGACGCTCAGCCCGATCGGGCACATGATCGCCACCCGGCTGCTCGGGCCGGACGGGCCGGGGACCGGATCGGAACTGACCGTGCTGGGCGACGGCGAGAGCCTGGAACTGGGCTGAGCCGGGCCGGGCTGACGCGTCCGTCGCCGCGCCGGTAGCCTGACGCCATGCTGAAGATCGGACTGACCGGCGGGATCGGCGCGGGCAAGAGCGAGGTGTCCCGGCTGTTCGCCGCGCACGGCGCGGTGATCGTGGACTCCGACCTGATCGCCCGTGAGGTGGTCGCCCCCGGGACGGACGGCCTGGCGGCCGTGGTCGCCGAGTTCGGCCCGCAGGTGCTGCGCGAGGACGGCGCGCTGGACCGGCCGGCCCTCGGGGCGGTCGTGTTCGCCGACCCGGAGAAGCTCCGGGCGCTGAACGCGATCGTCCACCCGCTGGTGCGGGCCCGCTCCGCCGAACTGGAGGCGGCGGCCGCGCCGGACGCGGTCGTCGTGCACGACGTGCCGCTGCTCGCCGAGAACGGGCTGGCACCGCTGTTCGACCTGGTCGTGGTGATCGACGCGGACGACGAGGTCCGGCTGGACCGGCTGGTGCGGCTGCGCGGGATGGCCGAGACGGAGGCCCGGGCCCGGATGGCCGCGCAGGCCTCGCGGGCGGACCGGCTGGCGGTCGCCGACCTGGTGATCGACAACGGCGGGCCGCTGGACGCGCTGTCGGCGCGGGTCGACGAGGTCTGGGCGCAGCTGGTCGAGCGGGCCGCCGTCTAGGACCTTCCCCGGCCCTCCTCCCCTGGGGACGACCGTCGGATCATGTGACCGATCCGGTGGTCCGGAGGGGACTCGGACGCCGTTCCGTGGGGAAGGGAGCATGGAGTGATGGATGATCGTTTTTCCCCTGAACCGCTGAACGTCGAGCGCTTGGAGAACTACTCCCGCGCCGAACAGGACCAGATCCTCGGCCCCGGCGAGGACCCGTACGGCGTCGCCTACACCGGGCTCGCCTTCCGGCCCAAGGACGTGCACTTCGGCATCCGGGCCGCCGACGGCCGGCTCGTCGCCCACACCGGGCTGCTCCCGGTCCCGCTCACCGTCGGCGGCACCGACCTGGACGCGATCGGCGTCGGCGGTGTCTGCGTCGCCGCCGAACGGCGCGGCGAGGGGTTGGCGCACGCCGTGGTCGGCAGCGCCGTGGACCACGGGCGCGCGCTCGGCTTCCGGTATGCGCTGCTGTTCTGCCGCCCGCCGCTGGCGGCGTTCTACCGGGGGCTCGGCTTCCGGGAGGTGGCCGAGGAGGTGACGGTCGAGCAGCCGGAGGGGCGGCTCGCGGTCATGCCGCTGCGCACCATGTGGCGGCCGCTGGCGGAGGGCGCCGGGTGGCCGGAGGGGCCGGTGCGGCTGCGCTCGCTGCCGATGTGAGGGTCGATCGGCTGCCGGCCGGCTGAGGCTCAGGCCGCCCTGGCCCAGCCGGTGTCCGCGTGGGCGACGGCGGCCTCCGCCAGGGCGCGGATCATCGGGTGGGCCCGGGTGCCGTCGCCGGACAGCTCCGGCTGGAACAGCGAGGCCAGGAAGAACGGGTGCCCGGGCAGTTCGAGGATGCGGACCTCGCCGGACGGGTCCGCGCCGCTGAAACGCAGCCCGTGGGCGTGCAGCCGGTCCAGGTAGTCGGCGTTGAGGCCGTAGTTGCAGCGGTAGCGCTCCTGGGTGGCGGTGGCACCCAGGGTGCGCTCGGCCAGGCTGCCGGGAGTGATCGCGACGGCGCCCTCGTGGCCGACCAGGGAGCAGCTGAGCGGGACGATCACCTGCTCGTCGAGGTCCGGGTCCTGCTCGCCGTTGACGGCGTTGGTGATGCCGCAGACGTTCCGGGCGAACTCCAGCGCCGCGTGCTGGAACCCGGCGCAGGTGCCGAGGAAGGGGATGCCGTTCTCGCGGGCGGTCCGGATCGCGGCCAGGGCGCCCTGCTCGCTGCGGTACGGGCTGCCGGGCAGCAGCCAGACGGCGTCGAAGCCGTCGAGCGCGCCCGGGGCCCCGGCGTCCTCGGTGGGGATCCAGTAGGCGTCCAGGACCAGTTGCTCGCGCTCGGCGAGGGAGGCGAGCAGGCCGGGGACGCGGGCGTGCGAGCGGACGGCGGGGGAGCGGTCGCCGACCAGGGCGATCCGGGGGGTCAGATAGGTCATGGGGCTATCCTGACCCCGCATCCGAGATCAGCGCCAACGATGATTTCTTACACCTCGATCAGATCGGTTGATGGCCGCCGTGGATCCGCAGCAGCTCCGCACCTTCGTCACCGTCACCCGGCTCGCCTCCTTCTCCGAGGCGGCCCGGGACCTCGGCTACACCCAGTCCGCGGTGTCCCAGCAGATCGCCGCGCTGGAGGCCGACCTCGGCACCGCCCTGCTGGGCCGCCGTCCGGTCGCCCCCACCGCGGCCGGACGGCGACTGCTGGAGCACGCCGCCCCGCTGCTGGTCCGCTTGGAGGCGGCGCGCGCCGACGTCGCGCGCCTGGCCGGCGCCCCGAGCGCCCGGCTGGTGCTCGGCGCCACCCCGCTGGCGGTCGGAGCGGCCCTGGGGCACGCGCTCGGCGAAGTGCGCCGGGCGTTCCCGCAGGTGGAACCCGTCGTCCAGGTGCTCGCCCAGGGGGTGCTGCCCGCCCAGGTCGCCACCGGCGAGGTCGACCTCGCGCTGATCGACGGCCTGGCCGCGCCCAGCGACCCGCTGCCGCTGCCCGAGGTCGGCCCGCTGACCACCGTCGCCGTCGACGAACAGCCGCTCGCCGTCGCCCTGCCGCTCGGACACCCGCTGGCCGGCCGCCCCGGCCTCGCCCTCGCCGACCTGTCCGCCGCCCGCTGGCTGGACGCCCCCGACCTCACCCCCACCGCGGACCGGCTGCGCGCCGCCACCGGCACCGACGGCTTCCGGCCCGCCACCCGCTACCGCGGCACCGACCTGCACGGGCTGCTCACGCTGGTCGCCGCCGGACACGGACTCACCCTGCTGCCCGCCCCCGTCCTCGCCCGGGCGCCCGGCATCGCGTCCGCCCCGATCGCCGCACCCCGACTGGTGCACCGCACCGAACTCCTCCACGGCAGCCTGCCGGAGGGGCCGGCGGCGCTGCTGGTACGGCTGCTGGCGGGGTGAGGGGGCGGTCGGTATTTCACTTGGCGGGTTGACCGGCACCCGGCAGAGTCGGCGCATGACGCGCGACGACCTCGTCGGGATGCTGGCCGGGCAGACACCGGCCTGCGGCCCCGCACGTGAAGCCCTGCTCGCCGGGGGCACCTTCGACATCGGGGGCACCCTGGTCCCGGCCAGACGGCACTTCGGCGTCTTCCGGCGTCGACTCCAGCGCACCCGGCGAATCGGGGTCGAGGTGCCCGGTCTCGCCGAGAGCGTCGTGATCTTCGAAGCGGCCGGGGACGAGGGCCTGCGCCTCGGCGTGATCAAGGCGCCGGACCAGATCTTCTGGGTCTACTTCAACGCCGCGGCCACGATGGTCATGGCCTGCATCGGCGGCCGCTGGCAGGGGAAGGGCTGACGCCGGGCCGAACGGCGCTCGGTCGCAGCGGTCAGGCCGCGGTCCGGCGGTCGTCGGTCCGGTGCTCGTCGGTCCGGTGCTCGTCGGTTCGGGTGAGGAAGGCGGCCACGGTGGCGGTGAGCTCCGCCGGGTCGTCGAGCCAGGGGTAGTGGCCCGCGCCCGGCTGGACGGTGAGGGTGACGTCGGGGAAGAGTGACGCCGCCGCGGTGGCGGAGGCCGCGGTGGGCCAGAGGTCGACCTCCCCGGCGAGCAGCAGGACCGGGCAGGTGAGCGTGGCCAGTCGGCGGCGCAGGGCCTCGGTGTCGGGGGTGTAGTCGGCGTAGTAGTGCTCGCTGACCGGCAGGGAGCGCTGGGCCGGGTCGGCGGCGGCGTGGGCGCGGGCTGCGGCGTCCCAGCGGCCGTACATCAGCGGCTCGAAGGCGAAGCGGTGCCGGGCGGCCTCGGCGAAGCTGGTCGCGGACCGCATCCCGTCGTACCCGAGGACGGCTACGGCGTGCCAGGGCTCGCCCGCCCGGGCGGCGATCACCTCCCGCGCACCGGTGTCGGAGGGCAGGCCGACGGCGGCGAAGGAGGGGGTGAGCAGGGTGAGGCTGGTCAGGCGGTCGGGGTGGGCGGCTGCGTAGAGCATGGCGAGGGCGCCGCCGGCGGAGTGGCCGAGCAGGTCGATCCGGTCCAGGCCGAGGTGGCGGCGCAGTGCCTCGACGTCGGCGACCAGGCGGTCGACCCGGTAGCTCGCCGGGTCAGCGGGCGTCCCGGAGGCGCCGGTGCCCCGGGTGTCGGGCAGGATCAGGGTGCGGTGGGCGCCCAGGCCGCCGAGGTCGCCGAGGTACTCGGCGGCGCGGCCGGGGCCGCCGGGGAGGCAGAGCAGCGGCGGGCCGTCGCCGAGGGTGCGGAAGGCCAGGTCGGTGCCGTCGTACGAGGTGAGGAACTCCATGGCGGACAGCCTGGAGGGTCGGTGGGCGCGCGGCTATCGTTCAGCCAGGACTGAATGATCGAGGACCGGGAGACCGAGCACCGGACGACCGAGGAATCGACGATGGAGGGGCGGTGGCCGCGTGGCGGTGGAGATCCGGTTGTCGGCGGCCGAGGTCGCCCGGGTGCGGTTCGCGGTCTCGCCGCTGGCCGAGACGGTGCTCGGGCTGCGGCCGGCGCTCGGGGTCGGTGGGCACGACGTGCACCGGGCGTGGGTGCGCGGGGCCCGGTCGGTGCTCGCCCGTGAACCCGAACTCCCCCTGCTGCGCGACCTGTTGACGGGGTGCCTGCCGTCCTTCCTGTTCCCGGTGCCGGAGCTGCGGCTGCCCTCCTTCGAGGCCGAACTGGCCGGGCTGCGGGCGACCGACCCGGCGTACGTGGCGGCCGAGTGCACCGCCGCCCTGGGCGCCGCCCGGGCGCGTCGGCTGCCGGACGCGGCCGAGCTGTTGGGGCGGGTCGCCGATGCGCTGGAGCGCCTCCACGGCGAGCTGGTCGCCCCGCACTGGGGGCGGATGCGGGCCCTGCTGGAGGCGGACCTGGGCCGCCGGGCGGTGACCCTGGTGGACCGCGGGGTGGAGGGGCTGTTCGCCGAGCTGCACGGTGATGTCGTCTGGCGGGAGGGCGAGTTGGTGGTGCACGGCCGCCGCCGTACCGGGTCGGTGTGGACGGTCGAGGCGGGCGGGCACGGTCTGGCGCTGATGCCGTCGGTCTTCGGTTGGCCGGACGTGATCGTCGACCACTCCCCGCGCGCCGCCGCCTCGATCCGCTACCCGGCGGCCGGGGTCGGGCTGTTGTGGGAGGAGCCCCGGCCGTCCTCCGCCGGGCTGGCCGCCGTGCTGGGGCGCACCCGCGCGGAGCTGCTCGCCGTGCTCGGCGAGCCGTTGAGCACCCCGCAGCTCGCCGAGCGGCTCGGCGTCACCCCTAGCGCCGTCTCCCAGCACCTCGGCGCGCTGCGCGGCGCGGGGCTGGTGGCCACCCGCCGGAGCGGGCGCAACGCGCTGCACCTGCGGACGGCGGTGGGGGCGGTGCTGGTGGGGGAGGCCGGCGCCGTGCAGCCGGGGGCCGAGGGCTGAGGGCCGAGGGCGGGAGTCCCGGGGGCGGGCGGATGTGGAGGGGGTGAACACCACTCGTTCACGTCCCGGACCTGACGATCGTCGCGCGGGCGATGCTGTCATGGGCACAGTCGCCCGGCGAACGGCCGGGCCGGACCGGGAGAGCTTCCCCCATGATGCTCCGTCAGCGTTCCACCGTCATCGTCGCGGTGGCCGCCCTCGCCGCCGCCGGATTCGCCACCGGTACCGCGCAGGCCGCCACGGCCGCGCACAAGCCGGGCAAGTCCGGTGCCACGAGCGCCAGTTGTTCGCAGGCGTACCTGCCGCTGCCCGACCCGTCCTGCACCCCCGGCGCGTACAACCCGGCGGTCACCCAGGCCACCATCGGCCAGACCATCTGCGTCTCCGGCTGGACCGCCACCGTGCGCCCGCCGACCAGCTACACCAACGCGTTGAAGACCCAGCAGATCGCCCAGTACGGCTACGCGGACACCAACCCCGCGGACTACGAGGAGGACCACTTCGTCCCGCTGGAGCTCGGTGGCGCACCGCGCGACCCGCACAACCTGTGGCCCGAGCCGCGCTACGGCAACGAGCCCGCGCAGAGCAAGGACTCGGTCGAGACCAGATTGAAGAACGCGGTGTGCGGCCACAAGGTGACCCTGGACGCGGCCCGCAGCGCGATCGCCAGTGACTGGACCACGGCGCTCAGCCGCCTGGGGCTGTGACCCCGCGGGGTTGAAAGAAGCCGCCAGGTCCGTCCGTTCCCCTGTGCCGGACGGGCCTGGCGGCGGTCTGTCGGTACGTCAGCGGCAGCCGGGGAAGGCCTCGCAGAGCGGGGCCGTCATGCCGGTGGCGACGTACTTGTCCTCGGGAGCCTTCCAGGCGTCCTTGGGCTGGGCGCCGGCCTTGGCCGTCGCCCAGACGGCCAGCTCGGTGACCGCCCCGCCGCCCAGCACCACGTACTCGTGCAGGGTGGCGGTGGAGCCGTCGGGCTGCGGGGCCGTCACGGTGGCGGCGAAGTAGGGCGCGTCGGCCGCGCTGGTCACCTTCACCGTGGCGCCCGGCGCGGTCCTGGCGCAGTTCGTCACGGCCTCGGTGATGCCCCGCTCGATCGCGTAGGCGGTCTGGGCGTTGCCGCTGCTGTGGGTCGGGTCGCCCCAGAAGTCCACGGTCTGCTGGGCCGTCCAGCGGTCCCCGCCGAAGCCGACGGCGGCCTTGGCCCGCGCCGCGCCGTCGGTGTACATGTACTCCTCGCCCTTGGGCGGCGCGGCGTGGCACAGCTCCATGCCCTTGAAGCCGATCGGCCCGGTGACCGGCTTGGCGTTGGCCGCCAGTGGGGCGAAGTGGTAGGTCTCGTCCATCGGGATGCTCTTGGTGTCCGCCCAGGCCTTGGCCGGGACGGCCTTGCCCTGGTCGGCGCCGGTGGTGGGCCCGGCGCCTCCGCCGGTGGGCTTGGCCGTGCCGCCGGCGGGCGCCGCGGTGGTCGGCGCCGCCGGGGCGGCGCTCTTGCCGCCGTCCTGGCCGCTGTCGTCCGGTCCGCAGGCGCTCAGGGCGCCCGCGCAGAGCAGGGCGGCGGCGGTGACGGTGATCAGGCGGGTGCTGCTGCGCACGTGACGATTCCTCGGGTGTCCGGTGTCGTGGAGCGGGGCCGGGGCCGGTGGCGCGCCGGCCACCCGGCCCCGCCGCCCGGCCGACCCGTGACTGCGGGCACTCGGCATGGCTGTTCCCCCCGTTGCTGCTGCCGTCAGACCCCCCTGGCTCCGCAGCTCACCGCAGGTCTGAGGAACGGTCAGAGCGGATGCTGCGTCGACGGCGGACGAAACCTATGACACGGCGGCGCCGGTCGCAAAGCGGGATTCCGCCGGGTGCGCGGGCGAATGCGACGGTTGCAGCGGGCTGGTGGTGAACATGTGTGCGGCCGCGGCGGAACCGATGTCCGGCGGGGAGTGCCGTCCGGCCGGCCCGCGGGCCGCCGGATCCCTTGCCGGGCACCGGATCCGGGCCCCCGGGGCCGGGAACCGGCGGTGGGTCGTGCCCGTTCGGGGCGGCGTCGGCCCGCCCCGGCCGGGGTGCCGATGCCAAGGCTTCCTCCCGGCCGCGGGGCGGATGTGATCCCACCCACGGTCCGGGTCGGGGCAGGTCGCGCGGGGTGTCCGCCTCGTTACGGCTCGGGGTGTCCGGCCCGCCGGGGCTGGGGGTGTCCGGCCCCGGCGGGGCACGGGGTGTCCGGCCCGCTACGGCTGCGGGTGGGTGCCCGGGACGCCGAGTTGGGCGGCGAGCCAGGGGAGGGCCTGGGTGAAGGTGGCGGAGCCGGTCTGCCAGGTGTGCTTGCCGGAGCCGACGGCGGCGGTGGTGCGGATGCCGTCCTTCTTGGCGGCCGCCTCCAGGAGCTTGGCGGACTCGATCTGGCCGTGCTCCTCGTCGCCCTGCCCGAAGTAGCCGGAGACGCCCTGGTACTTGGGGTGGTGGGCGAGCACCGTCAGCGGGTCGTGGGCGGCCCAGGCCGCCGCGTCGCCGCCGTACAGCTCCTGGATCGTGTGGTCCTTGTCGCCGATGTACGGGCCCTTGTCGCCGGAGAAGTCGCCGAAGTGGGTGAAGACGTTGGGGTGCTCGACGACCAGGTCGACGGCGCAGGTGCCGCCCATCGACCAGCCGGCCACGCCCCACTTGTGCGGGTCGGTGGCGGCGTTGAAGGTCTTCTGGACGTACGGGGGGACGTCCTTGAGCAGGTGGCTCTCGGAGTTGCCGTGCGGGCCGTCCACGCACTCGGTGTCCACCCGGAAGCCGCCGGTGGCGTCCACGAAGACCAGGATCGGGGCGAAGCCGTTGTGCTTCGCGGCGAACTCGTCGGCGGTCCGCACCGCGTTGCCCGAGCGGATCCAGTTGTCGGGCGCCGCGAACTCGCCGCCGATCATCTCCAGCACCGGCAGCTTCGGCCGGGCCTTGCTGCGGAACCAGGCCGGCGGCAGGTAGACCAGCTCCTGGCGGTGGGTGAAGCCGCTCGCGGTGTCCGGGATGTCGACCTGGACGATGCGGCCGGTCGTCGTCTTCCCGTGGATCGAGGAGACCTCGGCCAGGGTGATCTGGTCCGGCAGCGGCTGCCCGCTGAGCTCGCCGATCGCGTCGTCGACCGTCGGGTAGTAGCCGGTGGCCATGTTCACGCTGTTCGCGGCGCAGAACAGCGCCAGCAGGACGGTCGGCGCCACCAGCGCCCGCCGCCACCAGCGCGCGCCGCGCCAGCCGAAGCCCAGCACGGCGAGCGCGGCGACCGCCACCCCGCTCCACAGCCACACCCCGAACGGGATCGGGTCGGTGATCCCGGCCAGGGTGAGGACTCCCACCGCGAGGACCGCGGTGAGCAGCAGCGCCGTACCCAGCGCGATCGGCCCCCACTTGCGCTGCCACGCCCGGTCCCGCAGGCCCACCGCGGTCAGGAACAGGGCGAGGGCGGCGGCCTGGACGGTCCAGGGGAACCAGCCGTCGAGCAGCGAGACGTTCATGCGCGGAGGCTAGGGGCGGTGGATGAGAGAGGGCTTAAAGGCTGACCGTTCGCTGGCGACGTCCTGGGAGCGGGCTGGGAGCGCGTTGGGAGTGCGTTGGGAGCGCGTTGGGAGGCCGGGGCGTGGCCGCCTTCGCCACCGTCGCGGCAGCACCCGCCCGCCGTCGGGCGCCGGTCCGAACGGGACGGCTCTCAGCCGACCGGACAGGCTTCGATCAGCGCACCGACCACCACACCGATCGAGGGACGCGCGGTCGAGGTGGAACGCCAGACGGCGAAGACCCGGCGCCGTGGGGCGTCCACCAGGGGCACGAACCGTACTGGAGCGGTGGCCGGTTCACGTCCCAGGCGCGGGATGATGGCGATTCCCAGTCCTGCCGCGACCAGCGCCAACTGCGTGGGGTGTTCCGAGGCGGTGTGGGCGATGCGAGCACGCTTGATGTTGCGCACCAGCCATTCGTGGCACAGCTGCCCGTCGCTCGAGGTGATCCAGTGCTCATCACCGAGGTCGGCCAGGCTCAGCGTCGGGCGGCCGGCGAGCCGATGGTCCGGGGGCAGGGCGATGTCGTAGGTGTCGTCGAGGAGGGCGCGGTGGTCCAGCCCCTGGGGCAGGGCGAGCGGATCCCCGGCCCAGTCCTCGACGACGGCCAGGTCGAGCAGCCCGCGCCGCACCGCCGGGACGGCTTCGTACGGTTCCTGCTCCCGCGCCGACACCGTCAGGGCCGGGTACCGGGCCCGCAGGGCCCGCAGAGCCGATGGGAGCAGCGCGCGGGCGGCGGTGGGGAAGGCCGCGATCGTGAGGTCGCCGGTCACCAGTCCGTGGTGCTGCGCCATCGTCGCCATGACGCGTTCCATGTGCGCGAGCAGTTCCGCGGCCTCCCCGGCGAGCAGGGTGCCGGCCTCGGTCAGGCGAATGCCCCGGCCTTGACGTTCCGCCAGGTGAGTGCCGGTCTCCTGCTCCAGTCGCGCCATCTGCTGCGAGACCGCCGACGTGGTGACGTGCAGGAGTCGGGCCGCGCCCACGACGGATCCGGTCGTCGCCACCGCGTGCAGTACCCGCAAGCGTTCGAGGTTCAACATCTCAGTGATGCTACGAGATGCAGTCAAGAAACATTCACTTGTGCTTTCCGGTGATCGAACCCAGAGTGGGCGCGGCGCAACAGGCCATCACGAATGGCGACGGGGGTATGCCGAGTGACGTCTCGGCGTGCACGTCATTCGGCCTTCTCTACGCGTCCGGCCGATGCCGCTCCTGCCTCAGCCGCCGACCCGTCAGTCGGCGGGTGAGGCAGGGCGGGCACCCTTGACGTCGCGCATCTTCGGGTGGACGGCCCGGGCGGCGACGGGGAGCGGGTTCGTGGTCAGACCGTGTAGTCGGCGTGCGGGGTGCCGCGCTCCCAGACCGTCTCGAAGGCGCCGGAGACCAGCTCCACCACGGCCGGGTCCTCGGAGTACCGGTGCCCGGCCCAGGCGCCGTCGCCGCTGAACCAGTGGAACAGCACCAGGCGGTCGTCGATCAGCCACAGGTCGTTGCCGGGCAGCGGGATGTCCGAGGCCAGCCGCCGGGGCAGCCAGCGCACCTGCTCGCCCGCGGCGAGGTTCACCGTGGTGAGTGCGTGCTCCCAGCGGATGTAGTCGGTGACCGGCTCGGAGACGATCCGCGCCCGGCGCAGCCGGACGCCCCGGCCGACGGTCTCGCGCACCAGCGGCACCCAGCCGGCCCACCACGGGGAGTCCGGGTCGGTGTCGACCGTGCCGGAGCGTTTGAACTCCTCGAAGGCGGCGGCCTCGTCGGCGACGCCGTAGGCGTCCCGCATCTCCAGGTGGACGGCCGTCCGGCGGGCGCCCCTGAGCAGGGCGGTGAAGTCGGGCAGGGGCTCGGTCATCGCGGGCCTTCCGGGGGTGGGTGGGCGTCGGGTGCGGGCGGGCGCGGGCGTCGGGTGCGGGCGTCGGTTACGGGCGGGTGCGGGCGTCGGCGGTGAGGCGGCGGAGGGCGGCGCGGGCGGGCGGGCCCCAGGTGGTCTTGCCGCCGGGGCGGCCGAGGCGGCCGGCCTCGCCGATGTGGATGCCGCCGAGGGCGCGCATGACGGCCCAGCCGCGGGCGCGGCGCAGCGTCGCCCGGTCCGGGGCCGGTCGGTAGGCCCGGTGGAAGAGCTCGGCGCCGCCGTCCGGGAGGAGGGACCAGGCGGCCGCGAGGTCGCTCGCCGGGTCGCCCGCGCAGAGTTCGCCGAAGTCGACGACGCCGCAGAGGGTGCCGTCGGCGGTGAGGACGTTGGCCGGGTGGAGGTCGCCGTGGATCCACAGGGCCGGGCCGGTCCAGTCGGGTGCGCTGACGGCGTCCTCCCAGACGGCGCGGACGGCGCGGACGGCGTCCGGGTCGGGGAGCAGCCCCATGGCGGCGGCCGAGGCCAGCCCCTGGGTGACGTGCTCGGCCTGGGCGGCCAGCGGCTCGCCCCGGGCGCCGGTGGGCGCGGTGGCGGGGGCGGGCCGGTGCAGGGCGGTCAGGAAGGCGGCCAGGGTCCCGGCCGCGGCGGCGGCGCGGGTGACGGGAGCGTGGTCGGCCGGGGTGCCCGGGACCCAGGTGGTGACCAGCCAGGGGTGGGGGAAGCGCTCGGAGGGCTCGCCGAGGCGCCGGGGCGCCGGGATCGGCAGGGGCAGCGGCGAGGGGAGGGCGGGCAGCCAGGCATGTTCCTTGCGCAGCAGGGCACTTGCGTCCTCCGTCACCCAGGGCAGCCGGACGGCGAGGTCCTCGCCGAGCCGCCACATCTGGTTGGACCAGCCGCGTGCACCGAGCCGCAGCGGGAGCTCGGCCAGGTCGGGGTGTTGGTCGCGCAGGAGCTGCCGGACCAGGTCCTCGGTGATCTCGATCGCGGTACGGGGCATGGGGGGAAGGGTAGTTGGGTGCCCGGGTGCCCGGGTGTTTGGGCCTAGGTGTTCTGTCCTGTGAGGTTGGGGACGCGGCTGGCGGGTGGCTTGCCTGCGAGTGCGGTGTGTCCGCGGTGGTGATTGTAGGTGTGGAGCCAGTCG
>NZ_JBHJWG010000045.1:0-78440 GCF_042266305.1 Kitasatospora sp. NPDC056076
GCAGGGGGGACCCTGTGGGAGAGTAGGACGCCGCCGAACAATCATTCAGAGAAGGCCCACCCGGGTGACCGGGTGGGCCTTTTCGCATTTCCGGGTCCGCATTTCCGGGGAGGGGGCGACCCGCACTGTGACGCAGGTCACTCCGGATCAAGAACCTGAGCGCCGGACCGGGCGTCTGGCTGGTGTGAGATCACGTAGGAGAGCACTGGACGAGCTGGACGAGGAACGCCTCCTCCGGCTCGTGGCCAAGGGCGACCGCGGGGCGTTCGACGAGCTGTACCGCCGGACGTCGCCGTGGCTGGCGGTGCGGTTGCGCCGTCGCTGCGCGGACGAGCAGATCGTCGCCGAGGTCATGCAGGAGACCTATCTGGCGGTGTGGCGCGCGGCCGGCGCGTTCGCCGGGAGCGCCGTGGGCGGTTCGGCCGTCGGGTGGCTGTGGACGATCGCGGCGCGCCGGCTGGTCGACGCGTTCCGGCGCCGGGCCCACCACGCCGAGCCGCCGGTGGCCGCCGCCGAACGGGCGGTGGTGCCCGGGGCGGAGGAGGAGGCGCTCGCCGGCACGGTCGGCGGCGACGTGGGCGACGCGCTGCGGCGCCTGGCCCCGGAACTGCGCGAGGTGCTGCAGGCCACGGTGCTGGACGGGCTGTCCGTCCGGGAGACGGCCGTGCTGCTCAGACTGCCCGAAGGCACGGTCAAGACCCGTGCCCGGCGGGCTCGGATCGCGATGCGGGAGGCACTGGCATGACGGAGGAACACGCGTCCCGGCGGCTCGTCGCCGACTACGCGCGGGGGGACGCGGCGATGGCCGCGGACACGGTGTGGGCACTGGAGGCCCACTTGGAGACCTGTGCGCCGTGCCGGGCGCTGCTGGCGGCCTCGGTCGTCACCGAGGCGCCCGACGTCGCCGCGCTGCTGGACACCGTGCGGACCGGTCTGGCGCCGCAGTTGGACGCCGAGGTCCGGGCGCCCGCCCGGTGGCGCCGTCCGCGGTGGTTGTCGGCCTGGCTGACGCCCGCGACGGGGCCGTGGCTGGCCATGACCGTGACCGTCACCCTGCTGGCGCTGCTGCTGGACGCGCTCGCGCCGTCGGGATCGCTCGGCGGTGCCTCGCCGCTGTCGCTGCTGGCGCCCGTACTGCCGCTGTTCGGCGTCGCCGCGGCGTGGTCGCGTGCCCTGGACCCGGTGTACGAGCTGACCGCCTCGACCGCCCGCGCGGGTCTGCCCCTGCTGCTCAGGCGCACCACGGCGGTGCTCGCCGTGGTCGTGCCCGGGCTCCTGCTGACGGGGTGGCTGGCGGGCACCATGACGGCCGCCCAGTGGCTGCTGCCCTCGCTCGCCTTCACGTCCACGGCGCTGGCCCTGGGCAGCGTCGTCGGGGTGGCCCGCGCCGCGGTCGCTCTGGCGGCCCTCTGGAGCGTCGCCGTGCTCCTTCCCGCCGCCGTGACCGGACGTACCCCCGCGGCCCTGTGGCTCGCCCTGGAGCCGGGCCGGCTGCCGGTGTGGGGCCTGCTCCTCGTGCTGGGGGTCGCCGCCGTGATCGCCCGCCGGAACACCTACTCGACGTTGTGACAACACCATCGACCCTCGAAAGGGGCCACCGCATGGCGCCCATGACGAGCGCGGCCGACATCGCGCCGAAGACCTACGCCTGGGAGATCCGGGCCAGTGACCTGAGAGTGCGGGTCGGCCGGAAGAAGATGGCCGTCGACGGCCTCGACCTCTCCCTGGGGCTCGGCGCCCACGGCCTGCTGGGGCCCAACGGCGCGGGCAAGACCAGCCTGATCAGGGCGCTCGCGACGGTGCTGCGACCGGCCGGCGGCGAGCTGGAGCTGCTCGGCACCTCCGTCGCCGGGCTGGGCGACCACCGGGCGCTGCGGCGCCGGATCGGCTACCTGCCGCAGGACTTCGGCTACTACAAGCGCTTCACCGTGCGGGAGTTCGTGGAGTACATGGCCTGGTTGAAGGAGGTGCCGAAACAGGACATCCCCGCGGCCGTCCAGCGGGCCGTGGAGCGGGTGGGCCTGGCGGACCGGGCCGACCACCGGATGAAGACCCTGTCCGGCGGCATGGTGCGGCGGGCCGGCATCGCCCAGGCGATCGTCAACGACCCCGCGGTGCTGCTGCTGGACGAGCCGACGGCCGGCCTGGACCCGGCGCAGCGGCTGCGCTTTCGCGAGCTGCTCCAGGAACTGGGCCGGGACACCTGCGTGGTCGTCTCCACCCACCTGGTCGAGGACGTCGCGGCGGCCTGCACCGACGTGGTGCTGTTCGCCGACGGGCGCCTCGTCTTCCAGGGCACCCCGGACGACCTGGCCGCCGCGGGCGGCAGCGAGTACCCGGGGGACAGCCCGCTGGAGCGCGGCTACTCGGCGCTGCTCAGTGACTCCGGCCGGCAGGGAGGCAACTGGTGAACACCCGGGTTCTGCGGACCGAGCTGAGGCGCTCCGTCGCCCCGTGGGCCGGTCTGGTCGTCCTGGGCGGCAGCCTGGCCGTCCTCTACGCCGTCAACGGGCTGTGGTGGCAGGGCACCGCGGCGTGGACCGGGCAGTGGACGTCGATGGCGCTGACGACCCGCTCCATGCTGGCCTACCTGTGGCCGCTGTCGGTGGGCTTCGGCGCGGTGTACGGACTGCGCGACTCCCGCTCGCGGACGGCCGAACTGCTGGCGAGCACGCCGCGTCCGGCCTGGCGCCGTGCGGCGCTGCCCGCCGGGGCGCTGGCGCTCGCGCTGGCGGCGGGCTTCGGCCTGCTGGTGCTGTGGGGCGGGAGCCAGGTGGCCCTCGGCGAGACCGACTACCTGCCGGCGGGCTGGCTGCCGATCTCGCTGGTGGCGGTGCTGGCCCTGGTCGCGGGCGCCGTGTTCGGGATGGGCCTCGCGCGGACCCTGCCCTCGGTGCTCACCCCGCCGATCCTGGTGGTGGGCTCCCTGCTGGCGGTCATGTACCTGCGGCAGACCACCGACGGGGCGCTGCCGTCCGGCCAGGCGTCGAACCGCCTCTCCCAGCTGTCGCCGGTGACCGACATGCCGCGCGAGATGCTGCTGACCCTCTCCGGGGCGGTGGACCTGGGGCAGGCGCTGTGGTTCCTCGGCCTGCTGGGCACCGGGTTCGCGCTGCTGGCGGCCTCGACCACCCGGGCCCGGCTGTTCGCGGCGGCCCCCGTCCTGGCCGGTGCGGTGCTGGCCCTGCTGGTCCTGCCGGGCGACCCGCGCGACACCTACGTCGTCGACCGGGCCGCCGCGGCCCTGGTCTGCGACGGCCCGGTGTGCGTGACGCGGGCGAACGGCACGCAGCTGCCCGTACTCGCGCCGGCCGGCAAGGAGGCGCTGCGGGTGCTGCACGACGCCCTGGGCGACCGGGCGCCGGCCACGATCCACGAGGAGACCACGCTGCGTGCGAACGGCGACGACCGCCAACTGTCCGCCGACACGGTGCTGGTCGACTTCGACGACCCGCTGATCGCCCGGGCGACGGGGGCGGAGCTGACCCGGCTGCTGGTCGCCCAGGGCCTGGCGCCGAACTGCCGGCCGCGCACCCCGTGGGAGGGCGGGGGGCAGCTCTCCGTCCCGGCGCAGAGCGTCGTCGCGAGCTGGGCGCTCGGGGACCGTCAGGTCCAGCCGTTGGAGAAGCCCGAGGAGGACCCGTACGCCCGGGCCGCGTGGACGAGCGCGACGGCCGCCTGGGAGAAGCTGAACGCGCTGCCGCGGGCCGAGCAGCGCGCGCGGATCGCCGAGGTCCGGGCCGACGCGCTGTCCTGCGGGGACGGGCTGACGCCGCTGACCGGGAAGGCGTCCCGATGAGGTGGCTGACCCTGTACGCGCGCTCCCGGCAGGTGCCCGCCTCGGCGGCCGTCGCCCTGCTGGTGCTGCTGGCGGCCTGGGCCTGCTGCCACGACGGCCCGGGGCCGATGGACCTGGCGACGGTCGTCCTGGTCCTCACCGTGAGCGTGGTGGCCGCCTCCGTCGGGCTCGGCGGGCAGGACACCGCGCTGGACCGGACGGCCGCGATCCGGTGGGTGCCCCGCCGGGCGGCGCACGTCCTGCTGACGGGTGCGGTCGCCGCCGCCGCGCTGCTGGCGCTGCGGCTGGTGGGGGCGGACCCCGCCCCGACCGGGTACGTGGTCCGGGACGCCGCCGGGCTGGCCGGCCTGGCCGCGCTCGGGGCGGCGCTCTGGGGAGCGCACCTGGCCTGGATCCTGCCGACCGGCTGGCTGGCGGTCACCGTCCTCGGCCCGGCCGCCGCCGGCACCGCGGGGGAGGTGGTGCACTGGATGACCTTCTCCCCGGCCACCACGGTGTCCACCTGGACGGCGTGGGCCCTGGGGGCGGTCGGCACGGCGGTGTACGCCGTGATGGGCCCGAGGCGCTGACCGTCCGGACCGTCGAGCACGTTGGGCCGGGCCCCCGGGATTCCCCGGGGGCTCGGCCGTTTCACGTCCCCGTGGTGTACGGGGTCAGGTCGACGTTCCAGGTGTGGTCGCCGCCCTCGTGGACGGTGATCGCGACCGGCTCGTCCGGGTGCTCGGGGTCGAACTGCGAGCTCACGCTGTGGGTGACCACGGGGCTGGTCCAGGCGGGCAGGTTCCGGTTCCAGGTGCCCGCGTTCGGGGCGACCTTCCACCGGAACGAGACGCTGTACTGCTGGAGCCAGTACCCGGCGGTCATCCGGGCCGAGGTGGAGAAGCCCGGGTTGTCGTTGAACTCGATCTGGTTCTGGGCGTCGACGATGACGGCGTTGGTGTAGTTCGGGCGGTAGGGGCCGTCCTGGACCCAGTCGCGCGCCGAGTCGTGCTCGCCGTAGCCGCCGTCCTTCGCCCGGACGACCTGGACGTTGGAGTCGGTGACCTCCTGCCAGAAGTGGTAGTTGGTGGAGACCCGCTGCGGGGCGCCCGGCGGGTTCTTCAACCGGGCGACCTGCGAGAAGCCGATGCTCTGGTCGTCGTCCATCTTCTGGGTGGCCGGGCCCTCGTAGCCGGACTCGAACTCCAGCACCGGCCGGGCGAGGTCGAGGTTCGCCGCGCGGGCCTTGCCCCGGGTGGTGCGCGCGGGCGGACTGCTGCCGCGCACCTCGGCGACGTCCGCGTTCCGCTTGGGCATCCGCTGCACCGCGCCCCCGGCCCGGGCGGGGGAGGGGGCGGGCGGCTCCTCCGCGCGTTGCAGCGGGCCGGCGAGGGCGCGGACGGCGTTGGCCTCCGCCTCGCGCTCGTAGCGGTCGGACGGGTCGGAGACCCGCAGGCCGTCGCCGCGGTCGGTGCCGGCCACCGGGCCCTGGCGCTGCTGGATGACGTGGGTGAGCTCGTGCGCCAGGGTGTGCCGGTCGCCGCCGCCCGGCCCGAGCACCACGTGGTTGCCGGAGGTGTAGGCGCGGGCGCCGACCTCGGCCGCGGAGGCGGCGGCCGTGCTGCCGGTGTGCAGCCGGACGTCGGAGAAGTCGGCGCCGAGGCGGGCCTCCATCTCGCTGCGGGTGGGAGCGTCCAGGGGCTTCCCGGCGCTGCGCAGCACCTGGGGGACCAGGGAGCGCTGGAGCGGCAGTTCCTCCGGCTCGGCGCCGTGGCCCGCGCTGCCGTGGCCCGCGCAGTCGTGGCCGCCGTGGGCGCCGGAGCCGGCCCGGGCCTCCCGGACCAGGCGGCTCACCGCGGCGTTGCCGAGGGTCCGTTGCAGGGCGAGGGCACTGCCGGGCCGCGGGCCCGGGCGGGGTGCGCGGGCGGCCGGGGAGTCCCCCCGGTCGCCCCGCTGGTCGGCCCGCCGGTCCGGTTCATGTGCGCGCACGGTGGTCGGATTCCTTCCGCCTTGTGCCGATTCGGTGCGTATACGGCCCCGAAGGCGTCTCCGGTGTGGGAACGGCGCAAACCTACTGCTGTACTGATGACGCGTCAGTAGGGCGCCGGGGGCAGACTTCGCCGTCCGTGGGGGAACGGTCGGTTGCCCCGGGGGGTCCCGGCCGGGTTCCCCGGGAGGGCACGTGGCCCGTGGTGCCGGGGTTCGAACGGGTTGTCGCCCGGCGCGCGGACCGGGCACGACGCCCGTCCCGCGTTGACATGGTCACGGGCCGTGGGAGGAGATACGGAAGGGGAAGATCACGGAGGAGAACGGGGTGATTCCGGCGGAAGGGGCCCATTGACACCGTTGGGGCATCGGGTGCACCTTTCCGGTCCGGTCGCCGGGAGGGGAGGGCACCGTGTGCACCGGGTCAGTTCCCCTGCCTGATGTCGCTCAACGTTCCGCTGATGTTGAGGAGTTCGTGGCACGTGGGTGCCTGCTTGCCCGAGGCCGGAGTGCCCGGGGACTCGCAGGTCACGCTCGCCGTCACAGCCTGGTCCTCGGGGACCTGGATGGGAGTCACCCAGTGGTAGTCCTGGTTGCGGAAGGTCTCCAAGGCGATGGTGTTGAGCACCTTCTGGCCGGCCGTGATGGTCACGACGCCCTGGTCGCCCTGGAAGTTGGCGATCACGAGGTCGGTCATGTCGAAGACCTTGCCGTGCGGCACCTGGTAGCTGCCGGTGGCCGCGGCGCCGGCCCCGGTCGGCACGTCGATGGTCGCGGAGCTCTGCCGACCGGTGCCCGGCTCCGCCAGGCCCGGGCCGGGGGCGGGGCGGCCGCCGCTGCCGGTGGGCTGCCCGGAGCCAGGCTTGCCCGGCGCGGTGGGGTTGCCGCCGGCGGGGGCGCCCGGTCCGCCCCCGGGACTGCCGGCGGGCACGGCCGGGGTGGCGCTCTGCTGGGCGACGGCCTGCTCGGCGGCCTGCTTGGCGGAGCTGCGCACCGCCGGGCGGACCAGGGCGAACCAGGCCAGCAGCAGGGCGATCAGCGCCGCCAGCAGGGCCAGCAGCCACTTGGGGAAGATCGGGAGCTGGATGAACTCGCCCTCCAGCACCGGCCGTTGGGTGGCGGTGAGGGCGTCTGCGGGAGCGGGAGCGGCAGGGTTGGGAGTGGCGGGAGCAGGAGTGGCGGCGGTGCCCTCGGCGGCGCCGCCGGTGCCCTTGCCGTCCTTGCCGTCCTTGCCCCTGCCGTCGGAGGCCTTGCCCGCAGGGGCCGGCTCGGGACCCACCGCGACCTCGAACGGCCAGGAGGCCTGCTTCCCGAACCAGATCAGCTTGCGGGCCCGGGCCTGCAACCGCAGCTCCCCGGACTCGCCGGGCTCCAGGCGCAGCCGCTCCGGGGTCGCCCGGAAGCGCAGCTCCTCCCCGGCCTGGCCGGGGGTGAGCACCACGGTGCCCGGGGCGTTGCCGAGGTTGCGCACCGAGGTGCGGTAGCGGCCGCGCAGCCAGCCCCGGCGGCGCCGGGGCGCGAGCGCGGCCTGCAGCTCCTGGAAGGGCGTCACGGTGACCGTGGCCTCCGGCACCGTCACCAGCTCGGGGCGCTCGGTCGGCAGGACCCGGATGCCGAGCGGGAAGTCCCCGGCCCGGGCGGCGGGCGAGCGCGGTGGGGCGAGGCGCACCGTCACCGTCTCGGACGTCCCGGGGAAGAGCGAGACCCGGGCCGGCTCGACCGTCGTCCACGCGGCGCAGTCGCCGACCACCTCCAGCGTGTACGCCTCGACGATGTCGAGGTCGTTGCGCACCGTCAGCGTCGTGGTGGCCACGCCACCGGGCGCCACCGTCAGCGCGGGCAGGCCGAGTTCGGCGGAAGTGGTCATGGCGTGACGGTAGGGCCGGAGGACCGTCCGCGGAGAGGGCCGTACGGGCAAGCCGTGGGCACACCCCTTGCCCGTACGGACGGACCGGCCCTGCCCGGCGCCGCCGCCACCGACCGCGCGGGCTCAGAGCCCGCACCGGGCCCGCACCGGGCCCCGACCGGCCCCGCGCCACAGCGCCGGGCCGCAACAGCCGCAGGACCGCAGGAGAATGGAGTGTTCCGATGACATCGATCGAGGCGACCCGAGTGGAAGCCGTCACCGGCCGCAAGGGGTCGGCCGCACCGCCGTCCGTGACCACCCGCCCGGCCGGGGCACGGATCCCGGTGCAGGGGCGCCCCCGGCCCGCCCAGATACCCGTGGCGGTGTACGCCGAGGACCTGATCCTGCAGACCGGGGTGGTCCAACAGCTGCGCCAGCGGCCCGAGGTGGAACTGCTCAGTGAGGCCGACGCGGGACGGGCGGAGGTCTCCCTGCTGGTCGTGGACGCCCTGACCGAGGCGGTCGCCGACCACCTGCGCCGGCTGCGCCTCGCCACCTCGGGCCGGATCGGCCTGGTGGTCGGCCAGTTCGAGGCCGGCGGGCTGCAGACCATCGTCGAGCACGGCGTCGCCGCCGTGCTGCGCCGCTCGGAGGCGGACCAGGACCGGCTGGTGCACCTGATCACCGCCCTGGCCAACGGCGAGGGGGTGATGCCCGGGGACCTCCTCGGCGAACTGCTCGACCGGATCGGGACGCTCCAGCGCACCATGCTCGACGGACGCGGCCTCACCCTGTCCACCCTGACGGCCCGGGAGGCGGAGATGCTGCGGCTGGTCGCCGAGGGCTTCGACACCAGCGAGATCGCGGCCAAGACCTCGTACTCGGAACGCACCGTCAAGAACGTGCTGCACGAGATCATCACCCGGCTCGGGCTGCGCAACCGGGCGCACGCGGTGGGGTACGCGATGCGGCGCGGCCTGATCTGAGAGAGAGGGGGGGGCTGATCCCGAGGAGCAGGAGCGTCCCGGCGCGGACGGACGTCCCCAGCGCCCGCGACCGCGGCGTCCTGCCCTTTGCGGACACCGGCCGTTACCCCCGGCTCGGGTGCCCGGGCCCTGTTCCCGGGCACCCGGGCCGGTGAGACTGCGGGGGAGACCGCCCCTGCCACCCTGTGAGGTCGAGCGTGATCGGCGCCACCGCCACCCCCCGCCCCGTCCGGCGGCCGGCCCGGGCCGCCGTCGCGGTGCTGCTCGCGCTGGCGACCGCCGTGCTGACCCTGGGCTCCGCCCCCGTCACGCCGACCGGCCGGACGGCCCCGGCCGTCACCGCCGAGGACCCGGCCGCCGGGCGGATCGTCTACGCCGGCACCAACCACCGCGGCCTCGGCCGGGTGACCGGCGGCGCCGCCAGCACCCCGCTGTTCGGGCCAGGCCCGGTCCACTTCGACCAGGAACCCTCGGCCCGCGGCGGCGAACTGGTCTTCACCAGCCTGCGGGACAGCCCGCTGCCCCAGGTCTACCTGCGCGACGCGAACGGCGCGGTGCGCCGGCTCACCAACGGCATGGACACCGCCCACCCCGCACTCGCCCCGGACGGCAAGGGCGTCGTCTTCGAGGCGGTGGAGACCACCGCCTCCGGCGGCACCCAGCACGTGCTGTGGGCGGTCAACCGGGACGGCACCGGGCTGCGCCGGATCACCGACGGCGCCGCCGACGAGACCCACCCGACCGTCTCGCCCGACGGCCAGTGGATCGCGTACTCCTGCACCGGGGACCCGGCACACCGCCAGATCTACCTGCGGCCGTTCGCCGGCGGCGCGCCCGCCAAGATCACCAACGTGACCGTCGGCGACGCCGTCGACCCGACCTGGAACCCGGTGAACGACGACGCCCACCGCAACCAGATCGTCTACACCTGGGACAAGGGCGACCAGGGCCGCACCCTGATGCTCACCTCGCCCACCGGCGGCGACAAGGCGTTCTTCCCCGGCACCGGCTCCACCTGGCGCACCGGCTCCGCCTCCTGGCTGGCCGACGGCACCGGCGTCCTCTTCCTCAGTGCCGACCAGCTCACCTCCCCGCCCCCGGCCCCGCAGCCCGACCCGAACCAGCCGCCCGTGGTGAACCTCTACCGGGCGCCGACCTGCGACTGCACCGACCCCCAACTCCTCTACCGCACCAACCGGTTGATCTCGACCCCGACCTGGCTCGGCACCCAGGCCGAGGGCGGCCCGGTGGTCGAGCAGACCAGCGCCGCCACCGCCAACACCGCCGACGTCCAGGACGTCCACCAGGACGGCACCGACCCGCGCGACCTCGGCATCAGCGTGCTCACCGAGGACCCGGCCGCCGACACCAACACCAACCCCGACCCGGGCGCCGACCCGCTCTTCCACCCCCGCCCCGGCTACGACCCCTGGTACGAGCGGCAGAGCTACACGCCCGACGGCCGACAGCTCGTCGTCACCCGCTACGAGGACTCCCCGGCCGGGCGGATCCAGCGGATCTGGCAGGCCGACGCCGACGGCTCGAACCCGCACCCGCTGAACCTCGCCGGCCGCGGGCCCACCGACCGGGACACCGACCCCTCGCTCTCCCCGGACGGCAGGCTCATCGTGTTCAGCCGCAGCACCCCGGCGGCCGGGCAGACCCCGGCCCGCCCCGGTCGGCTGCTGATCGCCCAGGTGGCCACCGGCGCGATCGTCGGCACCGTCCAGCCGCCCGCCGACCAGCCGGGCGCCTCCGACGGCGAGCCGTTCTGGTCCCCCGACAGCAAGCTGATCGCCTTCTCCCGGACCGCCGTCGTCAACGGCAACCCCGGCAACCTGCACGTCTGGACCGTCGCCGCCGACGACCTCACCCGCCAGCGCGACCTCAGCCGGGCGGCCTGCCCCGGCAGCTGCAACGTGATCGACGACAGCCCGGTGTTCTCGCCCGACGGCCGGCGCCTCGCCTTCAACCGCAAGGCCGGCGACGGCGGCAACAACCGGCAGGACGGCCTCCTGGTCACCTCGCCCACCGGCACCGACTGCACGGTGCTGCTGCCCGCCGGGCTGCGCGACGACAAGGGCGCCTGCACCCGGCCGCTGCCCGACACCTCCGCCAACGGCCCGTACCAGCCGCGGGACGCCGCCTGGACGCCGAACGGCGCCCAGCTGGTGCTCACCTCCCGCCGGGCCCTGCCGCCCAACTCCCCGGAGGGGCTGGGCACCTACGACCTCGCCAGCGGCAAGCTCACCCCGCTCGACCGGCGGCTGCCCGGACGGCAGAAGGAACCGGCCGTCCAGCAGTCCGTCCACCTGGCGCTGAGCGCGCCGCCGCGCACCCCGGCCGTGCCGGTCGAGGGCAGCACCGACGTCACCGTCACCGTGACCAACCGCGGGCCGGCGGCCTCACCGGGCACCGTCCTCACCGCCTCCGTGCCGACCGGCGCCCGGCTCGGCAGGCTCACCACGCCCGTCGGGACGTGCGACGCGGCCGCGCTGCGCTGCGAACTCGGCACCCTGGCACCGGGCACCGAGGTGCGGGTGACCGCCACCCTGATCGGCACCCGCACCGGTGACCAGCCGTTCGGCTGGAGCGTCACCGGGTCGGTCGTCGACCCCGACCCGGAGAACGACTCCGCCGAAACGGTCCTGCCGGTGCTGAGCGCGCCCACGCCGACGCCCACCCCGAGCCCCACCGCCTCGCCCAGCCCGACACCCACGCCGACCGCCACCCCGACCCCCGCGCCGACCACCCCGAGCAGCACGCCCGCCCCCGCGCCCCCGCCGCCGGCCCCCGCACCGCCGCAGGCCGGCCCCACCGTCGCGGTCGACGCCCAGCCGACCCCCGGCTACGTCGGCGGCCACGTGACCGTCAGCTACACCGTGCGCAACACCGGCCAGGCCCTCGCCACCGGCCTGCGGCTCACCCTCGGCCTGCCCGCCGGCGTGCCCACCGAGGCGCTGCCGCCCGGCTGCCGGGCCGGCAGCTGCGCGCTGGCCGACCTGCGCCCGGGGCGCAGCCAGGTGGTCCGGGTGGTGCTCTCGCCCGTCGCGGTGCTGGACACCACCGTCACCGCCGAACTGACCACCACCGGCACCGACGCCACACCCGGCCCGCACCGGGCCAGCACCCCGCTGAGGGTCGTCCAGCCGCGGATCGTCGCCGTGCCGCCGATCGGCAAGCCCGGCTTCGTGACCTCCGTGCGCGGCGTGGACTTCCCGCCCGGCGCCCCCGTCCGCTTCACCTGGAACCCCGGCATCACCGCGGCCGCCGCGCCCACGTACCCCAAGGCGGACGGGACCTTCGCGGGCCAGCTGCTCATCCTGCCCAAGGACGAGACCGGCCCGCGCACCATCACGGCCGACGGCCCCGGCTTCTCCCCGGTCACCACGCCCTTCCTGGTGGTCGAGGGCAGCATCGGCCCGCCGGGGGAGGTGGACCGGCGGTGAGCCCGGAGGACGCCGTGGCCGTACAGGACGTCGGCCCGGCCGACTTCCCGTGCGGGTGTGAGGCCGGAGGCGGTGGTGTGGTGTGCACGGAGAGGGTGGAGCGCTGGTGAGGCGTGAGATGGCGGGCACGGGAAGTCGACGCGGTCGACTTTCCGTGCCGGGGCAGGGGCCGGCGGGGGAGGTGGAGCGGCGGTGATCCACGAAGTCGACGAGGCGCTGCGGCTGCTGCTCGCCGAGGCCGGACTGCCCGAGCGCGGCGTCGAGGTCGTCCTCGACGCGCCCACCCGCGACCTGGCGGCCCGGCGCACCGCGCCCACCGTCAGCGTCTTCCTGTACGACGTCCGCGAGGACACCGGGCGCCGACAGGCCGGCGCCGTCGCCGAACACGACGCCGACGGCCTGGTGCTCGGCCACCGCGCCGCTCCGCGCTGGTTCGAACTGGCCTACCTGGTCACCGTCTGGACCAACCGACCGCAGGACGAACACCGGCTGCTGGCCGAGGTGCTGCAGTGCCTGACCGCCGTCGACGCGCTGCCCGCCCGGCTGCTCACCGGCACGCTCGCCCGGCTCGGACTCACCGTCGGCCTGGACATCGCCGGACGCGACACCGGCCTGCCGTCGGTCTCCGACGTCTGGTCCGCGCTCGGCGGGGAACTGCGGCCCTCGATCGACCTGCGGGTGCTCGCCCCGCTCGCCGGGGCGCTCACCCCCGCCGGACCGCCCGTCACCGAAGGGCTGGTGGTGCACGCCGTGGACACCTCGCACGCGGCGGAGTCGCCCGCCGTCGACCCCGGCCGTCGGCTGCGCTACCGCGACACCGTCGGCGACCCCGGGGCGGAGGGCTTCGCCGCCCCGCGCGACCGCGCCCTGCCGCCCGGCCGCCGCAGCAGGGGTGGGAGCAACAAGGGCGGGAGCAGCGGGGGTGGGATCAGGTGAGCCCGGACCTCGCCCTGGCGGTGCCCGGGGCCCCGCCCGGCCCCGACCACTGCCACGACAACGACAACGGTCACGGCAACGACAACGGCCCCGACAACGGCCACCTGTGGGAACGCCTGCACCGGGTCGAGCAGCGGGTCCGCACCGCGGTGCGCGAGCGCCGGGCCGACGACCCGGACCCGGACGACCCGTACCGCGGCCAGTACCTCGGCCCGGAGGCGGTCGAACGGATCCTGGCCTCCGCCGCCGTGGCCACCGGCCACGGCACGCCGGCCGGCCAGGACGCGCCCGCCCCGCCGCCCGGCTCCCGGCTGGCCCGGCTCGGCGCCGCCTTCGGGCTGCTCCCGGTCGACCTCGACCTGCTGCTGGTCGCCCTCGCCCCCGACCTCGACCCCCGCTTCGAGCAGCTCTACGGCTACCTCAACGACGACCTGACCCGCCGCCGGGCGACCGTCGGGCTGGCCCTCGACCTGTGCGGGCTGCCCGGGGCCGGGGCCGGCCGCTTCCGGTTCGCGGCGCGGTCCCCGCTGATCGCCGGGGGCCTGCTGGAACTCGCCGAACCGGACCGCCCGCTGCTCTCCCGCACCCTGCGGGTGCCCGACCGGGTGACGGCCCACCTGCTCGGCGAGGACGAACCGGACGACGCCCTCGCCGGGCTGGCCCGCCGCGCCGATCCGGCTGACCGGGCCCGACCGATGGCCCCGGCCGGGGCGCTCACCCCCGCCGAGGCGCAGGCCGTCGACCGGCTGCGCGCGGCCGCGACGGCGGCGGGCGGCGGAGCCGTCCACCTGCTGGACCGGGGCGGCCACGCCGGCCCGCTCGCGGTGGCCGCGCTCGCCGCCGACGGCCGTCCGCCGCTGGTCGTCGACGCCGCCGCGCTGGCCGCCCGCCCGCCGGGGGCCACCGTACGGGTGCTCGCCCGCGAGGCCCGGCTGGCCGGGGGCGGGGTGGTGCTCGGCCCGCTGGACCGGCTGGAGCCCGAACGCCCCGAGCGGGCCGCGCTGCTTCGCGAGCTGTGCGCGGAACTCGCCGCCGTCCCGCTGATCGTGCACGGCCCGCTGGTGTGGGACCCGGCCTGGTCGCGGGAGAGCCCCGTGGTGGTCACCGCCCCGCCGCCGGACGCCGACGGCCGCGCCGCGCAGTGGGCCCGCGCGCTCGCCGCCGCCGGGACACCGCTGGACGAGGAGCTGACGGACGGCCTGGCCGAGGCGGTGGCCGCCTACCGGGTGGACCGGGAGAAGCTGGCGCGGGCCGCCTCGGTGGCCGCCCGGACGGCCGCCGCCGAGCGGCGCCCGGTGCGCGCCGAGGACCTGCGGGCCGCCGTCCGGGCGCAGAACGCCGCCGGGCTGGCCCGGTTGGCCCGCCGGATCGAGCCCGCCGTCGGCTGGCCCGACCTGGTGCTGCCCGACCCCACCGCCGACCGGCTGCGCGAACTGGTGCTGCGCGCCCGGCACCGCGAGCAGGTGCTCGGCCGGTGGCGGATGCGCCCCGGCGGCGGCCGCGGCAACGGCGTGCTCGCCCTGTTCGCCGGGGAGTCCGGCACCGGGAAGACCATGTCGGCCGAGGTGGTCGCCGCCGAACTCGGCATGGAGCTGTACGTGGTGGACCTCTCCACCGTGGTGGACAAGTACATCGGCGAGACCGAGAAGAACCTGGAACGGATCTTCACCGAGGCCGCCCAGGTCAACGGCGTCCTGCTGTTCGACGAGGCGGACGCGCTGTTCGGCAAGCGCGCGCAGGTCAAGGACGCCCACGACCGGCACGCCAACGTGGAGACCGCGTACCTGCTCCAGCGGATGGAGTCCTTCGACGGGATCGCGCTGCTCACCACCAACCTGCGCGCCAACCTCGACGAGGCGTTCACCCGGCGGCTGGACGTCATCGCCGAGTTCCCGCTGCCCGACCGGGCGCAGCGCCGGCTGCTCTGGGACCGCTGCCTCGGACCGGCCCTGCCCCGCGGCGACGACCTCGACCTGGACTACTGCGCCGAGCACTTCGAGCTCACCGGCGGCTCGATCCGGGCCTGCGCCGTCTCCGCGGCCTACCTGGCCGCCGGGGCGGGCACCCCGCTGGGCATGGCCCAGCTGGTCGCCGCGGTGGTCGGGGAGTACCGCAAGCTCGGCCGGCTGGTGCTGGAGAGCGAGTTCGGGCCGTGGCTGGAGCGGCTGCGCCCCGCCCCGGAGCGTCCGGGGGCCGGCGGGCGTACCTGACCGGAGCAGTCCGGGCCCGGCGGGCGTACGTGACCGGCGGGCGTACGTGACCGGAGCGTCCGGGGGCCGCGGGGCGCAGCCGGCCGTGCCCGCCGGGGCAGTCATCCTGCCCCCGATCTTGACCCCGGGGACCTGTCCCCGGGCGCGGCCCCGGACGCAGACTCGGGGGCGAGTGAGACCAAGGACCGGTCATCTGGAGGAGCGCGTATGCCGTCGTACCTGACCCCGGGCGTGTACGTGGAGGAGGTGCAGTCCGGTGCCCGGCCGATCGAGGGCGTCGGCACGGCCGTCGCCGCCTTCGTCGGCTTCGCCGGCAGCGGCCCCTTCCACGAGCCCACGCTGGTGACCAACTGGGACCAGTACGTCCAGCGGTTCGGTGCGTTCACCGAGGGCACCTACCTGGCGCACGCGGTGTACGGGTTCTTCGCCAACGGCGGCGGCTCCGCCTACGTCGTGCGGATCGGCGACCCGGCGCGGCAGGCCCCCGGCGGCGCCCCCGCCCCGGCCGTCGCGGCGGCCCCGCCGGTGGAGATCGGCGGCTTCCTGCTGTCGGCCCTGCCCGGCGCGGGCGGCGAGGTGTCCGTCGAGGTCGCCGACGCCGAGGGCGAGAACGTCCCCGACGACCGGTTCCGGCTGATCGTCCGCCGGGGCGCCGAGGTGGCCGAGAGCTACGACGTCTCCACCCGGAAGAACACCAAGGGCTACGTCGTCACCCAGCTGCGCGAGTCCAAGCTGGTCGCCGTCGCCGAGCAGCCCGGCACCGCGCCGAGCCGCCCCGAGCGCCGCAGCCACGCGCTCGCCGCCGCCCCGGCCCCCGCGACCGGCCCGGTGGCGGCCGCCGGCACCCGGCTGGACCCGGCCGAGTACGTCGGCGACGCGGCCGCCCGCACCGGCTTCTCCGGCCTGGAGGCGATCGACGAGATCACCATGGTCGCGGTGCCCGACCTGATGAGCGCCTACCAGCGCGGCGACCTCGACGACGAGGGCCTGCGCACCGTCCAGCTCGCGGTGATCTCGCACTGCGAGCAGATGGGCGACCGGATCGCCGTGCTGGACCCGCCGCCCGGCCTCAACGCCCAGCGGATGCGCACCTGGCGCCAGGACGAGGCCGGTTTCGACTCCCGCTACGCCGCGCTCTACTACCCGTGGATCAAGGTCTTCGACCCGGCCACCGGCCGCAACGTGCTGGTGCCGCCGAGCGGCCACGCGGCCGGGGTGTGGGCGCGCAGCGACGCCGAACGCGGGGTCCACAAGGCGCCCGCCAACGAGGTCATCCGCGGCGCCGTCGACCTCGAACTGCGGCTCAGCAAGGGCGAACAGGACCTGCTGAACCCGATCGGCGTCAACTGCGTCCGGGCGTTCCCCGGCCGCGGCATCCGGATCTGGGGCGCCCGCACCCTCTCCTCCGACCCGGCCTGGCGCTACCTCAACGTGCGCCGGCTCTTCAACTACCTGGAGGAGTCCATCCTCCTGGGGACCCAGTGGGTGGTCTTCGAACCCAACGACGACCGGCTGTGGTCCAGCATCCGGCGGAACATCACCGCCTTCCTCACCGAGGAGTGGCGGCGCGGGGCGCTGTTCGGCCAGACCGCGGCCGAGGCCTTCTACGTCAAGTGCGACCGTGACAACAACCCGCCCGAGTCCATCGACCTCGGACAGGTGATCTGCGAGATCGGCGTCTCCCCGGTGAAGCCGGCCGAGTTCGTGGTGTTCCGGCTGGCCCAGTTCTCCGACAGCACCAGCCTCCTCGACGAGTGAGTCGCGGCCCCACCGCAGACCCACCCGCCGGCCCCACTGTCGACACACATCGGAAGGTGACCACACGCCATGGCTGAAGGCGATCCGCTCTCCACACACATATTCGGCGTCCAACTCGGCGGCTACAACGTCGAGTCCGTCAAGGAGATCAGCAACCTGACGGTCGAACAGGACGTCGTCGAGTACAAGCAGGTGACCCAAGAGGGCAAGCTGATCGTCCGCAAGCAGCCCGGCGCCCGACTGCCCGGCGAGGTGACCATCACCCGCGGCCTGGACAAGAGCGGCGCGTTCACGGACTGGATCAAGGAGACCCTCAACAACGGGGCGATCAACACCGCCCGGCAGAACCTCACCATCGAGGTCAAGGACACCACCGGGGCCACCCTGCGCCGCATCCAGCTCACCAACGCCTGGGCGAGCCGCTGGGAGGGCCCCACGCTCAGCGCGGGCGAGTCCAGCGCCGCGACCGAGACGGTGACCATCGTGTTCGAGGAGATCCGGGTCGAGTGAGGCGCAAGATCGGCCTTGAGGAACTGCTGGAAGGCGCCCCGGCCCCGCAGAACCCCGCGCCGCAGCAGGCGGCCCCGGGGCAGGCGGGGCCGGCCGGGCCGCCCCGGCGGCAGTCCCCGCACACCGAGTTCGAGTTCGAGCTGCCGCTCGGCTACGTCGACGACGACGGCACCGTGCACCGCCACGGCGCCATGCGCCTGGCGACCGCGCGCGACGAACTGATGCCGCAGATCGACCTGCGGGTCAAGGAGAACCCGGCCTACCTCAGCGTGGTGCTGCTCAGCCACGTGATCACCAGGCTGGGCGACCTCGCCGAGGTGCACACGGGCATCGTCGAGCGGATGTACGCCACCGACGTGGCCTTCCTCCAGGACCTCTACCAGCGGATCAACAGCGAAGGCCACACGCGCGCCGCCGTGACCTGCCCGCACTGCGACGGCGCCTTCGAGGTCGACCTCGCCGGTGGGCGCCTGGGGGAATCGTGACGTACGCGCCTGCTCGGCTGTACGAGGAGATCGCGTACATCGCCTACCACCTCCACTGGTCGCGGGAGGACCTCCTCGACCTGACCCACCACGAGCGCGGGCAGTGGGTGCGCGAGGTCGCGCGGCTCAACTCCCGCATCAGTGAGGGTGGGTGACGGGGGTGGGGCTGCGGGACTGGATCGGGCGGCGGCGCGGCGGGTCCGGCACCGGGGTTGATCCGGGGGCGGGCTCCGACACGGCCTCGGGCTCGGCTGCCGGTGCAGTCGGTGCAGTCGGGGTCGCGCGGCCGCGACCGGCGGCCGGGGACGGGGGCTGGCGCGCCGTGGCGCCGCTGGTCCCCACCCTGGCCGGGGCGTCGCCGCGCGGCGTCAGCGACGGCCTGGCGTTCCGCTCCCGGCTCTCCGCCTGGCAGGACCCTTCGCTGAGCGGACCGCTCGGCCACTCCGTGCTGCCCTCCGCCCCGGCGGGCATCCTGCGGGCGGTCGCGGTGCCGGGCCGTCCGTCCGTGACCGCCGGCGCCGGGGACGAGCTCGTCCTGCGGCCGACGGCGGGTGCGGTGGCGGCCGGGCCGGCGGAGTCGCAGGACTCGCCGGGGTCGGCCGAGCCGTCCGCGCGGGCGGATCGGCGGCGGGCCGGGCCCGTCCAACGGTCCGTCCGGCTGCGGCAGTTGCCCGTACGTTCGGCCGGGGCCGGGGCCCGCGCAGTGCGGACGGGTGGCGCCGATCGGCGGGCCGGGGCCGCGGTGCCGGGTCCGTCGGGCGGTGCCGGTCCGGTGGCGGGTGCGGCAACCGTGCCCGGCGAGGCCGGAGCCGTGGAGACGCCCGCCGGTACGACGGGCCGTACGGCCCGGGAGCCGGAGACGCCCGCCGGGGTGCCGCGTCGGAACGGCGTGGCAGGCCCGGCCGTTCAGCGTGCGGTGCGACCGCAGGCCGTCAGCGCACCGCTGACCGTGGCGCGGCGCCCCGTGGCGCTGCCCGTACGGCCGGTGACGGCCGTCCCGGGGCGGCGGAGCGGGGCCACGCCGGACGTCGTCGGCGGCGTGTCGAGCCCCGCTGTTGAAGAGTCCCAGCCGGTAGTTGCGGCGGAGGAGTCGGCCGGTGCCGAGCGGGAGCCCGAGCGCACCGGGTCGGCGGCCCGGACGGCGCCGTCGGGCCCGGGCGGCGCCGCCCCCGTGGCCGTGCAGCGGGCCGCGGCGACGCGTGGTGACGCACCGGCCCGTCCGGTGCTCGGCGCGCCCTTGACGGCGCTGCCCGCGAGCGCGGCGCCCCTGGCTGCGTCCGGTCCCCGGACGACCGAGCCCGCACCGGGTGCCCCGGCCATGCCGGTGGTTCGCGCCGAGCCCGGAGTCACGGGTGGCGGGGAGGCCGGGAGCGGTGAGCGGGCGGCGCGTGGGAGCGGGCCCGGGCCCGGGCCCGGGCCCGTCGGCGGGGCAACCGTCCAGCGTGCGCCGTCCTCACCGACCGCCGAACGAGCGTCCCGGGTGCCTTCGCGCCCAACCGCGATCCCGCCCCGAGCCCCGGCTTCGACCCCGCCTCGGGCGCAAGCGCCGACCCCGACCCCGGCCCAGGCTCCGACCCCGACTCCGACCCAGGCCCCGGCGCGGCCGCGCTCGGGCCTGGGCGCGCCCCTCGACGCGATACCGCCGACGGCGGCAGCCGCAGGCGCTGCCGGTTCGTCGGCCGGTGGGCGGCGGCGGGTCCGGCGGGGCTCGGTCGCCCTGCCGGGAGGCGGTGGGCCGAGCGCGCCCGCCGCCGGTGGGGGTGCGCCCGTGCAGCGCGCGGTCAGTGCACCAGCCTCAACGCCGGTGTCCTTGAGCACGATTGACGCAGCGTCAACTGGTTCCGTGACTGCTGGATCCGGCCCCGTCGCGGAGCCGCGTGCGGCCGGACGTGTCGGCGGCGGCCCGGTGGTTCCGGCCCGTCCGGCCGGGGGCGGCCTGGGTGTGCAGCGGGCCGTCCAATCCACCGTCCGGAGGCGTGGGTTGATCGGGGAGCGTCCGATGGCGGTCGCCCTGGCGGCGGCGTCGGTGCCCCTCGCGGGCGGCGGCGGTGCCCGGTCGGGGGCCGCTGCGGTACCCGCCGCCCCGCCGGTGGTTCCGGTGGCCTGGCCCAACGCCCTTGCGCGCCGCACGGATTCGGGGCCGCAGCCGGAGCAGGATGCGACGGCCGCGGCACGGTCGCTGTCGGCTGCGTCGCCGCGGGAGAGCCGGGGGGCTGTCGTTCCCCGGCGCGGGACGGGCCCCGGGGGCGGTCGGACTGCCGACGCCGGGCAGCCGGTGGCACAGCCGCGAGAGGGTGTCGTGGCCGCCGGGCGTCCGTCCGGCGGGGGCGTCGGGCACGCGGTGGCGACGGCCGTGCAGCGGCTGCGCTCCCGGCGTTCACCCGAACACCGGGGTGGCCGGGCGGCGGTCGATCGCCCTTCCGCGCAGAGGAGTTCAGCGCCCGGCGACGCCGCACCGACTGCGGCGTCCGCCGACGGCCCCTCACCCGTCCGGTCCGAACGGCCGCGCGGCGCGGTGCCCGTGGCGCAGCAGCCGCAGGGAGGTGGTGGCCACAGTCCTGCGACTGTCCAACGCCTTGCTGCCGCCGAGTCATTGTCCGGCCGTTCGCAGCCCGGTGCCCGGTCCGGTGCCCGATCCGGAGCCCGGTCCGACGGGTGGTCCGGCGGCCGGTCGGCCGCGTCGGCGCCGGTGCCCGTGGTCCGCCTCGCACCGCCGGGTGTCCAGGCGCTCCCACGGGCCGCCTCGCCGCTGTCCTCCGGCGCGCCCTCGCCGGTCGTCCAGCGCGCCCAGTGGCCTGCGGCGGCAGCCGGGTCGTCGTCGCCAGGGGCGGCCGCGCCGGTGGGCGCCGCACAGCCCGTCCGACCTGCGCAGCCCGTCCGACCCGCACCGCCCGCAGCGCCCGCGCTGCCGGTGGTCCCTTCGCTCCAGCGGCTGCCGGGCGCGCCCGGCCCGTTGCCGCCGACCCAGACCCAGACCCAGACCCAGCCGCTCGCGGTGCGGTCGCCGGTCGTGTCCCGGTCCGTGGCACCCGGTGCAGCGCCCCGGGCCGCGCAGTCCGTCGGATCCGGGGGCGCCTCGTTCGTCCAGTCCCCGCCGCCCGCCGCCCACCGCTCCATGCCCGGTACGGCACAGGTGTTGCAGCGGGTGGCCGAGCAGGCGGGGCTGGTGGGGGTGCCGTTGACCGCCGTCCCGGCGCGCCGGCCGACCAGCGTGCAGGCGGCCCCGTCCAGCACCGGTCAGCCCGGCGGGCAACGGCCGCCCGGCGGCGCGGGGACAGGCAGTACGGGGAAGGGCGCCACGGCGGCCGAGGACCCCGACAAGCCCGACCACACCGCACCCGGTGACCTGGACGAACTGGCCCGGCGCCTGGTCGAACCGGTCGGCCGCCTGCTGCGCACCGAGCTGCGCAGGGGCCGGGAGCGGGCCGGGAAGCCGTACGACCTGCGCCGTTGAGCGCGCGGGCCGGGGCCGGACGGCCGCCGGGGACCGGATCGACGTAGACCGTGAGCAGCAGCACAGCAGGAGGCGGGGCCGATGACCGACAACATCTTCGCGAGCAGTGTGTTCTTCAGCCTGACGATCGGCGGGAACGACCTGGGCGAGTTCACCACCTGTTCGGGGCTCGGCGCGCAGGTCGAGATCGAGCAGTACGCGGAGGGCGGCAACAACGGGTTCGCCTGGCAACTGCCGGGCCGCATCACCTGGACGAACATCACGCTGAGCCGCGCGGTCACCGCGGACACCGCCAAGATCGCCCGGTGGCTGAACGAGATCGTGCGGAAGGTCGAGCCGAAGGACGGCGAGATCGTGGCGCTGCGGCCGGACCTGAGCCGGATCGTCGGCTGGCAGGTGCTCGGGATCGTCCCGGTGCGGTGGGACGGGCCGTCCTTCGACCCGTCGAGCTCGCAACCGGCCATGGAGTCCCTGGAGATCGCCCACGCGGGCCTGCGCCCGTCCTGAGCGCCACCCCTCACCCCCCTTCCCCTCTCCAAGACCCAAGGAGCAGCCAGATGTCCTCGGCGGTCCCCGCGAGCGTCACCCGGGCGCAACTGACCATCATGGAGCCGCCGGCCACCGTCGGCGCCCAGCCCGGCGGTGCGATCGCGCGGCTCCCGCTCCAGTTCAACCCGGCGACCCTGGTGCTGCGCAAGTCCACCGAGTGGCGGCGCACGCCGTCCCGGATGGCGGGCCAGTCGGCGCTGCCGGAGTTCGTCGGCAGCGGCCCGCGCTCGCTCTCCCTGGACGTGTTCCTGGACTCGACCGCGACCCACGACAACTCGGTGGAGCGGGCGGTGGAGCAGCTGATGACGGCCTGCGTGCCGACCCCGACGAGCCTGGCGCGCAAGACCCCGGCCAGCCCGTGGATCCGGCTGGACTGGGGCACCTTGAAGACGACCTCGTTCAACGGGGTGCTGACCGGCCTGTCCGTCACGTACACGCTCTTCGACGTGGACGGCAACCCGCTGCGCGCGGTCTGTTCGCTCTCCATCGACGAGGCGAGCGTGGACCCGGCCGGGCAGAACCCGACCTCCGGCTCCCCGGAGGCCCGCAGCACCCACCGGGTGATCGCGGGCGACAGCCTGCCGCTGCTGGCCTGGCGGGCGTACGGGGACGCGACGGCCTGGCGGACCATCGCGGAGGCGAACGGCATCGACGACCCGCTGGTGCTGGTCCCGGGCGCGGAGCTGATCGTGCCGGGCATCGACGAGCTGACCCGGGGCGGTGCGGCATGACCACGCCCGAGGCCCGGGGCGGCCGGCCGTTCGCCGCGGATCCCGTCGTCGAGGCGCCGGGGCCGCTGCCGCCGGTGTGGGCGGCGCAGCTGGTGTCCTGCGACATCGAGGAGAGTGTCGGCCTGCCGGACACGGCGGTGCTGAGCTTCCGGGACGCCGACCACACCTTCCTCTCCGCGACCGGGATCACCATCGGCACCGAGCTGCGGGTCTCCGTGGTGACCGTCCAGGGCAACACCCGGGCGCGGCTGTTCACCGGGGAGGTGACGGCGCTGGAGCTGGAGGTGGACACCACGGGCTCGTACACGGTGGTGCGGGCGGCGGCGGTGACCCACCGGCTGATGCGCGGGCGCCGGGTGAAGGCCTTCCGGAACATGACCACCGCCGACATCGTGCGCGAGGTGGCCGCCGACGCCGGCCTGGCCTGCGGGCAGGTCGACTCCTTCCCGGTGGTGCACCAGCAGCTGTCCCAGGCGAACGTGCCGGACTGGGAGTTCCTGCAGTTCCTGGCGCAGGAGAGCGGCGCCCAGGTGCGGGTGGACGACGACGGCAAGCTGGAGTTCGTCCGGCCGCAGCCCGCCTCCTCGGCGCCGGCGCCGAGCACGCCCGCGCCGCAGAACCCGCTGGTGCTGGAGTACGGGCGCAACCTGCTGGAGCTGCGCGGGGTGCTGACCGGCGCGGCCGGGGCGGACACGGTCGAGGCGCGCGGCTGGAACGTCACCACCAAGAGCGCCCTGGTCGCCACCGAGCCGTCGGTCGCCTCGACGACCGTGCTGCCGGGGCTGAGCCCCTCGGTGGTGGCCTCGGCCTTCCCCGGCCGGGCCCGGCTGACCGTCGCCGACACCCCGTACCGCACCCAGGCGGAGACCGCCGCCGTCGCCCGTTCGCTGGCCGCCTCGGTGGCCGGGGGCTTCGGCGAACTGGAGGTGGTGGCCGAGGGGAACCCGCGGCTGCGGGCGGGCACCGCCGTCGCCCTGGGGAACGTCGGCGCGGCCTTCTCCGGCCGCTACACCGCCACCGGGGTGCGGCACCTGCTGGAGCCGTTCCGCGGCTACCGCACCACGGTGGTGGTCAGCACCTCGCCGGACCGTTCGCTGGCCGGGCTGGCGACCGGCGGCAACGCGCCGCCGCGCGGCCCGCGGATGCCGGGCCTGGCCGTCGCCGTGGTCACCGACGTCCGGGAGCCGGGCGCCGACCAGCGCGGCTGGGTCCGGTTGAAGTTCCCCTGGCTGGACGACAGTTACGTCTCCGACTGGGTGCGCACCGTGCAGTGGGGCGGCCACGGGGGCGGCGGCGTGGTCAGCCCGGAGGTCAACGACGAGGTGCTGGTGGGCTTCGAACAGGGCGACCTGGACAGCCCGTACGTGCTGGGCGGGCTCTACAACGGCGTGGACCGGCCCTCGCCGCACGACGTGCCGCTGGTCGACGCGACCGCCGGAAAGGTCAACCGCCGTTCCGTGGTGTCCCGTTCGGGCCACCGGCTGGAACTGCTGGACGTTCCGGGCGGCAGCTCCGGGGTCCGGCTGGCCAGCGGCGACGGGAAGCTGGAGGTCCGGCTGGACCAGCAGCGCGGGGAGATCCTGCTGACCGTGCACGGCGGGGTCGGCGGGGCGGGCAGCACGGTGCGCCTGACCTCCTCCGGCATCACCCTGGACGCGGGCACCGGCGAGGTGAACGTGCGCGGCGGTTCGGTGAACGTGCGCGGCACGACGGCGGTCACCGTGGACGGCGGGGCCGAGGCCGTCCTCAAGGGGGCCTTCGTGCGCATCAACTGACGGATCATCAAGAGGCGCAGCAAGAAGCGCAGCAGGAACCGCAGCAGGAACCGCAGCACGAAGAGCGCCCGGCAGGGCGCCCTCGGAAATGGAGACCGCACATGCCCCCCGCAGCCCGGACCGGGGACCCGACCGACCACGGCGGCGTCCTCACCACCCCGCCGCCGGGTGCCCTCAAGGTGGCGACGGTGCTGATCGGCGGCCGCCCCGCCGCGGTGGCGGGCACCGTGCACGCCTGCGTCCCGCACGTGGAGATGGGCCCCGCCAACCTGGTCGAGCCCGACCCCGGCGGGGTGACCAGGGGAGTGGTGCTGATCGGCGGCCTGCCCGCGGCCCGGATGCGGGACAAGACGACCTGCGGCGCCCAGATCGTCGCCGGGGCGTTCAACGTGCTGATCGGCGGGGACATATGAGCAACGACTTCATCGGCCGCGGCTGGGCCTTCCCGCTGCGGGTGAACGCCACCGGCGGGATCGGCATGGTGGAGCGGGACCGGGAGCTCGCCGAGGCGATCCGGCTGATCCTCGGCACCGCCCCCGGCGAGCGGCCGATGCGCCCCGAGTTCGGCTGCGGCATCCACGAGTACGTCTTCGCCCCGGGCGACAGCACCACCGCCGGGCGGATCGCCCGCGAGGTGCGGATCGCGCTGGAACGCTGGGAGCCGCGGATCACCGTCGACGACGTGGTGATCGCCTTCGACCGGGTCGACGAGGGCACGCTCTACATCGACGTCCACTACACCGTGCGGGCCACCAACGACCGCCGCAACCTGGTCTTCCCCTTCTACACGATCCCGGAGTCCCCGGAAGCGGACACCCCGGACCCGGAACGGGCCGCCGCCGCGAACGGAGGTGCCCGCTGATGGCACTGCCCTCCCCGAACCTGGACGACCGCCGGTTCCAGCAACTCGTCGACGAGGCCAAGCGGTACGTGCAGCAGCGCGCCCCGGAGTGGACCGACCACAACGTCTCCGACCCGGGCGTCACCCTGATCGAGACCTTCGCCTACCTGGTCGACCAGCTGCTCTACCGGCTGAACCGGGTGCCCGAGAAGAACTACACCGCCTTCCTGGACCTGCTGGGCATCCGGCTCTTCCCGCCCGCCGCGGCCCGCGCCGAGGTCGACTTCTGGCTCTCCGCCCCGCAGCCCGAGACGGTCCTGCTGCGCGCCGGCACCGAGGTGTCCACACTGCGCACCGAGACCGACGAGGCGGTGGTCTTCGCCACCGCCGAGGACCTCCCGGTCGTCCCCAGCGCGCTGGAGCGGCTGGTCACCGTCTCCGCCACCGGCGAGCAGGCCGACGTCACCGGCCGGCTGGCGGACGGCGCGGACGTGCGGTGCTTCCAGACCCGACCGGCGGCCGGGGACGCCATGCTGTTCGCCCTGCCCGCCGTGGTCCCGCGCTGCATCCTGGCGGTGCGACTGGACAGCCGGGTGGAGGGCGTCGGCGTCGACCCGCGCCAGCCCCCGTTGGTCTGGGAGGTGTGGGACGGCGCCCGCTGGATCGCCTGCGAGACCGGCAGCGACACCACCGGCGGCCTCAACCGGCCCGGCGAGGTGCTGGTGTTCGTACCCGCCGGGCACACCGCCTCGGTGGTGGCCGGGCGGCGGGCCGGCTGGCTGCGCTGCCGGGTGACCGAGCCCCGGCCCGGCCAGCCGTTCTACTCCGAGTCCCCGACCGTGCGCCGGGCCGAGGTGTTCACCATCGGCGGCACCGCCACCGCCGTGCACGCCCGGACCGTCACCGACGCGCCGCTGGGCACCTCGGAGGGCGTCGCGGGCCAGCGCTTCCGGCTCGCCCGGCCGCCGGTGCTGCTGGACGGCGGAGCACCGGCGGTCGAGGTCTCGGCCGGCGACGGCTGGCAGCGCTGGAGCGTCGTCGAGCACTTCGGCGACTCCGCGCCGACCGACCGGCACGTGGTGCTGGACGCCACCAACGGCGAGTTCCTGTTCCCGCCCGCCGTCCGGGAGCCCGACGGCAGCCTGCGCGCCTTCGGCGCGGTGCCGCCCAAGGGCGCCCGGCTGCGCGTCCCGCAGTACCGCACCGGCGGCGGGATCGCGGGCAACGTCGCCCGCAACACCGTCACGGTGCTGCGCAGCTCCGTCCCGTACGTCGCCCGGGTGGACAACCGGGAGGCCGCCCGGGGCGGGGTCGACGGCGAGACGGTCGAGAACGCCAAGGCGCGCGCCCCGCACCAGCTGCGGCTGCAGGAACGCGCCGTCACCGCCGGGGACTTCGAGCTGATCGCCCGGCAGGCCGCGCCCTCCGCCGCCCGGGTCAGCTGCGTGCCCGCCACCGGCGGGGAGGCCGGGGCCGTGCGGGTGCTGGTGGTGCCGGAGGCCGTCGCCGACGAGGGCGAGCGGCTGCGCTTCGAGCAGCTCATCCCGGACGAACAGGTGCTGGCCGAGGTGGCGGCCGCGCTGGACGAGCGGCGGCTGATCGGCACCCGGGTCCTCGTCCAGCCGCCCGCCTACCAGGGCGTCACCGTGGTCGCCCGGCTCACCACCCGCGCCGCCGACCCCGACCGGGTCCGCGAGGCGGTGCTGGACGCGCTCTACCGCCACCTCAACCCGCTGCGCGGCGGCGCCGCCGGCACCGGCTGGCCGTTCGGCCGGGCGGTGCAGTACGGCGAGGTGTTCGCGGTGCTCCAGCGGGTGGCCGCCGTCGCGGGCGTCGAGGAGCTACGGCTCTTCCCGGCCGACCCGATCACCGGACGCCGGGGCGCGCCCGCCGAGCGGGTCGACGTCCCGCCGGACGCCCTGGTCTTCTCGCACCAGCACCAGGTCGTGGTCACCGCCGTCACCGAGGACGGCACCCCATGACCAGAGCCGCCGTCCCCGGGCTGCCCAGCCCGCACCCGATCGGCGAACTGCTGCCCGCGCTCTTCGCCGACGACGACTTCGCCCAGCGCTTCACGGCCGGCCTGGACACCGTCCTCGCCCCGGTCTTTGCCACCCTGGACAACCTGCCCGCCTATTTCCGGCCCGAGCTCGCGCCCACCGACTTCCTCGACTGGCTGGCCTCCTGGGTCGCGGTCGAGGTCGACCCGGCCTGGCCGGAGGAGGTGCGCCGGGCGGTGATCGGGCGCGCCGTGGAACTGCACCGCTGGCGCGGCACCCGGCGCGGGCTCACCGAGCGGCTACGGCTGGTGCTGGGCGCCGGGGCCGAGATCACGGACGGCGGCGGCGCGGCCTGGTCCACCGACGCCGACCCCGACCGCGCCCTGCCGCCCGCCCCGGGCGGCGGCGGGGTGCTGGTCCGGGTCTGGCCGCTGGGCGGCGCGGGGCTGGACGAGGACCAGGTGCTGGCCGTCGTCCGGGCCGGCTGCCCGGTCCACCTGACCTGCCGGGTCGAGATCCTGCCCGGTCCACCCGGGCGAGCGGAGGGCTGACGGATGCCGGTGTGTCCCGAATGCGGCACGGCCAACGCGGAGGGCGACGACTTCTGCGGCAACTGCGGCGCCTACCTGGGGTGGTCGCGGCGCGCGCCCGCCGCGGGGGCCGCGCCCGCCCCGGTGGCCGGGCCCGCGCCCGTGCCCGTGCCGGCGGAGCGCGAGCCCGGGCCTGCTGCGCCCGAGCCCAGGCCCCAGCCCGAAGCGGAGTCTGCGCCCGAGCCCGAGCCCGGGCCTGCTGCGCCCGAGCCGGCCGCCCCCGACACCTCGCGGACCTGGCGGAACGTCTCCCGGCGGGTCACCAGCCGGAGTCGGCGCACCCAACCGCCCGTCGCCCCGGAACCTGTCGCGGTCCCGGAGGTCGCGGCCCCGGAACCCGCCGCGGCCGTCGAGGAACGGCCCGTCGAGAAGCCGCCCGTCGAGAAGCGGCCCGTCGAGGAGCCGCCGTCCCCGCCGTCCGTCGAGACCTCGCGCTCGACCTCCACCCGGGCGCGGCCCGTACCGGCTCCCGCCCCGCCATCCGAGCCCGCCCCGGCCCCGGCCCCTGAGCCGGACCCGAGGCCGCGACCGCCCGCCGCACCGCAGACCGAGCCGACCGACCCCGTCGCCGTGCAGCCCGCCAAGCCCGTCGCGCCGCGTCCCGTCGTCCGGGCCTCCGCCGTCGAGGAGGCCCAGGACGGCCCGCCCTGCCCGCGCTGCGGCACCCCCAACCTGCCCGAGCGCCGGTTCTGCCGGCGCTGCGCGGCCCCGCTGACCGTCACCGCGGCCGCCCCGGAGCTGCCCTGGTGGCGCACCCGGTGGCCGTTCCGGCGCCGGGTGCGGATCGGCGGTTCGGGCAACGCGCTGCGCCGCACGATCGCGCTGATCGTGCTGCTCGCACTGGTGGTCGCGGGGGTCCTGCTGTACCCGCTCGGCAAGAACGCCTACCAGGACGTGCTGGACAAGCTGGGCAGCACCGCGCCGGTCTCGCCCTCGCTGACCACGGCGTCGGCCGCGGTCGAGGGGCACCCCGCGAGCGCGGCCGACGACGGCCTCTCCAACACCTACTGGGGCGCGCCCGCGATCGGCGACTCCGTCGACTTCACCTTCCGCACCCCGTTCCGGCTGGTGGACCTGATCGTCCACACCGGCGCCTCCGCGGACCCGGAGCAGTTCCGGCAGCAGGCCCGCCCGCTGGTGCTCGCCCTGGAGGTGACCGCCTCGGACGGCGAGGTGCACCGCAAGCAGGTCACGCTCAACGACCAGCCGGGCCCGCAGACGGTGGCGACCGGCATCAGCGACGTCGTCCAGGTGAAGCTGACCGTCCGCGAGGCGGCGGGCACCGGCCCGGGCCGCACCGTCGCGCTGGCCGAGGTGGAGTTCTTCAAGCGGACGTGAAGGGGTGTCCGCCGCCGCGGCGGGGTCAGAGGAAGTAGAGGCGGTTCAGCGAGACCTCCTCGGCGGGGTCGGAGTGCAGCGGGGTCCCGTCGAGGGTGACCAGGCCCCGCTGCCCGTCGACCATGATCTGCCCGAGCCGGCTGTTGCGGACCAGGTCGGCCGGCCCGATGCCGCGGGTGTGCCGGACGGCGACCCGCCGGCGCCGGGTGGTCATCCGGTCGTACGGCCGGTCGCCGGTGCCCGCCTCGGCGGCGGCGCGGCTGGTGAAGGCCACCGAGAGGTCCGCCGGGGTGGCGCCGTGGGCGCCGAACAGCGGCCCCAGGACGAGGGGTTGGCAGCTCTCGGTGGCGGCGTTGGGGTCGCCGGTGACGCCGTACGCGGGGAAGCCGGCCTTGAGCACCAGGTACGGCTTGGCACCGAAGGAGGCCGGGTTCCACAGCACCAGGTCGGCGAGCTTGCCGACCTCGACCGAGCCGACCTCGTGCGAGAGCCCGTGCGCGATGGCCGGGTTGACGGTGAGCTTGGCGATGTAGCGCAGCACCCGCTCGTTGTCGTCGGACGGGCCGTCGCCCTCCATCGGTCCGCGTTCGGCCTTCATCTTGCCGGCCATCGCGAAGGTGCGGCGCACCGTCTCCCCGGCGCGGCCCATGCCCTGGGCGTCGGAGGAGGTGATGCCGATCGCCCCGAGGTCGTGCAGCACGTCCTCGGCGCCCATCGTCCCGCCGCGGATGCGGTCGCGGGCCATGGCGGCGTCGCCGGGCAGGTCGGTCTTGAGGCCGTGGACGGAGACGATCATGCCGTAGTGCTCGGCGATCGCGTCCCGCCCGTACGGGAGGGTGGGGTTGGTGGAGGAGCCGATGACGTTCGGCACGCCGGCCATCTTGAGCACGTTGGGGACGTGTCCGCCGCCGCAGCCCTCGATGTGGAAGGCGTGGATGGTCCGGCCCTCCAGCACCCGCAGGGTGTCCTCGACCGACAGGCACTCGTTCAACCCGTCGGTGTGCAGCGCCACTTGGACGTCGTGGACCTCCGCCACGGACAGCGCGGTGTCCAGCGCGCGGGTGTGCGCGCCCATGTCCTCGTGCACCTTGAAGCCGCAGGCGCCGCCCTCGGCCAGCGCCTCCACCAGCGGCGCCGGGTGGGAGGACGAACCGCGGCCCAGGAAGCCGATGTTGACGGGCCAGGCGTCGAAGGCGTTGAAGGCGTGGCGCAGCGCCCAGGGCGAGTTGACGCCGACGCCCCAGGCCGGGCCGAACTCCTGGCCGATGATGGTGGTGACGCCGGAGGCCAGCGAGGCCTCCATGATCCGCGGGGACATCAGGTGGACGTGGGTGTCGATGGCCCCGGCGGTCAGGATCAGGCCCTCGCCGGAGACGATCGCCGTCCCGGTGCCGACGACCACGTCGACGCCGTCCAGGGTGTCCGGGTTACCGGCCCGCCCGATCGAGGCGATCCGCCCCTCCCGGATGCCGATCGAGGTCTTCCGGATGCCCTGGATCGCGTCGATCACCAGCACGTTGCTGATGACCAGGTCGCAGGTGTCGCGGACGGCGGCGGCCTTGAGGTGGAGGCCGTCGCGGGCGGTCTTGCCGAAACCGGTGAGGAACTCGTCGCCCGGCCGCTGGGAGTCGGACTCGACCCGGACGACCAGCCCGCTGTCGCCGAGCCGGACCCGGTCGCCGGCCCGCGGGCCGTGCACGGCGGCGTACTCGGCCGCCTCGATCGACGCGCTGCCGCTGCTGCTGCTCACCGCTGGCTCTCCTCCGCCTCGTCGTCACTGCTCGCACTGCTCGGGCCGTCCGCACTGCTCGGGCCGTTGGCGCCGAGGTAGCCCTGCTCGGCCGCCCGGCGCAGCGCCTCCCGCCGGACCCGGGGCGAGTCCAGCGGACCGTCCACCAGTCCGGCGAAGCCGATCGCGACCCGCTCGCCGCCGATCGGCACCAGCCCGACCTCGACGTCCGAGCCCGGGTCGAAGCGCACCGAGGAGCCGGCCGGGACGGCCAGGTGCATGCCGTACGCGGCGGCGCGGTCGAAGGCCAGCCGCGGGTTGGCCTCGAAGAAGTGGAAGTGCGAGGTGACCGAGACCGGGACGTCCGCGGTGTTGCGGACGGTCAGTGTGCGGACCGGCGCGGGCACCGGCTCGGCGCCGCGGCCGGGGAGCACCGCGCCGGGGGCGGCCTCGCCCAGGCCGCCCCCGCCGAACGGGTCGGCGATCACGGCGAGCCGGGTGCCGTCCTGGAACACCGCCTCGACCTGGATCTCGGTGACCAGGTCGGGGACGCCGGGCAGGACGTCCTCCGGGGAGAGCACCGAGCGCCCGCGGGCGACGGCCTCCGCCAGCCGCAGGCCGTCGCGGGCGGCCTCGCAGACGGTGTCCGAGATCAGCGCGGTGGCCTCGGGGACGTTCAGCCGCAGGCCGCGGGCGCGGCGGGCACGGGCGAGTTCGGCGGCGGTGAAGATCAGCAGCCGGTCGCGTTCGGTGGGGGTCAGCTGCACAAGGGGTCCCTTCTCCCTCGGTGCGGGGCGGCGGTGCCGGGCGGCGGGGCGGCCGGCCGTGTGGCCGGCCGGCCGTCGGTACCGGTGGTGGGGGGTCAGCCGGCGGGCTGGTCGTGGGTCGAGCAGTGGATGCCGCCGCCGCCGGAGGCGATGGTGTCGATCTGCACGGGGACGATCTCGCGGTCCGGGAACTGGTCCTTGAAGACTTCCTGGGCGTGCCCGTCGGCCTTGGCGTCGCCGAACAGCGGCAGGTAGACGCCCTTGTTGCCGATGTAGAAGTTCATGTACGAGGAGACGAAGGCGTCGCCCCGACCGGTGATCTTGTCCGGGTCGGGCTGGCTGATCTCGATCACCTTGAGCTTCTTGCCGGTGGCGTCGGTGGCGTCCGCCAGCACGGCCCGGGCCTGGTCGGCCGAGCGGGACCAGACGTCCGCGGGCATGCCGGGGAAGGCCCGGTCGAGGAAGACCACGCCGGGGGCGGCGAAGCGGGCCAGGCAGTCGACGTGGGCGTCGGTGATGTCCTTGCCCTTGACGCCGGCCAGCCAGATCACCTTGGTGATGCCGAGGGCCTGCTTGAGCTCGGCCTCGATCTGGTCGCGGTCGCGGCCCGGGTTGCGGTTGGCGTTGACGATCGAGCTCTCGGTGACCATCAGGGTGCCCTGGCCGTCGGTCTCGAAGGAGCCGCCCTCGGCGACCAGTTGGGTCGCGACCCGCTCGATCCCGTACTTGTCCAGGACGGCGCGGGCGATCCGGGCGTCGTTGTCGTGCTGCTGCTTGCCGCCCCAGCCGCTGAAGTTGAAGTCGACGCCCTTGACCTTGCCGCCCTCCTCGACGAACACCGGCACGGTGTCGCGGGCCCACAGGTCGTCCACCGGGACGGACAGCAGCTCGACGTCCTTGCCGCAGGCGTTGCGGGCGGAGTCCTCCTGGCCGGGGCGCACCAGCATGACCACCGGCTCGCGGCTGCCGATGGCGCGGGCCACCGAGGCGATGTCCTTGCGGACGCCGCCGAGCTGCTCGCCCCAGACGTTCTCGGAGGCGGGCCAGGCCATGAAGGTCCGCTCGTGCTTCTCCCACTCGCCGCCGAGCCGGCGTCCGCCGGCGGGGGAGGGGGCCGCCGTCGCGGACGGTGCGGCGGTGGCGCTCGCGGACGGCTGCCCGGCGGGGGCGGAGGACGGGGCCGCGGGCTCGGCCGCGTCGTCGCCGCCGGAGGCACAGGCGGTCGCGCCGGCCGCGATCAGGCCGGCGCCGGCGAGGGAACGCAGCACCGTGCGGCGCGCGAGGGAGGACTGGGACACGGTGGACTCCGGTGGGGCCGAGGGTGGATCCGGTCCGGCGCGGCGGGCGGGGCCTCCGGGGAGTGCTGCGCGCTGCGCCGATCGGCGGCGGGCACGGCGGCCCGGGCATCGCCTGAACTGCACTCTCGCATTGACTGAAAAATCAGTCAAGCTCTACGGTGAAAGCACCCAAACCATCCCGAGACGACCCGGGCCGCCGCACGCGGCCCCGGTCCCGACGACGAAAGGCCGGGTGAGGCGACGATGCTGCGCAATGGACTGGAGCCCTGGCACCTGCTGGTGGTGCTGGTGGTCGTGGTGCTGCTCTTCGGTTCCAAGAAGCTGCCCGACATGGCGCGCGGACTGGGGAAGTCGATGCGCATCCTCAAGGCGGAGACGGCGGCCATGCGGGAGGAGGACCAGCCCGCCGCCGCGTCGGGGGCTCCGGCGGCCGGGCCCGCCGCGCCGGTGGCTCCCGCCCCGGCGCCTGCCACACCTGGGCCTGCCACCCCCGCTGCCGCCGACCCGGCCCGGCGCCCGGTCTGACCCCGGGCCGCCGATCAGCGCCGAGAGCCCGTCGCTCCCACCCGTGCCGCGGGCGGCGACGGGCTCTCGGCCGTTCCCGGGGGTGTCAGCCGTTGCGGCGGTAGTGGTCCAGCGAGACCTTGACCGCCCCGTCCGCGCCCGCCGTCGACAGCACCCGGACGATCGCCAGCTCCTTGCCGTCCGCGGACCGGACGCAGAAGGCGCCGCGCGGCCCGACGGCGCTGAACGGCACCCGGGCGGTCGGACGGCTGCCGAGCCCCTGGAGGCACTCGGCCGGGCCGAGGCCGGAGTCCCGGCCGATGTAGGAGTCGGCGGTCTCCGGGATCAGGAACTCGCTGTCGGTGCGCCCCACGTACCAGTTCACGGTCTCGACCGGCACCACCGTGCCCGCGGCCAGGTCGAACTCGTAGTTCGGATCCGCCGAGGTGAGCTCCACCGCCCGGTAGTCGGCAGTGAAGTCGGCGGCGGGGGCGGGCGGCGTCGAGCGGCTCGGCGCGGTGGTGGCGGAGGGCGTGCGGGCGGGGCCCGACGGGCCGGTGGGCGCCGTCGACGCGCCGGGCGTGCCGGGCGCGGGGGAGCCGGCCACCGGGGTGTCGGCCGTCGCCGCCTCCACCGGGTCCGAGTCGTCGAGCACGAACACCGTCGCCGCGGCGCCGACGGCCAGGGCGACCACGGCGACCAGCGCGGTGCGCCCGCGCAACCGCCTCGGCCGCCCGGTCGACGCGGGCCCGGACGGGGTGGCGCTCACGCCCGGCAGTTCGGGGCCGCCCGGCGCCGCCGCGGCGGTGGCGAGCACGGTCGGCGTCGGAGTCGGCATCGGAGTCGGCATCGCCGCAGGCGCCAGCATCGTCGGGGCCGCGTTCAGGCCGGTCCCGCCGGTCCCGGCGGCCTCGGCGGGCGTCTGCGGCAGCTCGGTGTGCCGGGTGATCTGGCTGGTCAGCGGCTGCGGCAGCCAGTCCTCGCCGAACCGCAGCTGCCCGCCCACCGCGGGGTGGCCGGCCGCGGCGGCGATCACCTCGGCGGTGGTCGGCCGGTCCTCGGGCCGCTTGGCCAGGCAGCGCCGGAGCAGCTCGCGCAGGCCTTCCGGCACCCGGGCGAGGTCGGGTTCCTCGTGGACGGTCCGGTAGAGCGTGGCCGGGTGCGGGCCGTCGCCGAACGGCGGGGCGCCGGCCGCGACGTGGACGGCGAGGGCGCCGAGCGCCCAGACGTCGGTGGCCGCGGTCGCGGACTGCCCCATGGCCTGCTCGGGGGCCATGTAGGCGGGGGAGCCGATCTGCAGTCCGGTGCCGGTCAGGGCGACGGCGTCGGCCGCCCGGGCGATGCCGAAGTCGATCACCCGGGGGCCGTCGGCGGCGATCAGCACGTTGCCCGGCTTGAGGTCGCGGTGGACCACCCCGCTGGCGTGGATGGCCTGGAGCGCCTCGGCGATCCCGGCCATCAGCAGCAGGACGGTGCGCTCGGGGAGCGGGCCGAACCGCTGCACCACCTGCTGGAGCGAGGGGCCGGGCACGTAGGTGGTGGCCAGCCACGGGGTGGCGGCGTCCGGCCCGGCGTCGACCAGTTGGGCGGTGAACAGGCCGTGGATGAGCCGGGCGCTGGCCACCTCCTGGGCGAACCGGGCCCGGAAGTCCGGGTCCTCGGCCAGCTCGGGGCGCACCACCTTGAGCGCCACCGGGCGGCCGCCCGGGGTGTACGCGAGGTAGACCCGGCCCATGCCGCCGGCGCCGAGCCGCGCGTACAGCCGGTGGCCGCCGACCTCGCGCGGGTCGTCCGCGGTCAGCGCCTGGAAGACCGGCTGGAGGGCGAAGGGGGATCGGTCAGCGGACATGGGGCGGCCTCTCTCGGCGGACAAGGAGGGGTGGGGCACGGATGGCATCGCCGCGAAGTTTAGAGGTTCCCTCAGGGGATGGCGCAGCGGGCCCGGCGTGGGGCCGGTGAAGGGCTGGTAGAGCGGTCGGGGCAACGGGAGCGATTCGGGCATTTGACTGAATTTTCAGTTCAATGGAGGATGCGGGGCAACCCAGCGGAAAGCCCCGGACGAGACACCGGTGCGCGGCAGCCCGGACGGCAGCGATCCTGCCCCGCCTCCGACGCGCGCTCCAGGAAGGACCACCGTGCAGGCCACCATCGACGAGACCGGCGCACCCCCCGCCACGCCGCCCCGAGCCCCCCGCCGCCGCAGCTGGCGCTTCGCCGTCCTCCTGGCGATGGTCGTCGCCCTCTGCGGCAGCGGCATCGGCCTCTACCTGAACGAACGCAACACCCGCGAGCAGACCCGTGAGCTGGCCGTCCCCTCGGCCGCCGACTGGATCGAACTCGACGTCACCGCGCAGGACGTCGACCCGACGGCCCAGCAGCTGACGCTCTACGTCACGCCCGTCCCGCACGGCCGCTTCGCCGCCGGCCCGGGCTCCCAGACCTTCGCCCGCCCGGTCGAGATCAGCGTCACCGGCACCCCCAAGGTGACCGTCAAGGCCGCCGAGGGGGAGACCGCGCCCTCCCAGCTCGTCCAGGTGGGGATCTACGACGGCACCAAGACCGACTACCCCTTCGACCGCTACCGCATGGAGGTGGGCTTCGCCGCCACCAGCGGAGGCTCGGCCGTGCCGGTCGGCGTGGTCCTCACCGACACCGACCCGTTCTTCGTGCTGCGCCCGCAGGCCACCACCGCGAGCAACGGCGCGGTGGCCCTGGACACCAGGATCACCCGCTCCCGCAGCACCTTCATCCTCTCCTGGTTCATGATCGCGGCGATGTGGGCCATCGCCCTGGCCGTCCTCGGCGCCGCCGAGGTGCTCTACCGCAAGCGCGAGGGCCTGGTCTGGCCCTCCCTGGGCTGGATGGCGGCCAGCCTGTTCGCCCTGATCGGCATGCGCAACGCGGCCCCCGGAGCGCCGCCGATCGGATCGCTGATGGACTACGTGGCGTTCTTCTGGGCGGAGGGGATCATCGCCGCGAGCCTGGCCTGCACCGCCTGGTGCGGCATCCGCACCGAGCACCGGCTGCGCCGGGAGAAGGAGGCCGAGGCCGAGGGCGCCTGACCGCACCCACCCGCCCGGCCCCCACGGGCCCGGGCGGGTCAGCAGGTCAGCGGGTCAGCGGGTCAGCGGTTCGGCCGGTCACCCGCTCGCGGACAGCGCGGCCATCAGCCTGCGCAGCACCCGCCCCGCGTCCACCGTCCCGTCCAGCGAGCCGATCGCGGCCAGCCCGTCCACGGCGGCGGCGAAGGCCTCGCCCAGCGGGCGGGGGTCGGAGCCGTCGCCGCGCTCGTCCGCCAGCGTCCGGAACAGGCGCACGAAGCAGGACCGCCAGCGTGCGTACTCCGCCTCCAGACTGGCCCGGACCCGCTCGTCGTTGAGCGCCAGCCAGTGCAGCGCCGCGTGCAGCCGGGCCAGGTCGGGGCTCTCCGGCCGGGTGAGCAGGGCGAGTACCCGGTCCGCCCGCTCGGCGTAGCCGCCCGGGCCGTCCACCGCCTCCTCCAGCGGGGTGATCCACTCGGGCCGGATGTCGGCGACCACCGCGACGATCAGTTCGGTGCGGTCGGCGAAGTGGTAGTGGCACATCCCGTGCGAAACCCCGGACAGCGCGGCCACGTTGCGGGTGGTGAACCGCCCGGCGTCGCCGCCCGCGAGCAGCGTCCGGGCCGCCGCTATCAGCCGGGCCCGGGTCTGCTCGCCCTTGCTGGAGGCCCGTACCCGGCCGGTGCCGCCCGGCGCGGAGGACGCCTCCCGCGCTGTTCCTGTCGCCCGTGTCGCCATGGCCGCCACTGTAACGAGCGGGGCGGCCGCGGGAGGGGCGGGCCGGAAAACGATTCGGAGGGATCCCCACCCGATCCTTGCGCGAGATATTGACCGAGCGCTTGGCCAGTTCTACCTTCTGGGCAACTCCACGGCCGTCGGCCGGAACTGACACGGAGGTAGAAGTGGACGATCGCGATCACCACAGACCCGACCCGGCGCCCCTCGGGCGCCTCGGCCGGCGCGGGTTCCTGGCAGCCGCCGGGCTGACCGCCGCCGGCGCCGCGCTGACCGGGCTGAACGCGCCGCAGGCCGCCGCCCGCGGCACGGCACCCGACCGGACGGCACCCGGCGGGACGGCATCCGGAGGCAGGGCGCCCGCCACCACCGGCTACGCCGTCCCGGTCGACACCGTCCCGCACACCCGGACCTGGATGGCGTGGCCGGACAGCACCGGCATCTGGCGCAACAAGCTCAGCGGCGTCCAGGCCAACATCGCCCTGATCGCCAAGACCATCGCCAAGTACGAGCCGGTCACCGTGTGCGCCAACCCCGCCAGCGTCGCCAAGGCGCAGTCGATGTGCGGCTCGCGGGTCACCGTCATCGGCACCATCCCCGTCGACGACTGCTGGATGCGCGACACCGGCCCGGTCTTCCGCACCAACGGCGCGGGCGGCCTGGACACGGTGGGCCTCAACTTCAACGGCTGGGGCAACAAGCAGACGCACGCCAACGACGCCCTGGTGGCCCAGCGCGTCGCCGCCTACCTCGGGATCCCGTTCACGGCCGCCGGACTCGTCGCCGAGGGCGGTGCCGTCGAGACCGACGGCGCCGGCACCCTGATGGCGACCAACAGCAGCATCGTCAACTCCAACCGCAACCCCGGCCTGTCCCAGACCCAGATCGAGTCCGCGCTGTACGCCGCCTACGGCGCCTCGAAGATGATCTGGTTCCCCGGCATCCAGGGCCAGGACATCACCGACGACCACGTCGACGCGACCTCGCGGTTCCTCGGCGCCGGTGCGGCCGCCGTCCAGATGCCGCTGTCCGGGGACACCGACGTCTGGTCCAACGACGAGCGCCAGCAGTACCAGATCCTCTCGGGCGCGACGAGCGCGCAGGGGGTCAGGATCGCGGTCAGCAAGATCCAGGGACCCGACTACAACCTGATCCGCTCGACCGACCCCAACTTCGTCGGCTCCTACGCCAACTACTACCTCTGCAACAACGCGGTGATCTCCGCCCAGTTCGGCGACACCTCGGCCGACGCCGCGGCCAAGGCCGCGCTCGCGCGGCTCTTCCCCGGCCGGACCGTCGAGCAGCTCAACATCGACTACCTCGGCGCGGGCGGCGGCGGCATCCACTGCGTCACCCAGCAGCAGCCCGCCGTCTGAACCCACCACCCGGGTAAGGCCGACCCACCACCCCGGCTGAACCCGTCACCCCGTCCGAACCCACCACCCCGGTAGAGCCGTCGAGGCCCGGTCCGCCACCCCGGCCGGGACAGCGGTCGAGGCAACGACGGAGTGCCCCCGCCCGGTCGATCCGGGCGGGGGCACTCCAGCGCCCGGCGGAAGCGGCGGCCCCGGGCCTCACCAGCCCGGGCGGGCCGCGGTGGTGAGGGCGAGGGTCAGCAGCAGCCCGCCGCCCGGATTGGCCCCGGCGGACAGGGCGCCGCCGCCCGCCGCGCTCAACCGGGCGGCGGCACAGGCCAGTTCGGCCGTCGTGCGGTGCGTGCCGGGGGATCCGGAGGGGACCGCGGGCAGCCGGTGGCGCGCCTCGCCGGCCAGGTCCGGCCCGCGGTCGGCCACCTGGACCCGGATCCGGTCGGGCGTTCCGGGCCGGCCGGCGGTCAGCTCGGTGCGGACCAGTACCCGTGCCCCCGGCGGGCTGCGCCGCAGGGCGGACTCCACCATCGCGACCAGCACCGCGTCCAGGTGCTCCTGGACGGCGGGCACGGCCGGCAGCCGCTGCGCCGACCGCACGGTCAGCGCCTGCGGCGGTACGCCGGCCACGGCCCGGGCCACGGCGGTGGTCACCGTCGCCCAGCCGTACGGGAGTTCACCGGCGGCCTCGCCCGCGGCCGCCTCGCCCCCGACCGCCGGCCGGCCCGGCCGGCCCCGCAGGACGGCCGTGAGCCGGGCGAAGCGGCCTTCCCGCGCGCCGGGCGCGGCGCCGCGCGGCAGCCCGTACCCGGTCAGCCGACGGCCGGGATGTCGTGGGTGGCGCAGTGGATGCCGCCGCCGCCGGCCGCGATCGCGTCGATCTTCACGGGGACGATCTCCCGGCCCGGGAAGTACTGCTTGAGGACCTGCTGGGCGCGCTCGTCGGCCCGGGTGTCGCCGAACTTGGGCAGATAGACGCCCTTGGAGCCGACGTAGAAGTTCATGTACGAGGAGACGAAGGCGTCGCCGCGCCCGGTGATCTTGTCCGGGTCCGGCTGCTGGAGCTCGATCACCTGGAGCTTCTTGCCGGTCGCGTCGGTGGCGTTCCTGAGCACGCCGCGGGCCTGCTCGGCCGCGCGGGACCAGACGTCCGCCGGGCCGCCGGGGAAGGACTGGTCGAGCAGGACGACGCCGGGGGCGACGAAGCGGGCCAGGCAGTCGACGTGGGCGTCGGTGATGTCCTTGCCCTTGACGCCGGCCAGCCAGATCACCTTGGTCACGCCGAGCGCCTTCTTGAGCTCGGCCTCGACCTGGTCCCGGCTCATCCCCGGGTTGCGGTTCTCGTTGACGACGGAGCTCTCGGTGACCATGAGGGTGCCCTGGCCGTCGGTCTCGAAGGAGCCGCCCTCGGCGACCAGCGGGGTCTCGACGCGCTCGACGCCGAACTTGGTCAGCACCGTCCGGGCGATCTTGGAGTCGTTGGCGTGCTGCTGCTTGTTGCCCCAGCCGTTGAAGTTGAAGTCGACGCCCTTGACCTTGCCGCCCTCCTCGACGAACACCGGGAGGGTGTCGCGGGCCCACAGGTCGTCGACGGCCACCGGCACGACCTCGACGGCGGCGCCGCAGGCCTTCTGGGCGGCCTCCTTCTGCTCCGGGCGGGCCATCAGGACGACGGGTTCGCGGGCGGCGATGGCCTGGGCGAGGCCGGCGATGTCCTTGCGGACGTCCGGCAGCTGCTCGCCCCAGACGGTCTCGGAGGCGGGCCAGGACATCACGGTGCGCTGGTGCTTCTCCCACTCGGCGCCGAAGCGGCGGGCGCCGGGGGTGCCGGGCTGCTGGGACGGCGGCACGGCGCCGTCGAGGTCGCCGAGGTCGTTCGGGTCGCAGGCGGTCAGGCCGAGGGTGAGGACGCCGACTCCGGCGCCGATGCCGGCGATGGAACGGATCATGCCGCGGCGGGACAGGGCGTCGGGCGTACGGGCGTCGGGCGTGCGGGCGTTGGTCATACGGGCTCTCCGGGCAGGGTTCGAGGGTGGTCCGGGAAGGAGAACGGGGGCGGCTCGCGCTCCGGCTACGGCAGCGGCTCGTGCATGGTCGAGCAGTGGATGCCGCCGCCCCCGGTCATCAGCCGGTCGACGTCGAGCTGGACGACGTGGCGGCCGGGGAAGGCCGCGGCGAGCGCGTCCCGGGCGGCGGCGTCCTTGTAGGCGTCGCCGAACTGGGCGGTGATGACCCCGCCGTTGACGAGGACGAAGTTGAGGTAGGAGTCGACGAACTTGGAGCTGCGGGAGCGGACGGTGTCCGGGCCGTGCACGGGGATGACCTGGAGCCGGCGGCCGCGGGCGTCGGTCGCGGCGGAGAGGATGGCGAACTGCTCGCGGGCGTCGCGCGCCCAGGAGTCGTTGCGGTCGGCCGGCGGCAGCTGGACCATCACCACGCCAGGGCGGATGAACCGGGAGGTGACGTCGACGTGGTCGTCGGTGATGTCCTCGCCCTTGATGCCGGGCAGCCAGATCATCTTGTCCGCGCCGTAGGCCTCCAGGACGGCGTCCTCGATCTCGTCCCGGCTCATGCCGCGGTTGCGGTTCTTGTTGACCAGGCTGCTCTCGGTGGCCATCACGGTGCCGTCGCCGTCGGTCTCGACCGCACCGCCCTCGCCGACGAAGTCCGCGTAGGAGTGGCGCAGGCCGCGGTGGGCGGCGATCCGCTCGGCGGCCCGGGCGTCGTCGTAGTGGACCTGCTTGTTGCCCCAGCCGTTGAAGTTGAGGACCACGGCCTCCAGCCCGCCGTGGCCGTCCCGGCGGAACACCGGGGCGATGTCGCGCATCCACAGGTCGTCGGTGGGGATCGCGGTGATCACCTCGACGGAGGGGCCGCACCAGGAGCGGGCCTTGTCCGCGGTGTAGTCGTCCGGGGCGCACATGACCACCGGCTCGAACTGGGCGATGGTGCGGGCGATCAGGGCGATGTCCTCCTGGACGCCGCCCAGGCGCAGCCCCCACACGCCCCGGCGGGAGGGCCAGGACATCCAGGTCCGCGCGTGCGGGACGTCGTCGGCAGGCACCCAGGGGCCCGACTCGCCGGAGTGGTCGTCGTGGTAGTAGCTCACGGTGGTCTCCTGATCGTGCGGGGGTGCGCAGGTGCCGTCCGGGGGCCCGTGGGCCGGGTCCGCCCCGGGGAGCGTGGGCCCGCCGCCGTCTCCACTCTCCGTGTCGTGGCGCGTCGACGCACAGCGGGACGGACCGGACGGAAGGGGCGGGCAGCGCCTGCTGTCATCAGCAGCGTTGCACTGACTGAAAAGTCAGTCAAGTTCGGGCAAAAGCCGTGACTCCTGCCGCAGAGGTGGTCACGGAGCGCACCGGTGGCGGGCCGTTTCGGAGCCCGGCCCGGGTGGCTCCGACGGCTCTGACGCTCGGGGCGGATCGGACGGTTCCCGGGACCGGGCGGTTCCCGGGACCGGGCGGTTCAGGCGTCGAGCCGGGCGATCTCGGTGTCGATCGCCTCGGTCATCAGGGCGCGGGCGTGGGCGACCGGCAGGCTGCCGCTGAGCCAGCGGGTGCTGAGGCCCTCCAGCAGCGCGGTGAGCCGCTCGGCGGCGCCGGCCAGCGCCAGTGCGGAGGCCGTCGGCCGGATCACGCCGAGCAGCCCGGCGGTCTCCTGGACCCAGAGGCGGGTGGCGCGCGCGAGGTCCTCGCGCAGGGTCTCGTCGAAGACGGCGCTGGCCCGCAGCTCGCCCCAGGCGGTGCTGTTCTCCCGGACCTCGGTGCTGTCCTGGAGCTCCAGCAGCAGGGTCTGCTCCAGCTCCTCCCGCGCGGTCGGCGGCGGGGCGTCCGCGGGGCGGTCGGTGGTGTAGCCCTCGGCCCGGTCGCTGATGAACTCCAGGGTGCTCCGCAGGATGCCGGTGCGGTCCTTGAAGTGGTAGTAGATGAGCGCGGTGGACACGCCCGCCTCGGCGGCGAGCTCCTCCACCCGCAGCCCGCGCACGCCGCGCCGGGCGATGACGCGTGCGGCTGCTTGCAGGATCGACGTTCTACGACTGGCCATGGGTCGCCACCCTACCCGGGCGTAGGGTCGGGCGGGGCCGCGCGCGCGCGACCGGGGCGGCCGCCCGGCTGCCCGATCGGTCAGCCGGGCGGCCGAACCCGGGTGGGTGCCGGTGCCCGGGGCGCGGTTCAGGCCGCCGACGGCACGACGGGCTGGGACTGGGTCGCGCAGTGGATGCCGCCGCCGCCCGCCGCGATGGCGTTGATCCGCACCGGGACGACGGTGCGGCCGGGGTACTCCGCCGCCAGGACCGCGCGGGCCGCGTCGTCGGCCGCGGCGTCCCCGAACTGGGGCATCAGCACGGCGCCGTTGGCGGTGTAGTGGTTGGTGTAGCTGGCCAGGAAGGACGAGCCGGTCCCGTCGATCTTCTGGTGGTCGGGGCCGGGCAGCTCGACGATCGTCAGCGGACGGCCCTTGGCGTCGGTGGCGCTCTGCAGCACCTGCTTGGCCTGCTGGTAGACGTTGACCCACAGCGGGGCGGAGCCCGGCCCGGGCTTGTCGAGGATGACCCGGCCGGGCGCGCTGAACCGGGCCACGCAGTCGATGTGGCTGTCCGTGATGTCCTGGCCCGCCAGGCCGGCCACCCAGATCACCTTCTCCACACCGAGCGAGGACTTGAGCCGCTGCTCGACGTCGCCCTGGCTCAGCCCCGGGTTGCGGTTGGGGTTGACCAGTGAGCTGACGGTGGCGAGCAGGGTGCCCTGTCCGTCGGTCTCCAGTGAGCCGCCCTCGCCGGTGAAGGGCGCCTGGACGCGGTCGATCCGGTAGTGGGCGAGCAGCGCGGCGGCTGCCTTGGCGTCGTTGGCGAAGGCCTGCTCGTACTTGGTGCCGGTCTTGCCCCAGCCGTTGAAGTTGGTGTCCAGGCCGGCGACGGCGCCCGGGCCGACCAGGAAGGTCGGGCCGAAGTCCCGGATCCACAGGTCGTCGTTGGAGACCGGGAGGAAGGTGATGCCGTGGGAGAAGGGGATCGAGGCGGTGTTGCAGAGCGGGGTGGCAGCGGCCACCGACTCCGGGTTGATCACCATCACGACCGGCTCGAAGCGGGAGACCTCCTTGGCGAGGTTCGCGATGTCCGCCTGGACGGCGGGGAGTTGGGCGCCCCAGGCGGAGGTCGGTTCGGGCCAGGCCAGGAAGGTCCGGGCGTGCGGGTCGGTCTCGGCGGGCATCCGCAGCGTCGGCGCGGCGCCGGGGGCGGCGGCAGCGCCGGAGGCGTCGGGGACGGCGGCGGTGTCGGAGGTTTCGGCGGCCCAGGCGGTGCCGGCCAGGAGCGGGCCGAAGGCCGCCAGGGGTGCGGCCGCGGCGCCGTAGCGCAGGAGTCGGCGGCGGGAGATCGCGGGGTGGTCCATCTGGGCCTCTCGCAAGGTCGGAGCGCCCCGGGCAGTCGGAAGCGGCCGAGCGGGAGGTGCCGTCGGCGCGGGCCCGGGACGGGCGGGTGCGGGATGCCCTCAGCCTCTCCCGGACTGAAAAGTCAGTCAAGATGTACCCCCTGGTGGTAGGTGTCCGAAATCGTGGAGATCTCGTACCCACCACCAGGGGGCGGGCGGAGCCCGGTCCGTTCCCTCGCGGACGGGCCCCTACCGACCGCCCCTGGCCCGTGCCGTCCGGGAGCCGTCGGTGTTCATGGGTGTCGATCGGTCAGATGCGGTTGTGGGCCTCGGTGAGGCAGTGGCGCATGATCTGTTCGATCTCGTCGAAGGTGTTCTGGTCGGCGGTCAGGGGCGGGGCGAACTGGACGACCGGGTCGCCGCGGTCGTCGGCGCGGCAGTAGAGGCCGTTGTCGAAGAGGGCCTTGGAGAGGTAGCCGTAGAGGACGCGTTCGCACTGCTCGTCGGTGAAGGTGGTCTTGTTCGCCTTGTCGGTGACGAGTTCGACGCCGTAGAAGTAGCCGTTGCCGCGGACGTCGCCGACGATGGGCAGGTCGCGGAGCTTGTCGAGGGTCTTGAGGAAGTTGTTCTCGTTGGCGAGGACGTGCTGGTTGAGGCCTTCGCGTTCGAAGATGTCGAGGTTGGCGAGGGCGACGGCGGCGGAGACGGGGTGGCCGCCGAAGGTGTAGCCGTGGGGGAAGACGGCGTCGCCGGTGTAGAAGGGTTCGGCGATGCGGTCGGAGATGATGGTGGCGCCGATGGGGGCGTAGCCGGAGGACATGCCCTTGGCGCAGGTGATCATGTCGGGGATGTAGCCGAACTTGTCGGCGCCGAACATGGTGCCGAGGCGGCCGAAGGCGCAGATGACCTCGTCGGAGACGAGGAGGACGTCGTGGCGGTCGCAGATGTCGCGCAGGCGTTGGAAGTAGCCGGGGGGCGGGGTGAAGCAGCCGCCGGCGTTCTGGACGGGTTCGACGAAGACGGCGGCGACGGTGTCGGCGCCTTCCTGGAGGATGGCGGTTTCGATCTGGTCGGCGGCCCAGCGGCCGAAGGCCTCGGGGTCGACGGTGCCGTCCGGGCCTTCGAGGAAGGCGGGGGCGCGGTAGATGTTGGTGTTGGGGGCCTTGTGGGTGCCGGGGACCAGGGGTTCGAAGGGGGTCTTGTAGCCGGGCAGGCCGGTGATGGACAGGGCGCCCTGGGGGGTGCCGTGGTAGGCGATGGCGCGGGAGATGACCTTGTGCTTGGCGGGCTTGCCGGTGAGCTTGAAGTACTGCTTGGCGAGTTTCCAGGCGGTCTCGACGGCCTCGCCGCCGCCGGTGGAGAAGAAGACCTTGTTGAGGTCGCCGGGGGCGTGGTGGGCCAGGCGTTCGGCGAGTTCGATGGCCTTGGGGTGGGCGTAGCTCCAGACCGGGAAGAAGGCGAGTTCCTTGGCCTGCTTGGCGGCGACCTCGGCCAACTCGGCGCGGCCGTGGCCGGCTTGGACGGTGAACAGGCCGGCCAGGCCGTCCAGGTAGCGCTTGCCGTTGCTGTCGTAGATGTAGGTGCCCTCACCGCGGACGATGGTCGGTACGGGCGCGTTCGCGTACGACGACATCCGCGTGAAGTGCATCCACAGATGGTCGTACGCGGTCTTCGAAGAAGGGTCCGCTGTCATTCGGTGTCCTCAGCTGTAGGGCCGTTCCCGTGACGTCGGGAAACGGGGGGCGCACGGCCGGGCGCGGAAGTTCCTCGCGCGGATTCGCCGTGGCAGGAGGTGCGGCAGGGGCCGCGACGGGCGAGCGGCACGCCGCCGTGCGCCGCTCGACTCGACGTGGATCTTGCCCGAGGTGGCGTCAGTCGTCAAGTGATTCCGTTGAGTTGGCGCCGGAAGCCCTTCGGATTTCGTTGCCGTCGGCCGGATCCTATGGGCATCTCGGCAGTGCGGTCGGCGCCCGGACGCCGAAGCGCCCCCGACCGGCCGGTGGCGGGTCGGGGGCGCTCCGGTGCGGGGCCGGGGCCGGATCAGCGGCGCGCGGCGGCCCCGACGGCGGCGAGCCGGCCCACGGCGTAGGCCGTCCTGGTGAGGTCGTCGGCGGCGTGGCGCAGCGCGGTGTCGAGGTCGCGCGGGCCCGGGCCGATCGGCAGCACGGCGGTGGCGCCGTGGTCGTACAGCAGCTCGGCGCCGGGGCTGAGCGTGCCGCCGAGCACGACGCAGGGCACCGCCGCCGCCGTGCAGGCGTCCACGACGCCGCGGACGGTCTTGCCCGCGCTGGTCCCGGCGTCCACCTTGCCCTCCGCGGTGAGGCAGAGGTCCGCGCCGGCGAGCCGCTCCTCGAAGCGGGTCAACTGCCGGATCAGGCCCGCCCCGGGCACCAGGTCGGCGCCCAGGGCCAGCAGGGCCGCGCCGAGGCCGCCGGCCGCGCCCGCGCCGTCGGCGGGTCCGGCCCCGGCGAGCAGCGGCGACAGCGCCCGCAGGCCCTCGTCCAGCAGCCCGACGGTGTCCGGCCGCGCGCCCTTCTGGGGGCCGAAGACCCGGGCGGCGCCGTCCGGACCGAACAGTGGGCTGGTGACGTCGGCCGCGACCAACAGCTCGACGCCGGCCAGTCGTTGACGGGCGGGGGCGAGGTCGATGCGGTGCACCCGGGCGAGGTCCGCCCCGCTGCCGCGCAGTCGGTCGCCGTCCGCGTCCAGGACCTCGGCGCCGAGGGAGGCGAGCAGTCCGGTGCCGCCGTCCATGGTGGCGGTGCCGCCGAGGAAGACCACGATCCGGCGGGCGCCCCGGGCGACGGCCGCCAGGACCGGCGCGGCCAGGCCCGCGCTGGAGGCGCGCAGCACGTCCGGCTCGGTGCCGGCCAGGGCGTCCCAGCCGATCGCCTCGGCCGCCTCGATCAGGGCCGTCCCGTCGTCGAGGTGCCCGACCGGCACCGGGAGCGGGCGCCCGAGCGCGTCCACGCTGTCCACGGTGGTGACCGTGCCGCCGAGGGCCGCCTGGACGGTGAGCCGCGAGCCCTCGCCGCCGTCGGCGAGCGGGTGTTCCACGGGTGTGCCGCCGGCCGCGCGGATCCCGGCGGCGAGGGCGGCGGCGGCCTGGGTCGCGTCCAGCGAGCCGCGCAGCTTGTCGGGGGCGCAGACAACGCGCATGGTGGGTCCTTCCGTTGGGGGTGGCGACGGGGCGGGACGGGGCCGGCCGTCCCGCCGCGGTGGGGCGGCGACCGGTCAGACGGTCATCCAGCCCAGCACCGGCGTCGACTGGAGGTAGACGAGCAGGGCGAAGGCGGCGAGCAGGCCGAGGCTCCAGCCGAGCACCCGGCGGAAGATGGTGCTCTCGCTGCCGGGCAGGCCGATCGCGGCCGCGGCGACGGCCAGGTTCTGCGGGGAGAGCATCTTCCCGAGCACGCCGCCGCTGGAGTTGGCGGCGGCGAGCAGCGTCGGGTTCAGCCCGGTCTGGTGCGCGGCGGTCACCTGGAGGACGCCGAACAGCGAGTTGGCCGAGGTGTCGGAGCCGGTGACGGCGACGCCGAGCCAGCCCACGATTGGGGAGAACAGGGCGAAGGCGGTGCCGGTCTGGGCGAGTGCGGTGCCCAGGCTGACGGTCTGGCCGGAGAGGTTCATGACCCAGGCGAGGGCGAGCACGGCGGTGACGGTGACGACCGTCCAGCGCAGCCGGTGCAGGGTCGCCCCGTACGCCCTGGCCGCGGTGCGCGGGCCGATCCGGTAGAGCGCCATGGTGAGCAGGCCGGCCAGGAACAGCACCGTGCCGCCGCCCTTGAGGTGCTCCAGCTTGAAGGTCACGGCCGAGGCGGGCTGTCCGGTGGGGGTCTCGACGTGCAGGCCGGGCCAGGTGAAGTGGAGCGTCCCCTCGGCGGTCAGCCAGTCCTTGACCGGGCCGACCTGGGTGAGGGCGAACAGCGCGCAGATGATCAGGTACGGGGCGAAGGCCATCAGGGCGCCGCCCTGCGGAGCGGGCTCGCCGGCGGGCTCGGTCGTGGGCTCGCCGGACCCCGCGGGCGCGGCGGCCGGCGCCTGCCGGACGGTCCTCGGCTGCCAGACCCGCAGGAAGCCGACCACCGCGACCAGGGTGGCGATGCCCGCGACGATGTCGGTGATCTCCACGCTGCCGAAGTTGGCGCAGAGGAACTGGGCGAGCCCGAAGACGAGTCCGGCCACCGCGGCGACCGGCCAGGTCTCCCGGACGCCGCGCCGTCCGTCGAGCAGCAGGACCAGGATGAGCGGGATGAACGCGGCGATCAGCGGGGTCTGGCGCCCGGCCATCGCGCCCAGGTCGTGCAGCGGCAGGCCGGTGACGCCCGCCAGGGTGGTCAGCGGGACGCCGAGGCTGCCGAAGGCGACCGGAGCGGTGTTGGCCACCAGCGCGACGGTCGCCGCCTTGACCGGGGCGATGCCGACCGCGATCAGCATCACCACGGTGATGGCCACCGGGGTGCCGAACCCGGCGAGCGCCTCGATCAGCGCACCGAAGCAGAAGGCGATCAGGATGGCCTGGACGCGCTGGTCGGCCGAGACGCTGCCGAAGGAGCGCCGCAGGACGGCGAACCAGCCGGTGACCTCGGTCATCTTGTAGATCCACAGGGCGTTCACCAGGATCCAGAGGATCGGGAACAGCCCGTAGAAGCCGCCCTCGGCCGCGCCGGAGAGGGCCTGGCCGGCCGGCATGCCCCAGACGAACACCGCCAGGACGATCGCGAGCACCAGCGAGGCCACCGCGGCGAGGTGCGCCTTCACCCGGAAGACGCCGAGCAGCACGAACAGGGTGAGCAGCGGCAGCGCCGCGCAGAGTGCGGACCACAGCAGTGAGCCGGCCAGTGGATCGAGGACCTGGCGGTACATGGAACCTCCTGGAACGCGACGACCTTGTCGCGTGGAGCGTGGGGTGGGGGAGTGGGGTTCCCAAAGTTGTAAGACAAGTGTGCACGGCAGTCAAGAGTTCACGTATGGTAACTTAGCGGAGCCGATCGACACCCTGGAGGAATGATGGCCACCCGCCCACAGGCGACGTCCCTCATCGACGCGCTGGTCGTGGAACTCCGCGAGCAACTGCTCGACGGGCGGCTCCCGGGTGGCACGGTGCTGGTGGAGACGGACATCGCGGGCCGGTACGAGGTGGCGCGGCCGACGGCCAAGGCCGCCATCGAGCGGCTCACCGGGGAGGGGCTGCTGCGGCGCGACGCGCACCGGAGCGCCCGGGTCCCGGTGTTCGACGCGGACGACGTCGCCGACCTCTACTACGTCCGGACCTGCGTCGAGCGCCAGGTCATGCGGGAGTTGGCGCAGCGCAGGCTCGTCCCGCCGGCCGCCGTGGAGGCGCAGGCGCAGATCCGCCGACTGGCGGAGGCGGAGGACTCGGCGGTCGCCTCGGTGGAGCCGGACGTCCGCTTCCACCGCTCGCTGGTGGACGCCCTCGACAGCCCGCGGCTGAGCCGCAGCCACGCCTCGATCATGGCCGAGATGCGGCTGTGCATGGCCCAGGTCCAGACGTACAAGCTGCTCAGCATCGCCGAGATCGCCGACGAGCACGACGCGATCCTCGCGGCGATCGCCGACGGTGACACCGAACAGGCGGACCGCGCGCTCGCCGTCCACCTGGACCGGGCGAGCGCGCGGCTGCGCGAGCGGATGGGCTAGTCCCCGACCTTGAAAAGCCGCGGTCGGCCCGGCCGCCCGCGGGGGTTCAGCGCCGGGCCAGCTCCGTGTCGACGGCGCCGCGGAGCAGTCGGCGGGCGTGGTCGAGGCTCAGCGAGCCGCTGAGCCAGCGCACGCTGAGGCCCTCGGTCAAGGCGGTGAGCCGTTCGGCGGCGGCCGCGTGGGCAGGGGCGGTGCCGGTGGGGTTGGCGCGGGCGAGCAGTTCGGCCACGTCGTGCACCCAGGTGTGGGTGGAGCGGGCGAGTTCCTCGCGCAGGTCGGGTTCGAAGACGGCGGTGGCCCGCAGCTCGCCCCAGGCGGTGCTGTTCTCGCGGACCTCGGCGGTGTCCTGGAGTTCGCGCAGCAGGACCCGTTCCAGGTCGGTTCGCGGGTCCTCGGCCCGGGCGGCGGGCTCCTGGTCGGCGGTGTAGTGGTCGGCGCGGTCGCTGATGAACTCCAGCGTCCGGCGCAGGGTGCCGGCCCGGTCGGTGAAGTGGTAGTAGATCAGCGCGGTGGACACCCCGGCCTCGGCCGCGAGCTCGCCCATGCGCAGTCCGCGGATGCCGCGTCGGGCGATGACGCGGGTGGCGGCTTCGAGTATCGCTGTCCGACGGTCCGACATGAGCGGTCACTCTACCGGGATTCGGGCCGGCTCGTTACACAATCCTGACGAAAATTTCAGGACTCCCTTCCGAGGGCTCCCCGAGACCGGCTCCCTGGTCAGCGCGCCGCACTGCCCTGGTGTAGACCGGTGGTCCGGGGTTGGCCGGGGTGTTCCGAAGGTGACCGAAAGGTAACTGTCCCCCAGGGGCTTGACTGAATTTTCAGTGCGGTGAAGGATGCGGGGCAACCCCCACACCTCCCACCTCATGCAGGGAGCGTTTCTTGAACACCCCCACCCCCTCAAGAAGAAGCCTGCTCCGCTTCGGCGCGGCCGCCGTGCCGCTGGCCGCCCTCACCGCGGCCTTCCCGGCCGCCGCCCGGGCCGACGACGCCCAGGCGGCCACGGCCACGGCGACGGAATCGGCCACGGGATCGGCCACCGCCACCCCGCGGCTGCGGATGCCGGCCGAGAGCGACCGGCACGACCGCACCTTCATGGCCTGGCCCGCCCTCTCCTCGATCTGGGGCAACAAGCTCTCCGCGGTCCGCGACGACATCGCCCGGGTCGCCTACGAGATCTCCCGCTACGAGCCGGTCGTCCTGGTCGCGCGCCCCGCCCAGGCCGCGAGCGCCCGGTACTGGTGCGGCCCCGGCAGCACCTACGGCATCACCGTCGTCGAGATCCCCAACGACGACCTGTGGATCCGCGACTTCGGCCCGACCTTCACGGTCGCGCCCGGCACCGTCGCCGGGGTCGACACCCACTTCAACGGCTGGGGCAAGACCGGTACCCCCTACTACCAGCCCTTCGCCGAGGACGCCGCGGTCGCGGCGAGCCTGCTCGCCGAGTACGGCGTCAGCCGCGTCAGCGCCTCCTTCACCGGCGAGGGCGGCGCCCTGGAGACGGACGGCCAGGGCACCCTGCTGGCCACCGTCAGCTCGCTGGTCAACCCGAACCGCAACCCGGGCATGACCCAGGACCAGGTCGAACAGGCCTTGAAGACCAGTCTCGGCCTGGACAAGGTGATCTGGCTGGCCGGTCTGGCCGGCCAGGACATCACCGACGACCACATCGACTGCCTGGCCCGCTTCACCTCCGCGGGCCGGGTCGTCCTCGACAAGCCCGGCCCCGGCACCGACCAGGTCTGGATCGACGTCTACCAGCAGGCCAAGCAGGTCCTGCAGAGCGCGACCGACGCCCAGGGCCGCGCCCTGACCGTGGTGGAACTGCCCGGCCCGGACCGCACCCTGATCCGCGGCCGCGGCAAGGACTTCCTGTCCAGCTACACCAACTTCTACGTCGCCAACGGGTCGGTGTTCGTGCCCCAGTTCGGCGACGGCTACGCCGACGGCCTGGCCTACACCATCCTCCAGGCCGAGTTCCCCGGCCGCGACGTCGTCCAGATCAACATCGACAACATCGCCTCCGGCGGTGGCGGCATCCACTGCGCCACCCAGTCCCAGCCCGCCGTACCGGCGGTCTAGGCCCTCCAACCCCTCGGCGGCCCGCCCGGTACCCCACGGCGGCGGGCCGCCGAGGCCTCGGCCCCGCGGCCTGCCCGGCGGATCCCGCCGGGCCCCGACGCCGAGCCCGCACCACAGCACCGCACCAGTTCCGAACGGAAGAGGAAACCCGTGACGTTCCGAATGCCCGCCGAGTGGACCGAGCACGAGGGCTGCCTGATGGCCTGGCCCGTACGGCCGGACCTCTGGGGCGACACCCTGGACGAGGTGAAGCGCGAGTACGCGACGGTCGCCCGCGCCATCGCCGAGTTCGAGCCGGTCACCATGGTGGCGCCGCCCGGCCACGGCGACGAGGCGCGCGAGCTCTGCGGCGAGGGCACCACCGTCGTCGAACTCCCGCTGGACGACTCCTGGTTCCGCGACAGCGCGCCGATCTTCGTGCTGGACGGCGAGGGCCGGCGGGCCGGCGTCGACTTCCGCTTCAACGCCTGGGGCCGCAAGCACCACCCCTGGGACACCGACGACCGGATCAGCGCCCTGCTGCTGGACCACCTGGGCGTCCCCGCCGTCCGCTCCGAGATGATCCTCGAAGGCGGCGCCATCACCGTCGACGGCGAGGGCACCCTGATCACCACCGAGCAGTGCCTGCTCCACCCCAACCGCAACCCGGACCTGAGCCGGGAGGAGATCGAGGACGAGCTCAAGGCCCGCCTCGGCGTCACCAAGGTGATCTGGCTGCCCTACGGCGGCGCGCTGGACACCGAGACCGACGGCCACGTCGACGGCGTCTGCGCCTTCGTCGCCCCCGGCAAGGTCGTCGTGCAGCTGCCCGCCGACCCCGAGCACCCGGACTACGTGCGGATGCGCGCCAACCGCACCGTGCTGGAGCACTCCACCGACGCCCAGGGCCGGCCCTTCGAGATCGTCGACGTCCCGCAGGCCGCCTTCGTCGAGGTCGACGGCAACCGGGTCGAGGTCGGCTACCTCAACTTCTACCTGGCCAACGGCGGCGTCGTCGTCCCGGTCGCCGACCACCCCGAGGACGCGGGCGCGCTCGCCGTCCTCGCCGCGGCCTACCCCGACCGCAAGGTGGTCGGCGTGCGCGCCCGGGTGATCGCCTACGGCGGCGGCGGCGTCCACTGCATCACCCAGCAGATCCCGGCCGCCCGGGCCTGACCCCCGGCCGCCCGGGCCGGCCCCCATCCGGCCCCCGTCCGGCCCACGGACGCGACCGCCCCACCGGCGCGTCCCCCGCGGACCGGTACGGCCCGCACCCCGTACCGCTCCGCACCTCCCGTTCCGCACCGATCGGAAGACCACCCTCATGACGCTCGCACCCGCGAGACGCGCCACCAAGCGCGGCCGGCTCGCCCTCGCCACCGCCCTGCTCTCGGCCGCGACCATGGTCGCCGCCTGCTCCGGCCCCCCGCGCGGCGGGGACTCCGGCCAGGCCGGCTTCCAGCTCTCCGCCTCCACCCCGCCCGCCAAGGGCGAGATCGACTCCTTCACCTGGGCCACCTACGCCGAGCCGCCGACCCTCGACTACATCCAGGCCTTCGACTACCCGCAGAACACGATCCTCTCCAACGTGTGCGAGAGCCTGATGCGCTGGACCCCCCAGCTCACCCTGGCTCCCGGCCTGGCCGAGAAGGCCACCAACCCGGACCCGACCACCTGGGTCTACGACCTGCGCTCGGGGGTGCACTTCCACGACGGCACGGTGATGACCGCCGACGACGTCGTGTACAGCCTCGGCCGGCAGACCGACCCCAACAACGCGGCGGCCTGGGCCCAGACCTTCCAGAACGTCGACTCCATCACCAAGACCGGCCCGCTCCAGGTCACCGTCAAGCTCAAGCAGGCCGACTCCCAGTTCCCGCAGTACATGGCCACCGCCGCCGGCGTCGTCGCCGCCAAGGCCGGCATCGAGGCCGCGGGCAAGGACTACGGCACCACCGGCAGCCTCGACTGCACCGGCCCCTTCAAGCTCGGCACCTGGGCCAAGGGCCAGTCGCTCGAACTCCAGCGCTTCGACGACTACTGGGGCACCAAGGCCAAGTCGAAGAAGGTCGTGTTCAGCTTCCTCACCGACTCCTCGGCCCGCACCAACGCGATGCTGACCGGCGACGTCGACGGCGGCTACCTCATCCCCACCGAGAGCTACGACCGCCTCAAGAAGAGCGGCCCGGGCACCCTCTACTTCGGCGAGGGCCTGAGCACCGTCAACGTCAACGTCACCAACATGCAGGGCGCGCTCGGCGACGTCCGGGTGCGCCAGGCGCTGTCGCTGGCCCTGGACCGCTCCGGCTTCGTCAAGACCGGCCTGGCCGGCTCCGGCACCGTCACCGGCTCCCTCACCACCAGGGCCGCCTGGGCCTCCGCCCCCGACGACGTCCGCAAGAGCGCCTTCGACGGCCTCACCCCCACCACCCAGGACATCGACAAGGCCAAGGCCCTGGTCAAGGAGGCCGGCGCGAGCGGCAAGACGCTCGTCATGGCCACCAGCACCATCGGCCAGGACGTCTCCCTGCTCGCCACCGCCGTCCAGGCCGCCGGGACGAAGATCGGCCTCGACATCCAGCTCAAGACGATCGCCCCGAACGCCTTCACCGCGCTGTTCACCGACGCCAAGGCGCGCGAGGGCATCGACATGTTCCCGGAGACGTACTACGACTCCATCACCGACCCGCTCGACCTGCTCGTCAACTTCCGCACCGGCGCCTACCAGAACTTCGCCGGCTACAGCGACAAGGCCTACGACGACCTGATCGACCAGGCCACCGCCGAGTACGACCCGGCCAAGCGCGGCGCGATCGAGGCCAAGCTCCAGCAGGCCGCCTCCCAGCAGCTGCTGTGGATCCCGGTCGCCGAGTGGCCCACCGCCGTCTTCCTCAACAAGCGGATCACCGGCGCCCCGACCACCATCTCGTACATGTACTACCCGTGGGCCGCCGATGTGGGGGCCGCACGGTGAGCTTCCTCCGATTCGCCGCCCGGCGGCTGGTCGAGATGGCGGTGACCCTGCTCGGTGCCTCGTTCGTGGTCTTCGGGGCCATGTACCTGGCGCCGGGCAGCCCCGCGAGCTTCCTCCTGTCGGGACGGTCGGCCTCGCCGGCCGCCCTCCAGGCGATCAACGAGCAGTACCACCTCGACGACCCCTTCCTGGTGCGGTACTTCCGCTGGCTCGGCCAGGTGCTCCAGGGCGACTTCGGCCGCTCCATCACCTACCGCACCGACGTGTCCAAGCTGCTCGCCGACCGGCTCCCCGCCACCCTGCTGCTGGTCGGCATGGCCCTGGTGATCGTGGTCGTCATCGGCCTGGCCCTCGGCCGGCTCGGGGCGGTGCGCGGCGGCACCACCGACTCCACCATCCTGGTCACCACCACGATCGCCCTCGGCACGCCGTCCTTCGTCGCCGCCGTGCTGCTCCAGGGCCTCTTCGCGGTCAAGCTCGGCTGGTTCCCGGTCGGCGGCGTCGGCGACGGCCTCGGCGACATGCTCTGGCACCTCACCCTGCCGGCGCTCGCCCTCGCGCTCTACCTCATCGGCATGCTCGCCCGGGTCACCCGCGCCGCCATGCTGGAGGCCCTGGAGGGCGAGCACGTCACCGTGGCCCGCAGCCGCGGCGTCCCCGAGCGCGAGGTGATCCGCCGCCACGTGTTCCGCAACTCGCTGGGCACCGTGCTGACCACCGGCGGCCTGATCGTCTCCACCCTGCTGGTCTGCACCATCCTGGTGGAGTCCGCGTTCAGCATCGGCGGTATCGGCCAGCTCCTCGAACTGTCCACCACCACCAAGGACTTCCCGACCGTCCAGGCCATCTCGCTGATCATCGTCGCCCTGTTCATGACGGTGAACCTGGTCGTCGACCTGCTCCACCCACTGGTCGACCCCCGGGTCACCCTCGGCTCCAGGAGGTCCGACGCATGAGTGCCGGTCTCATCGAACGGTCGGGCCTCACGCGCCGGCCCGGCCTCGGCCGGATCAAGGCCGCCCGCGCCCCGCTCTACCTGGCCTGCCTCGGCTTCGCCGTACTGGTGGTGCTCGCCGCCCTGCTCGCCCCCCTGCTGTCGCCGTACGACCCGAACGCCGTCGACCTGGGCAACGCCCTGGCCGGGCCCTCGCCCGACCACCTGCTCGGCGTCGACACGGCCGGGCGCGACACCCTCTCCCGGCTGCTGATCGGCGCCCGCACCTCGCTGCTCGGCCCGCTCGGCGTGGTCGTCTTCTCCACCGTCGCCGGCATCGCCGTCGGCCTCGCGGCCGGCTGGCGCGGCGGCTGGCTCGACTCCGTCCTCTCCCGCAGCACCGAACTGGTCTTCGCCTTCCCCGGCATGCTGCTCGCCATCCTGATCGTCTCGGTCTACGGCGAGGGCCTGCTCGCCCCCGTCGTCGCCCTGGCGATCGCCTACCTGCCCTACGTCTCCCGGCTCACCCGCTCCCTGGTACTGGCCGAACGGACCCGGCCGTACGTCTCCGCCTACCAGGTCCAGGGCCACTCCGCCCTGCAGATCTGCCTGCGGCACGTCCTGCCCAACATCGCGCCGGTCGTCCTCGCCCAGTCCGCCGTCAACTTCGGCTACGCCCTGATGGACCTCGCCGGCCTGTCCTTCCTCGGCCTCGGCGTCCCCGCCCTCACCCCCGACTGGGGCCGGATGGTCTTCGACGGCCAGACCGCGATCCAGCACGGCTACCCGCTCTCCGCGATCCTGCCCTGCGCCCTGATCGTGCTCACCGTCGTCGCCTTCAACGTGGTCGGCGAGCGCTGGGCCGACCGGGTCGCCCGGAGGTCCGCATGAACGACCACCGCACCACTGGAAGGACCGCGTGAACGCCCTCGACATCCAGGGCCTCCGGCTCCAACTGCCCGGCACCGCCCGGCCCGTCCTCGACGGGGTCGACCTCACCGTCGCCCCCGGCGAGACCGTCGCCCTGGTCGGCGAGTCCGGCTCCGGCAAGACCCTCACCTCCCGCACCGCCCTCGGCCTGCTGCCGTCCGGCGCCGCACCGGAGGGCACCGTCCTGGTCGACGGCGAGGACGTCCTGACCATGGCGCCCGCCCGGCTGCGCGCCCTGCGCACCGGCCAGGCCGCGATGATCTTCCAGGACCCCCGGGCCGCCATCAACCCGCTGCGCCGGATCGGCGACTTCCTCACCGAGAGCGTGCGCCTCACCGGCGCCATGAGCGCCGCCGACGCCGACCGGCGGGCCGTCGAACTCCTCGACGCCGTCGGCCTCGGCCCGGAACTGCTGAGCCGCTACCCCGGGCAGCTGTCCGGCGGCATGCTCCAGCGCGTGATGATCGCCGCCGCCCTGATGGGCGACCCGATCCTGCTGCTCGCCGACGAGCCCACCACGGCGCTCGACGTCACCAGCCAGGCCGAGGTGGTCGCCCTGCTCGGCCGGCTGCGCGAACGCTTCGGCACCGGGCTGCTGTTCGTCACCCACGACCTCGGCCTCGCCGCCGCGATCAGCGACCGGGTCTACGTCATGTACGCCGGACGGATCGCCGAGACCGGCCCCGCCGCCGAACTCTTCGCCCGGCCCCGCCACCCCTACACGGCCGCCCTGCTCGCCTCCACCCCCCGACTGGACGCCCCGGCCGGCCGGCTCGCCGCCATCGACGGCCAACCGCCCGACCTGCGGCAGGAGTTGAACGGCTGCGCGTTCGCCGCCCGGTGCTCCTTCGCCACCGAGGTGTGCCGGGAGCAGACCCCCGAGCTGGCCGGGGAGGCTCCCACTCCGGAGGAGCACCTGGTCGCCTGCCACCACCCGCTCGGGGACGGCCCGTTCGGGGACGCCCCGGCCGGGGACGGCCCGCTCGAAGGGAGCCGCGCCGATGCCTGAGCCCGTACTCCAGGTCACCGGACTGCACCGGACCTTCGGCAGCGTCCGGGCGGTGGACGACGTCTCCTTCACCCTCGACGCCGGCGCCTCGCTCGGCATCGTCGGCGAGTCCGGCTCCGGCAAGACCACCACCGCGCGGATCATCGTCGGCCTCGAACAGGCCGACGAGGGGCGGGTCACCGTCCACGGCCGGCCGCGGACCGGCCGCGCCCGGGGCAGGGCCGAGCGGCTGGCCCGCGCCCGCGAGGTGCAGATGGTCTTCCAGGACCCGTACCTCTCGCTGGACCCGCGCACCAGCGTCGAGGCCGTGCTCCGGGAGACCCTGCGGCTGCACTTCCCGGAGACCGACCACCAGGCCCGGATCAAGGAACTCCTCGACCAGGTCGGGCTCGGCACCAGGGCCGCCGAAGCGCTGCCCCGCCAGCTCTCCGGCGGCCAGCGCCAACGCGTCGCCATCGCCCGGGCGCTGGCCGTGCGACCGGCCGTCCTGGTACTGGACGAGGCGGTCGCCGCCCTGGACGTGTCCGTCCAGGCCCAGGTGCTCAACCTGCTCGCCGACATCCGCGAGGAGACCGGCATCGGCTACCTCTTCATCACCCACGACCTCGGCGTGGTCCGCTGCGTCACCGACGAGGTCGTGGTGATGCGGAACGGAAGGATCGTCGAGGCCGGACCGACCGCCCAGGTCCTCGACGACCCGCAGCACGCCTACACGGCGCTGCTGCTGGAGTCCGTCCCCCGGCCCGGCTGGGATCCCGACGGGATCGCCGCCGCGCGCCGCGCGCTGTAGCGCGACCCGGGACCGGCAGGTGGTGGGACCTGCCGGTCCCGGGTGGGGGACGGCGCGGTCGGACGGCGCCGGGCGGCCGCGGCTCGGCCGGCCCGGCGCCGTCCCCCGTCGTTCCGCGGCCGTGGCCAGGGTGGGGCGGTTCCGACGGCCTCACCCGAACGGCGGAGCCGCGCCGCGCCGGAACCTGACGCCCCTTTCAGTAGCCTGCGGAGCCGAACCCGACACCTACCGGAACGAGGCCCCATGGCTCCCTCCCGGCCGTCCCGCCGTGCGCTCCTGCAGTCCGGGGCCGCGTTCGCCGCCCTGGCCCTGGCCGGCGGCTGCTCCTCCGACAGCACGGCGGACGAGCAGCCCGGACCGAGCGGCACGGCCGCGGGCACCCCGGCCCCGTCGGGCAGCCAGGCCGCCGCCCGGGCGATGCCCGCCGAGTCGGGCCCGCACACCCGCACCTTCATGGCCTGGCCGGCCCTGGAGGAGGTGTGGGGCGACCAACTCCCCGGCGTCCGGCAGGACATCGCCTCGCTCGCCCAGGCCGTCGCGGGCTTCGAACCGGTCGTCCTGCTGGCCCGCCCCGACCAGGCCGACCAGGCCCGCCAGGCCTGCGGCTCCTCCGTCGAGGTGCTGGAGCTGATGGTCGACGACCTGTGGGCCCGGGACACCGGCCCGACCTTCGTCACCGGCCCCCAGGGCCTGGCCGGCGTCGACTTCAACTTCAACGGCTGGGGCGGCAAGCAGACCCACGCCAACGACGGCCAGGTCGCCCGCAACCTCCTCGACCACTACGGCATCACCCGCATCCAGGCGCCGATCACCGGCGAGGGCGGCGGCATCGAGGTCGACGGCGAGGGCACCCTGATGGCCTGCGAGAGCTCCTGGGTCAACGACAACCGCAACCCCGGCAAGAGCCGGGACCAGATCGAGGCGGACTTCAAGGACCTGCTCGGCGTCCGGAAGGTGATCTGGTTCAAGGGCGTCGCCGGACAGGACATCACCGACTGCCACGTCGACGCGCTCGCCCGCTTCGCCGAGCCCGGCACCGTCGTCCTGCACCGCCCCGCCGCCGACACCCCGCCGGACGTCTGGACCACCGCCTCCAACCAGGCCATCCAGGTGCTCCAGACCGCGACCGACGCCAAGGGCCGCACACTCAAGGTGGTCGACCTCCCCGAGCCCGACTTCGACCTGATCCAGGGCGCGGGCAAGAACTTCCTCGCCACCTACATCAACTACTACGTCTGCAACGGCGGCGTGATCGTCCCGAAGTTCGGCGACCAGGCCGCCGACGACAAGGCGGCCGGCATCATCGGCGACCTCCACCCCGGCCGCAAGGTCACCCAGGTCTCCATCAACCACATCGCCGCGGGCGGCGGCGGCATCCACTGCGCCACCCAGCAGCAGCCGGTCGCCGCAGCGGGCGCGTCGGGCGCGTCGGGCGCGTCGGCCGGAGAGCCGTCCGGCCCGGCCTCGCCCGCCGCGTCGTCGTGAGGGGCCGCGGCCGGCTGCGCGGCAACCGCTTCGCCCTCGCCCTGCTGCTGCTCGCCGTGCTCTGCTCGGCCGGCATCGCGCTGTACCTCAACGAGCGCGACACCCGGCAGCAGACCCGGGAACTGGCCCTGCCGACGACGGCGGACTGGATCGAACTCGACCTCACCGCCCAGGAGATCGACCCCGGGTCGGGCGACCTCAGCCTCTACGTGGCGGCCGTCCCGCACGGCAGCCTCGCCGACGGTCCGGACTCCACGGTGTTCACCCGGCAGGTCGACATCACCGCCCACTCCGCGGCCAGCACCGACCTGCGGGCCGCGGCGGGGGAGAGCGTCACCGCCCGGTCCGTCCAGGCCAACCTGTACGACGGCACCGAGTCCGACTACCCCTTCGACCGCTACCACTTCGAACTGGGCTTCTCGGCCACGGACAGCGCCGGCGCGGTGCCGGTCGGGCTGGTCTTCGTGGACGCCGACCCGTTCTTCGTGGTGCGGCCCACCAGCACCCCGCACGCCTCCGGGTTGACCGTCCTGGACGGCCGGGTCAGCCGGGCGCGCAGCACCTTCATCCTCGCCTGGTTCATGATCGCCGCGATGTGGGCGCTCGCCCTGGCCGTGCTGGCCGGCGCGGAGGTGCTCTACCGCGGCGGCCAGGGGCTGGTCTGGCCCTCGCTCGGCTGGATGGCGGCGACCCTCTTCGCGCTCATCGGCATGCGCAACGCGGCACCGGGCTCGCCACCGGTCGGCTCGCTGATGGACTACGTGTCCTTCTTCTGGGCCGAGGGGATCATCGCCGCGAGCCTGGCCTTCACCGTCATCGCCGGGGTCCGGGTCGAGCACCGCAAACGCCGAGCGGAGGAAGCGGCCGCGGAGCCTGCGGCGGGCCCGGCGGCCGATCCCGCCGGACCCTGACGGTTCGTCAGCCGCTCCGATGGGCCGGGGCCACCGGCCGTGCGACCGCCGCCGCCCGGCCCGCGGGGACGCCGGTGGTCGCACGCGCGGCGCGCGGGGCGGTGGCGGCGAGCAGGAGGGCGAGCAGGACGTAGAGCGGGGCGGCGTTGGGGTCGGTCGCCTGGCCGGTGGACAGGCCGCCGAGGCTCTGCCCGAGCACCCAGAACACGAGGGACAGGGCGACGGCGGCACCGGCGGCCGGCGGCCGCAGGCGTGGTCGCAGCGCCGCGAGCCCGATCAGGGCCTGCGCCGCGACCAGGGCGACGGTGACGGCGGTGCCACCGGCGGCCAGGGCCGACACGGTGTGCGCGCCGGCCGGGCGGAGCCAGGCGGGAGCACTGTCCGCGCTCCCGGCGACGGCCTGGAGGGCGCTGTTCCCGGGCAGCGCCTGGAGCACGGCCGCGCCGACCCACAGCACCACCCAGGACCGGATGAGCCATCCCGTCCGCAGTCCGTCGGCCGGTTCGGTCCGGACGGCGGCGTCGCCGGGAAGGCCTCCGGACGCCGTTGGCCGGGCCGGCCACAGGGCGAGCGCGACGACCGCGTACAGCACGACGGCGCCCGGTCCGCCGGTGAGCATCAGCGCGTGCGCACTCGTCAGGCCGCCGAGGCCCTCACCCAGCCACCAGACGGCGAGCGCCCAGGCGATCGAGGCGCCGAGCGCGAGGCGGACCCGGCGGGCCGAGTGCGCGAGGACCAGCGCGGCGCCGAGCAGGAGTTGGGTGGCGGCGAACAACAGGTCGAGGGGGAGCGGTGCGGTGGCGATCAGCCGGGCCGCCCAGTGCACCGGGCCCGCGACGACGGCGGGCTGCTGGTCGCCGGCCGGGGCGATGATCCGGTGGGCGAAGCCGGTGGTGAACATGAAGGGCTGCAACTGCAGCGCTCCGGCGAGGAGCCACAGCAGACCCAGGGTCACCTGGGCCCGGCGGCGGGTGATGCGCATGACGTCTCCAGCGGGAGGGGGAGCCCGCCCGGCACCGCTGGGGCGCCGGGCGCGCTCAGGGGAGCGGGCCGGTCGGGTCGGCGTCGGCGACGGTGTTGCCGCGGTAGGAGTGGGTGGCCTGGTCCCAGTCGCCGCAGGTGATCAGCCTCAGGTGGGGCAGGGCGTCGGCGGATCCGTAGACGGCGAGGGTCGGGAACGCGTCCTTGGGGTACTCCCGCACCGTGTCGACGCGGAAGGGGACGGTGGCACCGTCGGCCAGGGTCACCGACACCTGGTCCCCGGGCCTGAGGGCACCGAGCCGGTAGAAGACCGCCGGCCCGGTCCGGGCGGAGTCGACGTGGCCCAGGATGACCGAGGCCCCGACCTGGCCCGGGCTCACCGATCCGGTGAACCAGCCCGCCTGGAGGGGCTGTTGGGGCACCTGGACGGTGCCGTCCGGGTTCAGGCCGAGTCTCAGCAGCGAGGTGTGGACGTGGATCGACGGGATGTCGAGTTCGGTCGGGGGCGAGGCGGGCAGCGGACCGGGCGGCAGCGCGGCGTCGCCGGGCGTTCGTTCGGCCGGGAGGGCCGCCGCGGCAGTCGGTCGGGGCGGCGGCTCGGCGTGGTCGGTGGCGGCCAGGGCGAGGGTGCTCGCTCCGCCACCGGCCAGCAGGCCGGTGGCGGCGAGCACCGCGAGGCGTCGGCGGGCGCCGGACACGGTCGGGTGGTTGCCGGGCATGGCGGGGCCGGGGGGTCAGGAACGGTCGTCGCCGACCGGCCGGCGGCGGCGCAGCGCCCAGGCTCCTCCGGCGGCCGCGACCAGCAGGAAGCTGCCGCCCGTGACCAGGGCCGCGTCGTCGGGACGGTGCTGGGTGGCCCCCGAGCCGGTGGCCGCGCCGCCGGTGGGCATGGCCTGGAGGGTGCCGCACAGGGCGGGTGCGGTGGCGGTCTGCGGCAGGGTCGGGTCCAGGTCGCTCGGGCCCAGGACGTCGGTGAACTTGCCGCTGCCGTTGTAGTCGAGGCCGTGCACCACGATGACGGCCTTGCCGGAGCGGATGTTGTTCGCCACGTCGTCGGTGACCGTCACGGTGCGTGCGTAGTGGAAGGAGCTTCCGGTGGGGAAGCGGTCGACGGCCAGGCCGCTGGCGGGGCTGGTGTCACCGCTGGTGGTCAGGGAGGTGCCGATCATTCCGTAAGAGGGGTGGCCGTCACTGGTACTGAGCGCGGTGTGGCCGTTGAGGTTGGTGGCCGCCGCGGCGGTCGGGCACACGCCCATGCCGTCGACGTGGATGTGCATCGCGTGCGGGACCCCGGCCAGCAGGCCGGTGGTGTCGACGGTGACGGTGGCCTGGTCGCCGCTCAGCGAGACCGTCGCGCTGCCGGAACCGGTGACGTTGTTGGTGGGGACGGGCTGGAGTCCGGCCTGGTAGCCGGGGGGACTCGGTGAGCCGGCGGCGAGGGCTGTCGCGGGCACGCCCGCGGTCAGGCCCAGCGCGCCGGCGGCGGCCAGGCAGTAGATGGCTTTGCGCATGATGATCGTCCGCTCGTCGGGGCGGCCCGGCCGGGTGGGAACCGGTCGGACGCAGCCCGTTCGGACTGGCGGCGTGGTCGCCGCTCCTGGGGGTGGGCACCCGCGCCCCGGTGCTGCCCGGGGCGGGGTGGGGACGCCGTGCACCGAGCGGTGCGGGCGTCGGGTCGGTTCACCAGGGATTCGTGGCGGGCGGTGCGCCGGATGGGTCGGTCCGGCGGATCATCGTGCGGAAGGGGTCTGCCGGCGCGGGAACTCCCCGTTCCCGGCGAGGAGATCGTTCAGGAGCCGAGCCGGACCAGTTCGGCGTCGATCGCGTCGGCCATCAGCATCCGGGCGTGCGCCAGCGGCAGGCTGCCGCTCAGCCAGCGGGTGCTGAGGCCTTCGAGCAGCGCGGTGAGCCGCTCCGCCGCACCGGCCAGCGCGACCGCCGAGGACATCGGCTGCACGCCGCCCAGCAGTTCGGCGATCTCCTGGACCCAGACCCGGGTGGCCCGCGCGAGGTCCTCGCGCAGGGTCTCGTCGAAGACGGCGCTGGCGCGCAGCTCGCCCCAGGCGGTGCTGTTCTCCCGGACCTCGACGCTGTCCTGGAGCTCCAGCAGCAGCGTCTGCTCCAGCTCCTCGCGGGCCGTCAACGGCGGTGCGTCCGCGGCGCGTTCGGTCGTGTAGCGCTCGGCCCGGTCGTTGATGAACTCCAGCGTCTGCCGGAGGATCCCGGTGCGGTCCTTGAAGTGGTAGTAGATCAGCGCGGTGGACACGCCCGCCTCGGCGGCGAGCTCCTCCACCCGCAACCCGCGTACCCCGCGCCGCGCGATCACCCGCGCCGCAGCTTCCATGATCGACGTTTTCCTACTGGCCACGGTCCACCACCTTACCCGCGGGGCGCGCCAAGATCACTCCGTATGCTGAAAGTCCCGTCAGGTGGGATGCCGGGCGGATGCCGGTCGAGGACCGCACGTCCTGACGACTTTCGGACAAGCTGCGCCCCGGGAGCGGAATTCTCCGGTCCTCCGCTGAACTTTCACGCCTCCACCACCTAGGGTGGCTCTCGTTCGACCGCCGGGTGGACCGGCGCAACGGGGGCACCTCATCCTCCTCAACACCCCAGGAGCACAACGGACATGATCCTGCGTCAGATAGTGAAGCGCGTGAGGGCCCTGGCGGTCGGACGGGGCGCCGGCGCCGCCGTGGCGTCGATCGCCCTGATCGCGGCCGTCGCCCTGGGCGGCACCGTCTCCGGCATGTCCACGGCCGAGGCCCGGACGGCGGGCTGGGGCAACGGAGGCAAGTGGAGCTGCTCCGGGCAGCCCGTCGCCGCCGGGAACGTCATCACCGACCACGACCCCAGCGGCTGCAGCGGCGCCGGCTCCTGGTACCAGCAGCCGGCCAAGGACGGCATCTGGACCTGCTCCGGCTCCCCGGTGGTGGCCGGCTACGTCATCACCGACCACCAGACCACCGGCTGCCGGGGCATGGGCTCCTGGCGGCACAGCCTCGTCCACGACGGCATCTGGACCTGCTCCGGCTCGCCCGTCGTGCCCGGCTACGTCATCAGCAACCACTTCCGCAGCGGCTGCGGCGGCATCGGCAACTGGCAGCACAGCCTCCCGCACGACGGCATCTGGACCTGCTCCGGCTCCCCGGTGGTGGCCGGCTACGTGATCACCGGCCACCAGGTGGCGGGCTGCGACGGCGCCGGCTCCTGGCGCCACAACATCGCCCGCGTCGGCCTGTGGACCTGCCCCGGCTCGCCCGTCCCGGCCGGCTTCCGGGCCACCCAGTACAACGCCGGCGCCTGCGACGGCCTCGGCGGCTGGGCCCTCGCCCGCGCCTGACGCACCGCCACCGGGCCGGCCCCGTCCCGGCCGGCCCGGTCCCCAGTGGTTACGGGGCCGGTTCGGCCAGGACGGCCTGTGCCGCGTTGTGCCCCGGGATCCCGCTGACCCCGCCGCCGCGGACGGCGCCCGCCCCGCAGAGCAGCACGTTCGGGTGGGCGGTGGCCACGCCCCAGCGGGCGGCGGGGTCCGCCCGCTCCTCCCCGCGGCCGTCCCGGTCCTCCGTGAAGGGGAAGGCGAGGTCGCGATGGAAGATGTGCCCGCCCGGCAGCCCGAGCTCCCGCTCCAGCGCCGGCGGCGTCCGGGCCTCCACGCAGGGCCGTCCGTCCGCGTCCACGGCCAGGCAGTCGGCGATCGGCTCGGCCAGCACCGCGTCCAGCTGCGCCAGGCTCGCGGCCAGCGCGCGCCCCTCGGCCGCCGGGTCGCCGAACAGCCGGGCGGGCATGTGCAGTCCGAAGAGCGTCAGGGTCTGGTACCCCTGCCGGACGGCCTCCGGCCCGAGGACGGACGGGTCGGTGAGGGAGTGGCAGTAGATCTCGGACGGCGGCGCCGAAGGCAGTCGGCCGGCCAGCGCCTCGGTGTACGCGGTCTCCAACTGCCGGTAGCCCTCGGCGATGTGGAAGGTCCCGGCGAAGGCCTCGCGCGGGTCGGCGGCGGCGTCCCGCAGCCGGGGCAGCCGGCGCAGCACCATGTTGACCTTGAGCTGGGAGCCCTCCGGGGCGGGCCCCGGGTCCTCGCCGAGCAGCCGGGCCAGGGTGGCCGGTGCGGCGTTCACCAGCACCCGGTGCCCCGCCACCGTCGCCTCGCCGTCCCGGTGCCGGTACGTCACCTCGGCGTCGCCCCGGCCGTCGGTGGCGACGGCCGTCACCTCGCAGCCGGTCCGGAGCTCCGCCCCGGCCGCCCGCGCGGCCCCGGCCAGGGCGTCCGTCACCGCGCCCATCCCGCCGACCGGCACGTCCCAGTCGCCGGTCCCGTTGCCGATGACGTGGTAGAGGAAGCAGCGGTTCTGCCGCAGCGCGGGGTCGTGGGCGTGGGTGAAGGTGCCGATCAGCGCGTCCGTCAGGACCACCCCGCGCACCAGGTCGTCCGTGAAGCTCCCTTCGACCACCTCGCCGAGCGGCCGCTCGAACAGGGCCGTCCAGGCGGCCTCGTCGTCGACCAGCCGACGGAACTCGGCGCGGGTGCGCAGCGGTTCGGTGAGGGTGGGGAACACCCGCCGGGCGACCTCCGCCGTCATCCCGTAGAAGCGCTGCCAGGCCTGCCACTCCCGGTCGCTGCCGGTCAGGCTCCGGAACGACTCCCGGGTGCGGCCCGGGTCGGCCGCGTCCACCAGCAGCCCGGTGGGCTTCCCGTCCCGCAGCGTGGGGGTGTAGGAGGAGATCCGGCGGCGGCGCAGGTCGAGCCGCAGCCCGAGGTCCCGCACCACCTGCCGGGGCAGCAGGCTGACGAGGTAGGAGTAGCGCGACAACCGGGCGTCCACGCCGGGGAACACCCGGGCGGAGACGGCGGCCCCGCCCACCCGCGCCAGCCGTTCGAGGACCAGCACCCGCCGCCCGGCCCGCGCCAGGTAGGCCGCGGCCACCAGTCCGTTGTGCCCGCCGCCGACGATCACGACGTCGTACCGGGATGACACCTTCGTGGTCATCCGGTCACGGTACGACACCGCACCCGTGCGGGGAACCCGCACGACACCGGTGGCATGCGGTGGCGTGCGGTGGCCCCGCCGGGCCGTGGGGTTTCGAGATCGCGCACCTGATCGAGACCCGGTCCGGCCCCGTGGTACGTTCCGGGACCAAGGGGGCGACATGGACGAGACGTCGACGGCACGTGAGGAACTGGACCGACTGGGTCGGTCCCTGCACGGGCAACTGCTCACCCTGGTCAAGGACCTGACCGTTCGGGTCCACCTCCGCCGACTCGCGCTCGGCGAGCCGCAGCCGGAGATCACGGACCGGCCCGATCCGCTGCGCCACCACCACGCGCTGGCGTACCAGGGCAACCGTCCGGCGCGTGTCACCGCCACCGAGACGTCCGACCGGGCGGTCTCCCTCCTCGACGCGGCCGGCTGGGACGTCACGACGTCACGGCTGGACGACGACGGGAGGGTCTGGACGGTCGTCGTCGCCCGCCGGGACGGCAGCACCATCCGCGTCCTGACGAGCGACGACACCCCCGCGGTGGTCTTCCGCGGCCAGACGGCGGACCTGTCCCTGCACACCCCGCAACCGGCGCAGCACCCGGTGCCGGAGACGGTGCCGGAGCCCCAGCCGGAACCCGAGCCGGAGCCGGTGCGTACGCCCGAGACCCTGACACCCGGCTACGTCCTCTGCTACGAGTGCGACGGCCTCGGCCTCTGCCTCCTCTGCCGCGGCCGCGGCTGGCGGCCCCGCCTGCCCGAGGGCAAGCGCCGATGCGGCGAATGCCAGGCCAGGAAGGTCTGCGTCATCTGCAGGGGCGGCGGCCAGCTGAGCATCTACGGACTGTCCACCTACCAACGCGGCTACTACCCGGAGCTGGACCAGCGCTGACCTCGGCCGTCGCTTGTGCTTCTCAGGGGATGAACTGCGCGCCGAGCAGGCCGTGGCCGGCGTTCGCCGCCGCGCGCCAGACCGGGGGTACGCCGTCGAGCAGGGCGGTGATGTCGTCCCGGCTGCCCTCGTCGTGGAGGGCGGCGGTGAGGAGAAGTTCGGCCTGGTGCCGGCTCTGCGGGGTCCAGTCGTAGGCGCGTTCGACGGCGGGAAGGGTCTGTACGACCTGTTCCGGGGTGAGGAGGAGGTCGCCGAACCAGCCGGGCAGGTGCGCGAAGCGCTGCGGGCCGAGGGCGAAGGCCATGGCGGAGGCCGGGTAGGCCTTGCGGGCGGAGGCCACGACGTGCGGCAGGGACTTGTCGTAGCCCTGTTCCCAGGCCTCGTAGACGGTGCAGATCCGCTCGTCCAGTGCGGACGGGGCGGTGAGATCGATGAAGCGGTCCAGCGCCTCCGGGGTGCTGCCGCCGGCCCGCCACCACCGGAGGAGGTCCGTGGACGCGGGGAGCGCGGCCTCCGCCTCGATGACCGGAGCGAGTTCCGGCGCGTACCGCGCGACGGTGTCGGGCCGTACGGGGACCAGACACCACATGCCCAGGAAACTCATCGGTGGCCCCCCCTTGTCGTGTTGCCGTGATGGTGTCACGGCCCTCCGACAACGGGATGCCGCGCCGCCCGGGTCCGGGGCGAAGGCTCCGGTAGCTCCCCCGCTCCGCTCATTCCGTGGCCGTCAGCCAGGCGTGGAGCCGGCGCAGGGCGAGGGTTTCCGCCGGGGAGGCGGGCGCGGTCAGTGCCTGACGCAGTGCCCGGTCGGCCGCGTCGTGGGCTCCTGCGGCGATCAGTGACTGCAGGGCCCGCCACCGGGTCTCGTCGGCGGTGCCCGGCGTCGTGCAGACGCGGCACCACAGGGGGACGGCCTCCTGGGCGAGTCCTGCGCCGGCCAGGAGGGAGGCGGTCTCGGCGACCCGGCCGATCGTGCCGAGGGAGGCCGACACGCGGCCGAGGACCTCCCGAACGCCCCCCGCGCCGGCCACGGCCGCCCACGCCCGGACGACGGCCCGGAGCTCGGGACCGGTCAGACCGGGGTCGTCGAGCAGCCGGCGCCCCAGCTCCATGACGGCCTTGTCCTGGCCGTGTTCGACCAGGACGGGCAGGAGCTCCGTGCGCAGCGCCGCCCCGCCGTACGGGCGGGCCTCCAGGGCGTCCAGGACCTCCTCGCAGGCCGATGCGCCGTCGTGGCGCAGCACGACGCGGGCGGCGTTCACGAACGCCTTGGTGCTGCTGCCGGGTTGCCGGAGCACGCGGAGGGCGAGGGGCAGGACGGCGGCGGGCGCCGCACCGGCTTCGAGCAGCAGCCCGAGGGCGGTCGCGTGGTCCTCGGGCTTCCCGTCGAGTGTCTCCAGCCAGTGCCGTACCTCGTCCGCCGCGTCCGGGCCGAGGGCCCTGACGAGGACCATGAACTCCAGCTGGAGGCTGTACCTCCGCCGGGTCGTGGCACCGAGGCCCGTCCGGACCAGTTCGAGTGCCTGCGCGGCGAATCCCTCGCGCAGCAGGTCGTGGGCGATGCTCGGGCGCTCGTCCGCGTTCCACACCGAGGCCTCGCGCAGGAACCCGACGATGCGGTCGGCTCCGGCGGCGCCCTCCGTCTCGACCCACGCCGTCACGACGTCGCTGTTGTCGTCGCTGCTGATCGATTCGTCGAGGAAGCGTCGGGTGAGCGGGGCGGCCTCGTCGGTGCGCCCGAACCGGAGCAGGGTGAGGATCAGGCCCCGGGCCGACCAGATCTGGGAGTCGTTCCGGGCTCCGATGATCCGGGCGACCTCCTCGGCGGCGTCCGCCCCGTCGACGTCGAACCAGAGTTCGCCGGCCCTCTCCAGGCGCTGGTCGTTGTGCTCGGGGCCGGTCAGGACGGACCGGGCGAGGTCCACCAGGCCCTCGGTGCTGCCCTCGGCGAGGAGCAGGTCCCCGGCGGTCAGCCGGTCCCAGACGGAGACGCGCGGAGCGGTGAGCAGACGCCTCAGGGCCTCGGTCCGGAACGGCCCGCCCGAGGGGTCGAGCGAGGCGAGGTGCCGGCAGCACAGCAGCACGGTCTCCGGCGTCCCGGTCGAGGCCAGGCCCTCCAGGGCGGTGATGCCGTCCCGGAGGGAGGCGACGTTCGCGAGCGCGGCGGCCGCCCCGGTGCGCAGGGACGGCGGGAGGCCCTCCGCCTGCGCGACGGTGCGAAGGCGGGCGGCGAGCCGGCGGTTCCCGCGCAGCTGGGACAGCTCGGCGAGGACCTCGGCGTCGGACGTGGCGAACCGCGACTTCTCGTCACCGGCGAAGTCCGTCAGGCGGTCGATCACCGACTGTTCGAGCGCTTCGCCCAGGGGTACGCCCGCCGTGACCAGGCGCAGTGCCATGACCCGGTGCTGCAGCTCGCCGGCGAGCAGGTGGCGGACGATCAGGCCGACGTCGTTGCCGGGCCGCCGCGCCCAGAGGGCACAGGTGAACAGCATCCGGTTACGGGCGCCGGCGCTGGTGGCGGCGGCGGCCCAGGGGCCGAGGCCGGGGAAGTCGGAGGGGATCCCCGGCGCCTCGTCCCGGGCGGCGAGGAACTCGGCGAACGACTGGTGGAGGAAGGACAACTCGGTGCCGTCGAAGGAGAGCACACCGCTCTGCGCCAGGAACTGCCCGAGTTCACCGTCGGCGCTCTCGGGCCAGCGCAGGCCGGAGGGGAGTCGGTCCGCCAGCCACGTCCGGGCCTCGCCGACGAGCGAGGTCTCCGGCGACCCCTTGAGCCGCGCCCAGGCGAGGTGGGTCACCAACCGGTCGCGGTGCTCCAGCAGCCACGCGGCCATGGGGCCCAGCTCCCGCTGCTCCCAGCGTTCGACGAACCGCTTCGTGACCGCACGGTTCCCCTCCCGGGCGGTCCTGAGCTGGTCCAGGAACGCCTCGTACAGGTCGACCCGGCCGCGGGGCAGCGGAGCGCGCGGGTTGCGGCTGCGGAAGGCGGCCGCGATGGTCGCCAGCAGCGGCACCCGGAGCACCTCCTGCAGACCGGCCTCGTCGACCTCGTCCAGGAACCGCCGGGCGTGGGCGGCGGCGTCGTCCGATCCCTGGGCCCGGAACCAGCGCTCGGCGAACGCGAGTTGCTGGTCGGTGTCGAAGCCCTTGAGGGTGTAGAAGCCGATGCCCGGCAGGTCCTCGAAGGGTTCGAGCTCGCCCTGCGGGAGGGGGCGGGAGGTGATGACGAACCGGAAGTGCCCGCCGGGCGGCATCTGTTCGGCGAGCTTCCGCAGGGCGTTGTACCGGATGACCGGTGAGGACACCTCGTCCAGGCCGTCGACGACGACGAGCCACCGGACGCCGTGCGGGCGGCTCGCGAACCGCTCGTGGTGCACGGGCTCGGTCTGGGTGCCGCTGCGGTTCACCGCCTCGCTCAACTGCCGGTACCAGGCCTGGGGGAGATGGAGGTCCGCCGAGGCGATCCGGACGGCGACCACGGCGCTCGGGTACCAGGGCTGTGCCCCGCCGTCCTCGTCCTCGCACAGCCAGTACCTGGCCACCTGCCGCACGAGGTGCCGGCCCAGGGTGGTCTTGCCGGTGCCCGGACCGCCCGTGATGAAGAGGTGGTCGTGCGTCGCCAGGGCCTCGGCGAGGGTCGAGGCCGACGGGTGGGGCCGCCGGGCGGCCTCCTGCCCCGGTTTCTCGGGGCCCTGCGGCAGGGGCTGGACGTCCTGCTCGACGTAGACCTCGGACAGCGGCGGTCTGACGACGCCGAGCAGGTCGTAGGGGAACTGCTCGGCGGCGGCGGCCTGGCTGCGCAGCAGGTCCTCCAGCCACGGGTCGGGCAGGGGGATGTCCGTCCACTCCACGTTCCTGACGCCTGCCCCGCGCGTCGCGTGGCGCCGGGCGCGCTCCGCCAGCCTCGACTGCCGTTCGGCGCGACTCCACAGGGAGGCGACGGCCTCCGCGGGGTGGCCGAGCGCCGCGGCGAGCTGCTCGGCCGCCTGCCGTCGGCAGAGGCGGCGGGCGCCCAGGACGTCGTACACGGTGTTCTTGTCGGGAGCCACCGGGGCGCCGGGCGCACGGGGGGCCTTGAGGAAGGCGTGGACGCTGACGTGTCCGGCGGCTCGCAGCGCCGAGCGGAACCACTCGGCGAGCTCGGCCAGTTCGGGCCGCTCGCGCTGCTCGGTCTTCCTCGGCCGTCCGTTCGCCATCAGCCCGCTCTCCATGGGTTTCCGCAGAGTTTCCTCACGCTAGAGGGAAATCCCGCCGCAGGTGGAGGGTTTGTCGCATCGGTTTCGACGAGTGACGGGGGAGCGGCGCGATGGTGTTCGACGCGGTGGTGAACGGCCTGGACGGTGCCCGGGCGGCAGCCGTGACGGTTCCGGTGGTGATCGCCGCGGTGGCGCGCCGCTGGCTGCACTACCGGGAGGCCGTGCGGCGGGAGGCGGAGCGCACCCGGCAGGTCGAGACGGCCGTCGCGGGGACGGAGTCACGGCACCGGGCCGCGGTGATGGCGGCGTGCGCGTGGCTCCGGGAACCGCCGCGGACGCACGACGGGCACCGTTCGACGTCGGAACGGTCGACGTCGGAGCGGTCGGGTTCGGAGCGGTCGACGTCGGAGCGGCTGAAAGGGCGGCGGGGAGGCTGACTGTGCGTGCCGGCGGTGTTACGCTCGCCGCAAGAGAGAGCTGACTCTCACTTGTTGGGTCCGGGCCTCGTTCGTCCACCCCGGCCCCGAGTGGGCAGGAGAGAGCCGCTCCGCCGAGTGTTCGTGAGGAGAGACCATGAACGCGCCCGCACCGCAGTTACCCTTCGAACGTCCCAACGCCCTGGACCTGGCGCCGCTGCTCGCGCGGCTGCGCGAGGAAGGGCCGATCACCCGGGTGACGACACCCGCCGGGGACCCGGCCTGGCTGGTGACCCGCTACGAGGAAGCCCGGGAGATCCTGAGCGACACCCGGTTCTCCCGGCTGCGCCCCGACACCGCGGACTCCCCGAGGATCTCGGCCTCGGCCCTGCACACCCGCCCCGCCCCCACGCCCGAGGAGGAGGACCGCGAGCACGCCCGGATGCGGCGGATGCTGGCACCCGCGTTCAGCGCGCCGCGGATGCGGCGGCTGGGCGAGCGGATCGGGGAACTCGCCGCGTCCTGCCTGGACGGGATGGAGGAGGAGCGCGCAGGGGATCCGCGCCGCGCCGTCGACCTGCACGGCCACCTGTCCTTCCCGCTGCCCGTGATGGTGATCTGCGAGCTGCTGGGCGTGCCCGTCGCGGACCGGGAGCTGCTGCGCGGCTGGTCGGAGCGGATCGCCGCGCTGTACGGCGGGGCCGACGGGGCCGCGGCCATGGCCGAGTTCGAGGCGTACGTGGCCGCGGTCGCCGAGGACAAGCGCAAGCGGCCGGGACAGGACGTGATCAGCGACATCCTGGCCGTCCAGGCACAGGACCCGTCCTTCACCGAGGAGGAGATGACCCGCCTGGCGGTGGGACTGCTGTTCGCGGGCCACGAGACGACGTCGACCCGGATCGACCTCGGAGTCCTGTTCCTGCTGAGCGACACCGCCCGGCGCGACCGCTTCGCCGCCGACCCCGACGGATCGGCCCGCGCCACCGTGGAGGAGGTCCTGCGGATGGCCGCGCCCGGTGCTCTGGGCCTGACCCGCTACGCCCGCGAGGAGGTCACCGTCGCGGGGACGGCGATCGCGCGGGGCGAGGCGGTGCTGGTGGCGATCAACGCCGCGAACCGGGACGGGCGGGCGTTCGAGGAGCCGGACACCTTCGACCCGTCGCGTTCCCCCAACGCCCACCTGGCCTTCGGGCACGGCGGCCACTACTGCATCGGCAACGCGCTGGCCCGCACCGAGATGCAGATCGCGCTGACCGCGCTGGTCCGACGCTTCCCCGGCCTCCGGCTGGCGGTGGACGCGCGCAGCCTGCGCGACCACTCCGAACGGCTGGCGGGCGGCATCGGCGAGGTGCCGGTGCTGTGGTGAACGGGGGCCGTCTGACGTCTGACCTCTGACGTCCGAGGTCTGACGTCAGTCCTCAGTCCTCAGCCGTAAGCCGTCAGGGTGTGCGGGTGCGCAGCGCGGGGGCGGGGCAGGGCAGTGGGCGGGCCCCGGCGGGGGAGAGGCCGTCGAGGACCAGGGCCAGGTACCGGCGCCAGCCGCCCTCACCCGGGTCCACCGTCCACAGCACCGAGACCAGCATGACGACGACGCGGTGCAGGTCGTCGGGCACGAGGTCGGTGCGGAGCACGCCCGCTGCCTGACCGCGCGCGAGGAGGACGTCGAGGGCGGCGAAGAACTCCTCACCGGTCGCCGGGGTCAGCACACCGGCGGCGCGGGCGGCGGCCAGCACGTTGTAGTCGCCGGCCACCGACTCCAGAGCCGCCGCCAGCACTCGGGCCAGCCCGCCCGCGGGATCGGGATCGTGGGCGGCGGCCTGGATGACGGGCTGGACGTGCTCGTCGAAGCGCTGGTCCAGCACGGCCCGCAGGAGCGCGGCCTTGTCGGGGAAGCGGCGGAAGAGCGTGGCGGCCCCGAGGCCGGCCCGGCGCGCCACGTCGTCGAGGTGGGCGTCGGGGCCCTGCTCGGCGAAGACCTCCCGGGCAGCCCGGATGATCTTCTCCGCGTTGCGGGCGGCGTCGGCGCGCAGCAGTCGGGGAGCGTCGGGGACCATCCCGGCACCCTATCGCCGCAGCGGCCGCTACCCGAGGCCCTCCGCCACGCGGACGAGTTCCTCGTCCGTGAGCCGCGGGGGGCCGCCGGTGGTGACGACGAAGGTGTAGGTGCCGTCGGACCAGGTCAGTGAATGGGGGCCACCTGGGGAGTCCGCGTGCGTGATGCTCGCCGGGAGGCCCTTGACGGTGGCGGCCTTGCCGGGCGGTGGTGTGCTGCTCCGGAGGGTCTGGCCGATGATCAGGCTCCCTTGTGTGTCGGGCTCCGTGCCCAGGGTGTACCGGACGGCCCAGGCCGGGGTGTCGGTCGGGACTGCTGCCAGGCCGGGCAGGTAGACCATCCTGCCCGCGGGGGAGGGGTAGTAGTTCTCCGGGAGGAACGCGGGCCGGAGGAGCTTGCGCTCGTCGAAGTGGACGGCGGGCTTGCCCGTGGCGTCGTCGAGCGTTCTGGTCCCGAGGGGTTCGCTCAGGCGGGTGGCGATCTGCGCGGCGCCGCCCAGGTCGCAGAACCCCGGACGGACCGTGTGCCGCAGGGAGACCGTCACCGTGCCGGTGGACTCCTGGGCCACGAGTTCCGGCCGTTCCTCGCACCCCCAGCCGATGTTGAGCGTCAGGGTCAGGCCGTCGGAGCTGACCAGCAGCGGGTGGCCGGCCACGGGGCCTTGGCTGACCCGGGTCTCCGGGCCCCGATCCATCCACGCGTTGATCGCGATCGCGACGCCGCCGCCGAGAACGGTCACGACAGCCACGGCGGTCAGGCGGTTCCGTCGTCGACGGTTCGTCAACTGTCCTGCGGTCACTCGTGTCACGGTCCCTCCCCGGCGGTCACGGTCATGCTCGCGGCCCGGCCCGTGCGAGGTCAAACGAGGCGGTGGGAGGCGGCGGCGCCCCATCTTGACGGTGGCGTGACAATGCAGCGGGGAGGGCCTCGCCGATTCGGCAGGGGAGGCATGTCAGGCATGTCTGGAAGGGACGGGATGTTCGCGCAAGGGACGAGCATGCTCCAGGGTGAGGGTTTGTCGGCGAAGGACGGTTTCGAGTGCTGGCGGGACGGGCTGGCCAGGAGGCGGGAGTGCGAGGCGACGAGTGCTCACGCACACGACTTCACCTGGCAGGTGCGGCTCTTCGAGCTGGGGCCGGTGGTGCTGGTGGGGTCGTCGTTCCCGTCGGCGCGGTTCTGGCGTACGGAGCGGATGATCCGGCGTTCGGATCAGGAGCTGTGCTACCTGACGCTGCTGACCTCGGGAACCCACGCGCTCCGGCGGGGGCGGGAGCAGGTGGAGACGTTCGGCGCCGGGGACTTCTCCCTCGTCGACAGCTCCACCCCGCACGATGCGCGGATGTTCGGGGACCGGGCCCCGGGCGGGGGCGGTCCGGAAGTCGTCGGGGTGGGGATCGACCTGCCCGTTTCGCTGCTGCCGGTGCCCCCGCACCGGATGCGTGACCTGCTCGGCCGCAGGCTCTCCGGCCGGGAGGGCACAGGGGCGCTGCTGGCGCAGTTCCTCCTGGGGCTGGAGCGCCAGGCCGCCGCCCTCCAGCCCGCGGAGGCGTCCCGCCTCGGCACGGTGGTGCTCGACCTGATGTCGGCCTGGATCGCCGGGGAGCTCGACGCCGAGCGCACGCTGCCCCTGGAGGCCCGGCAGCGGGCCCTGGTGGAGACCATCCGCGCATTCGTCCGGGCCAACCTGCACGACCCCGGACTCACCCCGCCCGTGGTCGCCGCCGCCCACCACATCTCCGTCAGCCACCTGCACCGCCTCTTCGCGCGCCACTCCCAGGCGGAGACCGTGAGCGGGTTCATCCGCCGCCAGCGGCTGAGGAAGGCCCACCGCGACCTCGTCGACCCGGCCCTGATGGCCGTTCCGGTCCACGCCATCGGCGCCCGCTGCGGCATCCCCAACCCCTCCGAGTTCAGCCGCGCGTTCAAAGCCGCGTACGGCCTCTCCCCACGCGAACAGCGCCGCCGGGCCCTACCCGGGCCGACGGTCGAGGAGACGCTGCGCACAGGGTCGGAGACTCGTCGCGCATTCCACCACCGGACCGCCGACCTAGCGTGAGACGTGCACGGGAAGCCCCGCCCGGAATGCCCGTGTCACCGGATCAGATCAGCCACGACCTGGAGGTCATCGATGAAGAGGGCAATCGCCACACTCACCGCCACGGGGGTCCTGACCGTGGCCACCCTGGTCGGAGGCGCCGCGAGCGCCGGCGCGGCGACCCCGGCCCCGGCGCCGGCCCCTGCGCATGCTGCCGCTGTGGCCGCCAACCCCATCGGCTCCTACGGCCCGTTCGGATCCGCTCAGGAGTGCACGCAGTACGTCGCGGACTACGGCAACTTGGGCTTCTGGGACTGCGAGTACGCCCAGCACAACTGGTACGCGTTCAGCCCGAACGCCGGCCACGTCGCGATCGATTCCTGGGGCCCGTTCGGATCCGCCCAGGAGTGCATCTCCTGGGTGGGGAGCATCAACAAGCTCGGCGTCTTCGACTGCGAGTACGCCTTGACCAAGTGGTACGCGTTCGCCCCGGTCTAGGAGCTGCGACCGCCCGCGCCGTGAGGTCCCGCCGAGCCCCGGAGAACTACTCCGGGGCTCGGCGGCGTCTGCGGACGGTGGAGGCCGAACCGCCGGTGATCGCGTTCAGGCCCCATCCACCGTTCGACGACGTACAGTTGGCACGTTCGGTCATGTTCACCTCAGAACACGGACGAGAAGGAGTGCCTTTCTTGACCACTCACCTCAGGACCGGCGCCCGCGTGCGGATGGTTCCCGCGCTGGCCGCGACGCTGTGCGGGATCATCGGCGGCACCGCGCTCGGAACCTCCCCGGCCGCCGCGGCCGACCAGCGCCACCCGATCTACGCCATCGCCCACCGGGTCGACACCCTGGACGGCGTGGACGTGGCGCTCAAGCACGGCGCCAACGGCATCGAGATCGACGTCTGCGCCTGGTGGAACCCGAACGAGTGGCGCGCCTACCACGACTGTTCCTCGGCCGGGGAGAACCGGCTCGGCCCCAGCTTCGACAGCATGATCGACCGCATCCTCTCCAACGCCAACGCGGGCCGCCGGCTGTCGCTGGTCTGGCTGGACATCAAGGACCCCAACTACTGCGGCGAGGAGCCCAACCGCACCTGCAGCGTCGCGGGCCTCCACGACAAGGCACAGCGGCTGACCGCCGCCGGCATCCAGGTCCTCTACGGCTTCTTCGAGTACCACGGCGGCAACACCCCCGACGTCGGCGGCCGCGGCTGGAAGAGCCTGGAGGGCAAGCTCGGCCGTCTGGAGGGCATGACCACCACCGGGGCCCGTGACAAGGTCGTCGGCGCCTTCAACAGCTCCGGCGCCGGCATCCCGGTCGGCCGCCGGGCGATGGACTACGGCGACACCGACATCAAGAACGGGTTCGGCAACTGCACCGAGGCCACCTGGAACACCTGCGCGGAACTGAAGAAGGGAGCGGCCGACCGGGCAGCCGGCCGACTCGCCGCCACGCTGTCCTGGACGACCACCTACAACGACCCCTGGTACGTGGACAAGCTCCTCGGTGACGCCCAGGTCGACGGCATCATCGCGGGCTACGGCGCCTTCACGGGCGTGCGGGAGTACGACGACACCTGGCAGTGCGCCAACGCGATCAACCTCGTCCGCGACTGGGTCAACCGCCACAGCGGCACCCACCGGATGGCCAACAGCGGTGACCGCCTCTTCAAGTAGGGGACCGTCAGCCCCGGACCGCTCCCGCGCGGCCCGGGGCCGGGCATTTGTTTCGGGCGAGAAGTAGGGGTACTGTCTCCCAGTCGCCCGACAGGGAGCACCGGACACGCGATGGCGCGGACGGTTCCGGGGCGGCCAATCCACGAGAAACAGCACAGGCCGACTTCGGCATGCCTGGTTATCGGGATTGCGGCCGGATTCGCTTTTCGGAGCGGGGCTCGGCTAGAGTTTGAAACGTCGAACGGGGCATCAAACCCCGGAAGGCACCGGCGAGTTGGATGACGAAGCCCCGGAAAACGGAGCGGAAAACATCTGATAAGCTGAAAACACGAAAGAACGAAGCGCCCGGAGGGCCCGCTGGAAGGCGGTCCGAAGGAAGCGTCCGTTCCTTGAGAACTCAACAGCGTGCCAAAAGTCAA
>NZ_JBHJWG010000046.1:0-77918 GCF_042266305.1 Kitasatospora sp. NPDC056076
ACATTCCGAACCCGGAAGCTAAGCCTCACAGCGCCGATGGTACTGCAGGGGGGACCCTGTGGGAGAGTAGGACGCCGCCGAACAATCATTCAGAAGAGCCCCCGCCGGGTGAACCGGGCGGGGGCTTTTCTGTTGTAGGGTCAACGTGCATTGTCGTGACACAGGACAGGAGTACCCGGGTGGAGGTCCAGGAGACGCGGGTCCAGACCGATCGCGTCCTCACCATCCCCAACCTGCTGAGCATGGGCCGGCTGGTCGGCGTTCCGGTTTTTCTCTGGCTCATTCTGTGGCCCGTCTTCGGCGGGCCGAAGAACGACGGGTGGGCGCTGCTGATCCTGATGCTCAGCGGAATCAGCGACTACCTGGACGGAAAGCTCGCCAGGCGGTGGGGGCAGATCAGCCGGGTGGGGCAGCTGCTGGATCCGCTGGCCGACCGGCTCTATGTGCTGTCCACGCTCGTCGGATTGACGTGGCGTGAGTTCCTGCCGTGGTGGGTGACGGCGATTCTGCTGGCCCGCGAGGTCTTCATCGCCTCGTTGCTGCCCATTCTGAACCGGCACGGTTACGGGCCGCTCCAGACGAGTTTCCTCGGCAAGGCCGCGACCTTCAATCTGATGTACGCGTTTCCGCTTCTCCTGCTCGGCGGCATCGACAGCTGGATCGCGCGGCCGGCCGAGGTGGTGAGCTGGGCCTTCATCTGGTGGGGGACCACGCTGTACTGGTGGTCGGCGATCCTTTACGCGGTGCAGGCGCGGCAGATCATCAAGGCGGGCCCCGCGGGCTCGGCGTCCACAGTCTGAGACGTGATCTGAGAGAAGTCCCACGCCGTCCCGGTGCGTCGGACGATACCTTCCGGGTAGAGAACCCTCTGGAACGGTTTGATGGACCTGCAGGTCCACCACCGCGAAGGAGGACGCACCCGTAATGAAAGCCGTAGTAATGGCAGGGGGCGAGGGCACCCGACTCCGCCCGATGACCTCCAGCATGCCGAAGCCGCTGCTTCCGGTCGCGAATATGCCGATCATGGAGCACGTGCTTCGGCTGCTGAAGCGGCACGGCCTCTCCGACACCGTCGTCACCGTGCAGTTCCTGGCGTCACTCGTCAAGAACTACTTCGGTGACGGCGAGGAACTGGGCATGCACCTCACGTATGCCCATGAGGAGACGCCACTAGGCACTGCGGGGAGTGTCAAGAACGCCGAGGACGCGCTCAAGGACGACTCCTTTCTGGTGATCTCCGGTGACGCGCTGACCGACTTCAATCTCTCCGAATTGATCGACTTTCACCGCAGTAAGAACGCACTGGTCACGGTCTGTCTCACCAGGGTGCCGAATCCCCTGGAGTTCGGAATCACGATCACCGACGAGGACGGCCGGGTCGAGCGCTTCCTGGAGAAGCCGACCTGGGGCCAGGTCTTTTCCGACACGGTGAACACCGGTATCTACGTGATGGAGCCGGAGGTCTTCGAGTACGTCGCCGCGGGTGAGTCCGTGGACTGGTCGAGTGACGTCTTCCCACAGCTGTTGAAGGAGGGCAAGCGGGTCTACGGCTACGTCGCCGAGGGCTACTGGGAGGACGTGGGCACCCACGAGAGCTACGGCAAGGCCCAGGCGGACGTCCTGGAGGGCAAGGTCGAGGTCGAGCTCGACGGCTTCGAGATCTCGCCGGGCGTCTGGGTGGCCGAAGGGGCGGAGGTGGACCCGGAGGCGGTGCTGCGCGGGCCGCTGTACATCGGGGACTACGCCAAGGTCGAGGCCGGCGTGGAGATCCGCGAGCACACCGTGCTGGGCAGCAACGTGGTGGTCAAGCGCGGTGCCTTCCTGCACAAGACGGTGGTGCACGACAACGTCTACGTCGGACCGCAGAGCAATCTGCGCGGTTGCGTGGTCGGCAAGAACACCGATGTGATGCGGGCCGCGCGGATCGAGGACGGCGCGGTGATCGGGGACGAGTGCCTGATCGGCGAGGAGTCGATCATCGGGGCCAACGTCCGGGTCTACCCGTTCAAGACCATCGAGGCCGGCGCCGTCGTCAACACCTCGGTGATCTGGGAGTCGCGCGGCCAGGAGCACCTCTTCGGGCTCCGCGGCGTCTCCGGCATCCTCAACGTCGAGATCACCCCGGAGCTGGCCGTGCGGCTGGCGGGCGCGTACGCCACGACCTTGAAGAAGGGGGCCACCGTCACCATTGCGCGTGACCACTCGCGTGGTGCCCGTGCGCTCAAACGGGCGATGATCTCGGCGCTGCAGACCTCCGCGATCGACGTCCGCGACCTGGAGAACGTGCCGATGCCGGTGGCCCGGCAGCACACCGCGCGGGGGAGCGCGGGCGGGATCTTCCTGCGGACCACGCCGGGTGTGCCGGACTCGTTGGACATCCTCTTCTTCGACGAGCGCGGGGCGGACCTCTCGCAGGCCGGGCAGCGCAAGCTCGACCGGGTCTACGCACGTCAGGAGTACCGGAGGGCGTTCCCGGGCGAGATCGGGGACCTGACCTTCCCGTCCAGCGTCTTTGACTCCTACGCGGGCAACCTGCTGCGGGCGGTGGACACCACCGGGGTCCGGGAGGCCGGGTTGAAGGTGGTGGTGGACACCGCGCACGGCAGCGCCGGGCTGGTTCTGCCCAGCATCCTCGGCCGGCTCGGGGTGGAGGCGCTGACCGTCTCCAGCGGGCTGGACGAGGCGCGGCCGACCGAGGACGCGGAGACCCGGCGGGCCGGGCTGGCCAGGCTCGGCGAGCTGGTGGCCTCCTCGCGGGCGGCCTTCGGGGTGCGGTTCGACCCGGTCGGCGAGCGGGTCGCCTTCGTGGACGAGCTCGGTCGGGTGATCGACGACGACCGGGCGCTGCTGGTGCTGCTGGACCTGGTCGCGGCGGAGCGGCGCAGCGGGCAGGTGGCGCTGCCGGTGACCACGACCCGGATCGCCGAGCAGGTCGCGGCGTACCACGGGACCCAGGTCATCTGGACCACGACCACGCCGGACGACCTCGCGAAGGCGGCCGCCGCCGAGGGCACGGTGTTCGGCGGGGACGGGCGCGGCGGCTTCGTGGTGCCCGAGTTCAGCGGGGTGCTGGACGGCGCCGCGGCCTTCGTCCGGCTGGTCGGCCTGGTGGCGCGGACCCAGCTCACGCTGAGCCAGATCGACGCGCGGATCCCGCAGGCGCACATCCGGCGGCGGGACATCGCGACGCCGTGGGCGGCGAAGGGCATGGTGATGCGTTCGGTGGTGGAGGCGGCCGGCAGCCGGCGGCTGGACACCACGGACGGTGTCCGGGTCGTCGAGGCCGACGGGCGCTGGACGCTGGTGCTGCCGGATCCGGCCGAGGCGGTCACCCACCTGTGGGCCGAGGGTCCGGACGACGAGGCCACCGATGCCCTGCTGGACGAGTGGGCGGCGGTGGTGGAGGGCGCGGGGCGGTGACGTCCTGAGCAGACGGCCCCCTGAACGGCGGGGCGTGCGGAGCTGTCCGCACGCCCCGTTGTCCGTTTTCACCTCATTCGGAATGGTCCGTCGCTTTCCGTCCATGTGTATGGCGTGTGTGCAGCTCAGGGGCCGTGCGCAGGGCCCTCCGCCGTCGTGGGACGATGGTCCGCATGCCAGCGACGCCGACGCCGAGTGCTCCGAACGGGCGGTACAACCGCCCCGACGCCTCGATGTCCCTGCTGACCAACGTGATGGACCACAGCCTGGACGAGGGCTACGCCGAGGCGGCCGCGGCCCGGGGCGGTGAGCACGACAGCCGGATACCCCGCACGCTGCGCGGACTGCTGACGCTCGGCGCCGGACTGGCGCTGGTCGGAACCGTGGTCACCATCGGCGCGGTGAACGCCCACAAGGCGGAACCGACGCTGGCCAAGGAACGGGACGCGCTGATCCACCGGATCAACGACAGCAACGGCTCGGCGGACCGCCTGCAGAAGGAGGTCCAGGACCTGCGGCGCAAGGTCGACGACACCCAGCAGCAGGCGCTGGCCTCCGGGGACGGCGGCAGCAGCGGCCTGACCGGTGAGGTCGGGCTGGGGGAGGTCACCGGGCCCGGGGTGAAGCTGGTCCTGGAGGACGCGGCCGGCACCGGCGGCGGGGGCAACGTCGACCCCCGGGCCGGGCAGGGCTTCTCCAACAGCGGCCGGCTGCGCGACCGGGACCTGCAACTGGTGGTGAACGGTCTGTGGGGATCCGGGGCGGAGGCCGTCTCGATCAACGGCCAGCGGCTGACCGCGCTGTCCGCGATCCGGGCGGCCGGTGAGGCCGTGCTGGTGGACAACCGGCCGCTCGTGCCGCCGTACAACATCCAGGCGATCGGGGACGGGCCGAAGCTCCTCACCGCCTTCGAGAACGACATGGCCGGGCAGTACCTGCGGCTGCTGGAGGAGAAGTACGGCATCAAGTCGACGCTCTCCACCCAGAAGAGCCTGACCCTGCCGGCGGCGGTCGGCGTGTCGCTGCGGAGCGCCCAGCCCGTCACGCCCGAGGCCTCGCCGACCGGGTCCGCGTCGGCGTCCCCGTCAGCCGGTCCGTCGGCCGGTCAGAGCGGGACGCCGACGAGCGTCCCGGGAACCTCGGAGAGCCCCGCCGCGTCCGTTTCACCGTCCGCGCCCGGTGCCGGGCCGTCCCCGAAGCGGCGGCCGTCCGGCGGATCGACCAAGACCACCACAGGGACAGGAGCAGCTAGACCGTGATTGCCGTACTGGGTCTCGTGATCGGGGTGGTCGTCGGGCTCTTCGTCCAACCCGAGGTGCCCGACGCCGTCGTGCCGTACCTGCCGATCGCGGTGGTGGCGGCGCTGGACGCGGTGTTCGGCGGCGTCCGGGCGATGTTGGACGGGATCTTCAACGACAAGGTCTTCATCGTCTCGTTCCTGTCGAACGTGGTGGTCGCCGCGCTGATCGTCTTCCTGGGCGACCAGCTGGGTGTCGGTTCGCAGCTGTCCACGGGTGTGGTCGTCGTCCTCGGCATCCGCATCTTCTCCAACGCGGCGGCGATCCGGCGCCATGTCTTCCGTGCCTGAGCAGGGCCGCGGGGCGGCGGCGGAGGAGCCGGCGGAGGCAGCGGCGCCGACGGTCGAGGAGACCGTCGCGGAGCCGGGCGGGAAGGCGGCCGGGAAGGCTCCGGAGGAGTCGCCGGGGAAGGCCGTCGAGGAGGCCTCGGCGGTGGCCGGGGCCGACCGGGACGAGCTCGGAGCTGCCGGGGAGTCGGAGAAGTCTGACGCTGAGGCTGAGCTTGAGACCGTGTCCGCGGCGCCGCCGTCGCCGGTGCGGCTGACGAAGGCGCCCGTCGAGGCCGAGGCCGAGGCCGGCACCGACGAGCCGTCGGAAGCAGCGGAGCCGCCGGCCGTCGAGGAGTCGGAGGCCGTCGAGGAGCCGCCCGCCGGGGACCGGAACGCCGGTCGGCGGCGGTTGAAGGCGGCGGTCTGGCCGCCGCGGCTGTCGCGCGGGCAGCTGGTGGTGGCGCTGCTGCTGTTCTCGCTCGGGCTGGGGCTGGCGATCCAGGTGCGGTCGACCAACGACCACCACAACCAGCTGCGCGGGGCCCGCCAGGAGGACCTGGTCCGGATCCTCGACGAACTGGACAGCCGTCAGCAGCGTCTGCAACAGGAGAAGGCCGAGCTCGAGCAGTCCCTGGGCAAGTTGGAGAACAGCTCCAACCAGGCCAAGGAGGCCCAGGAGCAGACCAGGAAGAAGATGACCGAACTGGGTGTGCTGGCCGGTACGGTCAAAGCCACTGGTCCGGGCATCGTCCTCACGGTCGATGACCCCCAAGGGCAGGTGAAGGCGGATATGCTGCTGGACACCCTGCAGGAACTTCGAGCGGCGGGGGCGGAGGCGATTCAGATCAACGATGTGCGCGTGGTGGTCAACACCTACTTCACCGACCTGTCGGGCGGTGGGGTGCAGATCGACGGGAAGAAGGTCTCGCAGCCCTATCGGTTCACCGTCGTGGGGAACCCGCAGGACCTGACGCCCGCGCTGAACATCCCGGGGGGCGTCGTGCGCACCCTGGAGAGCCACCAGGCGCGGGCGACGATCACCCAGCAGCAGAAGGTGGTCGTGGACGCCCTGGTGGATCTGAAGACGCCGCAGTACGCCAAGCCGGCTTCGAAGTGACGGGGCGCTCGACGAACGGCCCGTCACGGGCCCGCGGCACCCGGTGCGGGGTGTCGTCGTCGCGTGGGGGAGACTGGTTCGCACCAGTACGCTCCGTAGCACCAACCGCAACACCACACGTCGGAGTACCACTCCAGCAGGCCCGAGCCGCAACCGGGCCCGCAGCCTGTCCGAGGTTCTCACCCTGCCCCGCGGGCGGGTCTGTCACACGCAAGGGGATTCGCCCGTGAGTTTCTTCTCGAAGTTGTTCGGTCGCAACAAGGGCCGCGACGCGGCCGCCGTCGAGGCGCCGACCGCCCGGCACCGCCGGTCGGAGGACGAGCCCGCGGTGCCGGGCATGCGCCCCGCCCCCGAGGCCGGTCAGTACGCCGGTCAGCAGCTGTACCGGGACGGTGCCGCGCAGTACGCCGGGAATCCGGCGGGCTACGGCGCGTCGGTTGACCCCTCCGGCGACCCGCGCATAGGTTTCCCGTCAGGACCCTCAACCTCTGGTGGAGGGTTTGCCCCGGACCCGTACGCCGGGCACAACCCGTCGGGTGTGCCGCGCCAGGAGGCTGTGAACATGGCTGGCCCCACTCCGTGCCCCAGGTGCGGCAACCAGAACCCGGCCGCGGCCCGCTTCTGTTCCAACTGCGGTACGGCGCTGCGCGGCGGCCTGCTGCCGGAGGGGGCGGCGGAGACCACCTCGACGATCTCGATCTCCGGTCTGGAGTCCTACGACCCCTCCGCCACCACCGGCACCGGGACCACGCCGGCGCTGTCGGCCGAGGTGCTGTCGGCGATCGACGCGCTGCCGCCGGGCTCGGCGCTGCTGATCGTCCAGCGCGGTCCGAACTCGGGCAGCCGGTTCCTGCTGGACTCGGACGTCACCACGGCGGGGCGTCACCCGCAGGGTGACATCTTCCTGGACGACGTCACGGTCTCCCGCCGCCACGTGGAGTTCCGCCGCACCCCGGCCGGATTCAGCGTCGCGGACGTGGGCAGCCTGAACGGCACCTACGTCAACCGGGAGCGGATCGACGAGGTGCCGCTGAACAACGGCGACGAGGTGCAGATCGGGAAGTACCGGCTGGTGTTCTTCGCCGGCCACAACCGGGGGTACTGAAACCAACGTCGGCGGGAGCCCGAGTGAATACGAATACTCCTTCCTCTTCTCTCGGGGCGGCCAACCCTGCGTCGTCGTCCGGTCCGCAGGCGGACCGCGGCGGGCGCGGGGTGGTCGCGGCCCCCCGGCAGCCGGTCCGTCCGGACCGGCCCGCCGGCCGCCGGCGCGGCGGTGACGAACTGCTGAGCATCGGCGCGGTGCTGGCCTTCCTGCGCGACGACTTCCCCGAGGTGACCATCTCCAAGATCCGCTTCCTGGAGGCGGAGGGGCTGGTCGAGCCGCAGCGCACCCCCTCGGGGTACCGCAAGTTCAGCCCCGCCGACGTGGAGCGGCTGGCCTACGTCCTGCGGATGCAGCGGGACCACTACCTGCCGCTGCGGGTGATCCGCGAGCACCTGGACGCGATCGAGCGCGGTGAGGCCCCGCCCGCGCTGCCGGCCGCCGACGCCCGGCCCGGCCCGCTGGAGGAGGCCGACCGCGAGCTGGTGGCCTCGGCCGAGGTCGCCTCCGGGGTCCGGCTGGGGCGGGCCGAACTGCTGGCCGCCGCCGGGGCGGGGGAGCCCGAACTGGCCGAGTGGGAGGCGTACGGGCTGGTCATGCCGGGCCCCGACGGCGGGTACGACGGGGAGGCGCTCCAGGTGGCCCGGCTGGTGGCCGAACTCGGCCGGTACGGGCTGGAGCCGCGGCACCTGAGGGCGATGAAGGCGGCGGCGGACCGCGAGATCGCCTTGGTGGAGCAGGTGGTGGCGCCGCTGCGCCGGCACCGGAACCCGCAGACCCGGGCGCACGCGGAGGCCACCGCGCGGGAGCTGGCCACGCTGTCCGTACGGCTGCACGCGGCCATGGTCCAGGCCGGTCTGCGGCCCCGGTCCTAGAGCGTGGGGACGCCCGCCGCGGGCCCGGTGCACCGCGCTGACCAGCGGCGTCGGCCCTGCGCTTTCATATCCGGGGTCGGAGCCATAGGGTTGCCTGTGTGAATGAGCTCGACGTCGTGGGTGTCCGGGTGGAGATGCCTTCCAACCAGCCGATCGTGCTGCTTCGGGAGGTCGGGGGAGATCGATACCTGCCGATCTGGATCGGCCCCGGCGAGGCGACCGCGATCGCCTTCGCCCAGCAGGGCATGACTCCGGTGCGCCCGCTGACGCACGACCTGTTCAAGGACGTCCTGGAAGCGCTCGGCCAGCAGCTCACCGAGGTCCGGATCACCGACCTGCGGGAGGGCGTGTTCTACGCCGAGCTGGTCTTCACCGGCGGGGTCGAGGTGAGCGCCCGGCCGTCCGACGCGATAGCGCTGGCCCTGCGCACCGGCACGCCGATCTACGGGAGCGAGGAGGTGCTCGCGGAGGCGGGCATCGCGATCCCGGACGAGCAGGAGGACGAGGTCGAGAAGTTCCGCGAGTTCCTCGACCAGGTGTCGCCCGAGGACTTCGGGGGCGGCGGCCCGCAGTAGGGCGAACGGCGGACGGGGCTGGTCAGCCTTTTTGCATGCCGTTTTGCCAAAATCCGTCCACCTACCCACACTAGGGGCACGAAAAACCACTCTCCTGAGTGATGTGGTTTGTCTGGCCCGGCGTGGCGATCGTTGACGGGTCATAGGGGACTGCCTACCGTCAGGAGTGGCTGTCCGGGTGGCCGATGCCCGCAGTCGGTTGCCCGCAGCACGAGTGGACGGAGGTAGGCATGAGCAGCACCGGCGATGACGCGGCCGTGGGAGGCCTGTGCTCCGTGCACGTGCCGCGCACCGCTCGCACCGTGTCGGACCTGCCCAGGATGAGCAGGTTCCCGGCCGTGCAGCCGGGCCAGCCCGCGATCGAGCGGCTGGCCCCGACGTCCGAACTGGTCGGCTTCCGCGGCCCGACGGCCTGTGCGGCGGCCGGCATCACGTACCGCCAGCTGGACTACTGGGCCCGCACCGGGTTGTTGGAGCCCAGCGTCCGCACGGTGTACCCGGCGACCAGTCAGCGCCTCTACAGCTTCCGCGACGTGCTGCTGTTGAAGATCGTCAAACGGCTGCTCGACGCCGGCGTCTCATTGCAGAACATCCGGGTGGCCGTCGCCCATCTGCAGGCGGCCGAGCAGGCCGACCTGGCCGGGCTGACGCTGATGTCCGACGGCGCGACGGTGTACGAGTGCACCACGCCGCAGCAGGTGGTCGACCTGTTGAAGGGCGGTCAGGGCGTGTTCGGCATCGCGGTCGGAGCGGTCTGGCGGGAGCTGGAGTCGACCCTCGGGCGGCTGCACGCGGAGCGGACCGACACCGGTGAGACGCTGGTCGGTGACGATCCGGCGGACGAACTGGCGCAGCGGCGCAACCGGGCGGTCTGACCGGCAGCACTTCCACGGGGCCGTGGGCGGGAACGGGGAACCGTTCCGGCCCACGGCCTCGTCGTGTTGCCTGGTGAAACGATCGAGGGAGGGGCACGTGAAGGTCGGCACCGGGATATCGGAGTTGCTGCGGCGTCGGGCCGGCGGGGTGCGGGCGCGGCTGCGGGAGCGCCGTACGCAGCGCAGGGTCTTCCAGGCGACGACGCTGCTCTGCTCGCTCGCGCTGGCGCCCAGCGCCTGGCTGTGGGTCGGGGCGGGGGACCGGGTGGGCACGGTGGAGAGCGCGCCCTCGGCCCCGGTGGCGGTGGTCTTCGGCGCCGGGCTGGACCAGGGCAAGCCGTCGCCGTACCTGGAGCACCGGCTGGTGGCGGCACTGGACCTGTACCGGGAGGGCAAGGTCAAGGCCATCCTGGTGACCGGGGACAACGGGCGGATCGAGTACGACGAGCCGGACGCGATGTACCGCTACCTGACTGAGCACGGCGTCCCCGGGGACCGGGTGGTGCGGGACTACGCGGGCTTCGACACCTGGAACTCCTGCACCAGGGCGCACCGGATCTTCGGGGTGGACCGCGCGGTGCTGGTCAGCCAGGACTTCCACGTCCGTCGGGCGCTGGCGCTGTGCGAGGCGGCGGGGATCCGCTCGTACGCGGTCGGCGTGCCGGAACTGCACGACACCACCTGGCTGTACGGCGGGCTGCGGGAGGTCGCCGGGGCGGGCAAGGCGGCGGTGAACGTCTGGCTGCGGCCGGACCCGGCGTTCCTCGGGCCCAAGGAGGACGGCATCCCGAAGGCGCTGGCGGAGGCCGCGAAGCAGTAGCCGGGGGGCGTGGGCGGGCGCCGGGCATCGGCCGGGACCTCGGCCGGGTTCGTACGCACTGTCGGACCCGTACGCGATGATCGGCGGGTGCGATCTCTGCCGAGCATCATCCACCTCGACATGGACGCCTTCTTCGCGGCGGTGGAGCAGGCGGCCAAGCCGAGCCTGCGCGGGAAGCCGGTGGTCGTCGGCGGGCTCGGCGGGCGCGGGGTGGTCTCCACGGCCTCGTACGAGGCGCGGCGGTTCGGGGTGCACTCGGCGATGCCGATGGCCCAGGCGCGGCGGCTGTGCCCCAACGCGGCCTTCCTGTCCGGGCGGTTCGAGGCGTACCGGCAGAACAGCGAGATCGTGATGGGACTGCTGCGCCAACTGTCTCCGCTGGTGCAGCCGTTGAGCCTGGACGAGGCCTTCGTCGACCTGATGGCCGGTCCGTACGGCCCGGTGCTGTCGGAGGCGGACCACGAGACCGGGGAGCGGCTGGTGCTGGCCCTGGCGGAGGACCTCAGGGCGGACATCCAGCGGCTCACCGGGCTGACCGGCTCGGTGGGGGCGGCGGGCTCCAAGCTGATGGCGAAGATCGCCTCCGAGCAGGCCAAGCCGGACGGGCTGGTGCTGGTCGAGCCGGGGCAGGAGCGGGCCGTGCTCGGCCCGATGCCGGTCCGGGCGCTGCCCGGGATCGGGCCGGCCACCGAGCAGGTGCTGCGCCGGGCCGGGTTGAGCACGGTGGCGGACCTCGCGGAGGCGGGGGAGGCGGAGCTGGTCCAGCTGCTCGGGCGGGCGCACGGCACCGGGATCTTCCACATGTCGACCGGCCTGGACGACCGGCCGGTGGTGGCCGACCAGGATGCCAAGTCCGTCTCGGTGGAGGACACCTACGAGGTGGACCTGGCCGACCGGGACCGGGTGCTGCGGGAGGTGGAGGCGCTCGCCGGGCGCTGCGTCCGGCGGCTGCGCTCGGCCGGGCGCTCGGGCCGGACGGTGGTGCTCAAGGTGCGGCGGTTCGACTTCTCGACGCTGACCCGCTCGGAGACCCTGGGCGGGCCCACCGACGACGCGGCGGTGATCACGGCGACGGCCCGGCGCCTCGCCGAGCAGGTGGACATCACCGGCGGGGTGCGGCTGCTCGGGGTGGGCGTGGCCCAACTGGCCGACTACACCCAGGAGGACCTCTTCGCGCAGGCGCTGCGGGAGGAGGCGGCGGAGCACGCCGAGGTGGCCGAGGCGGCGGTGGCCGAGGAGGAGCCGGAGGAGGTCGTGGTGCGGCGCTGGATGCCCGGACAGGACATCCGGCACGCCGAGCTGGGGCCGGGGTGGGTCCAGGGCAGCGGAGTGGGGCGGGTGACGGTGCGGTTCGAGACGCCGTGGAGCGGGCCGGGCCGGGTGCGGACCTTCGCGGTGGACGATCCGGCGCTGGAGCCGGCCCGGCCGCTGCCGCTGCGGCAGCCGGAGGAGCCGGACGCGGACGGGGCTGAGGCGTAGGGGGTTGAGGGGCGGTGCCCGCGGCGGGCGCGGTAGCGGCCCGGGAACGCGGAACGGCCCCACCCGGTAGGAAGTACCGGGTGGGGCCGCATACCGTGCCGGGCCCCGGACGGTCGCGATGCCCTCGCGACCGGGCGGAGGCCCGGGCCCGCGCGTCCTGTCCCTGAACGCGCGGGCCGGACGCCTCGTCAGGCGTCGGTCTTGGCCAGCTCGGGGCTGGAGTCCTGCCGGGCCGCGCCGCCGGCGACGGTGACGGCCGGCTTGGTGGTGCGGATCAGGAAGGGGACGACGCCGGCGATGACGCAGACGACGGCCGTGACCCAGAACGCGTGCTTGTAGGCGTCCAGGGTGGGCAGCAGCACCGGGATCTTGATCGGGAGCTTCATGGTGTCGCCGGTCAGGATGGCGGTCATCACGGCGGTGCCGATCGCGCCACCGACGGTGCGCAGCACGGAGTTCATGCCGTTGGCGATGCCGCTCTGCTCGACCGGGACGGCGCCGTTGATGAAGGCGGGCATCGCGGCGAAGGCGAGGCCGATGCCGAGGCCGAAGATCGCGGAAGCGGTGTAGATGTCGCCCTCGGCGCTGTGCCGCAGGGCCAGGTAGGCCATCGCGATCGCGCCGAGGACGCCACCGAGGACCAGCGGCAGGCGCGGGCCGCGGCGGGCGATCATCAGGGCGCCGATCGGGGCGGCGACCATCGAGCCGATCGCGGACGGCAGCAGCATCACGCCGGCGTGCAGCACGGTCGCGGTGAAGCCGTAGTGGGCCAGCTTCTCCGGGGTCTGGGCGAAGTTGCTGATGACCATGAACGAGCCGTACATGCCGAAGCCGATCAGCAGGCCGGCCAGGTTGGTGAAGGCGACGGCCGGGCGGCCCATCATCTTGAGGTCCACCAGCGGGTGGGCGACCTTGGTCTCGATGACGCCCCAGATCAGGGCGACCACCGCGGCGACGGCGAACAGGCCGAGGGTCTTGGTGGAGGTCCAGCCCCAGTGGTTGCCCTGGCTGACCGCGACCAGCAGGGCGGAGAGCCAGCCGGCCAGGGTGAGCGCGCCGAGCGGGTCGGCGCCGCCCTCCTTGTCGGTCACCGGGTCGGTCGGGACCCGGAAGGCGACCAGGGCGATGGCGAGCAGGCCGAAGGCCAGGCCCATCCAGAAGATGGACTTGTAGTTCCAGTGCTCCAGCAGCAGGCCGGTCGCGACCAGGCCGAGGCCGGAGCCGACGCCCATCGAGGCGCTGATGGCGGCGACGCCGCCGGTCACCTTCCGCTTGGGCAGCTCGTCACGGACGATGCTGATCGCCAGCGGCATCACGCCACCGCCGGCGCCCTGGAGGACGCGGGCGACGATCAGCCAGGTGAAGGAGTGGGTGCAGACGGCCAGCGCCGAACCGGCGATCAGGCCGGCCAGCGAGATCAGCAGCATGGGCTTGCGGCCCCGGAGGTCGCCGAAGCGGCCCAGCAGGGGAGTCAGCACGGCCGCGGACAGCAGGTTGGCGGTCATCAGCCAGGTGATGTTCGACCCGGAGACGTCCAGTTCCTTGGCCAGCGACGGCAGGATCGGGACGACCGCGGTCTGCACCACGCTGAAGGACAGCATCGCCAGGATGAGGGCCGGCAGGACCCGGGCGTTGCTCTGCTTCTCGGCCGCAGTGGTGGGCTGTGGTGCCTCACTCACGGTTGCTTCCTCCCGTACATAGTGAATGAACTCAAGTAACTGTGCGGGTGGATAGTTCATGATGTCAAATATCGAGTGGTTAAGGTTTGGCAAAGTGGGGAACTACGGCGCAACACGAGGGCCCCGGACCGGAGTCCGGGGCCCTCGTGGAACGGGCGGAGATCGGGGAGGTCAGGCCAGCGGGCGCAGGGCGGCGGGCCGGGGGCCGTCGGCCGCGTGGACGAGCGCCTCGCCCGCCTCGGCCGGTGCGGTGGCGGCCGTGTCGTCGTGGACCTCGACGTGCTCGCGGCGGAGCTCGTCCCGGACCACCTCCTCCTCCGTGTAGCGCTCCACCACCAGGCGGACCCGCTCGATCGGGGCGAGGTACTTGCGGACCACCGGCCGCTCCTCACGGAGGGTCACCTCCTCGACCGCCTCGTCGATCTCCTTCTCGGTCAGCGAGGCCAGCTCGGCCTCGCCGACCGGCATCCGCTCCACCCGGACCCGCTCGCGGACCACCGGGACGCGGCGCTCGACCTGCTCGCTGGTCACGTACTTGCGCAGCTTCGCGGTGCCCAGCACGTGCCACTCGGTGGTGATGTCCAGCCGCTCCTCGCGGCAGGTGATCTCGACCGGGCCGCTGGGGGCCGAGGAGGCGGCGGTGCCGTTCGCGGCCGGGGTGGTCGCGGCGGGCTGCGGCTTCGGCTCGGCCAGGTGGGCGGCGGCCGGCGCGAGGACGGTGCCGTTGGCGATCGGTGCGGGGGTGCTGAGGGTCCGCACGTGGGCCTCCGTGGCGGTGTCGGTGCTGGTGTGGGTCGTGCCGGTGCTGGTCATGGTGGTCGTGCCCGTCGCGGTCGCGGTCGTGGCCGGGGCGGGGTCGGGGTCGGGGTCGGGGGAGTGGAAGGCGATCGGCTTGGCGGCCGTGGTGGTGCCGAAGTCGAGGTCCGGCCGGTCGTCCCGGGCGGGCTCCGTGGTGGCCGGACGGCCGTCCGCGGGGGTGTCGAGGCCGTAGTAGCGGTAGAGCTGGAGCTCCTGGGCCGGCGACAGGTGCTGGCCCACGCCGAAGTCCGGCGAGTCCTTCACCAGCGACTTGTCGTACGGCACCCGGAGCTCCTCGCCGGAGAACTCGCTCGTGGTGAGCGGGACGAAGGCGTCCCGGCCGAAGATGCCGGTGCGGACGGCCGCCCACTCCGGATGCCCGGTGGCGTCGTCCAGGTACACCTCGTCCACCGTGCCGATCTTGTCCCCGTTGCGGTCGACCGCCTTGTGGCCGATGAGGTCCCTGGGGTCGATGTCGGTCTGCACTCTTTCCTCCAAGCGCTGCGCCTGCGGAACTCCCGCAGGTGAGGCGGCCGGAGCACCCGTCCCGTCCGCCACTTCACACCAAAAGCCATCAATCGGACGCGCGCGACCGGGGTGCGCCGGACGGGCTTCGCGCTGGGCCGTCCGGGGGACGCGCGTAGACCCGGAGTGACCGGACGCACCCGTGATCGGAAGCCCTCCCGCTGGTACCCTGGGCCGCGACCGCCGAGCCCGCTCGGGAGAGTCCCCGACAGTGAAAACCGCTGGTCGGGGCGCCGAAGGAGCAACTCCTCCCCGGAATCTCTCAGGCATCCGTACCGTGCGGGATAGGTCACTCTGGAAAGCAGGGCAGGACCGCCGGCGCGGGAGCCGACGATCACCACCCTCACCGACGGTGCAAGCCGACGGCGCGCCATCGCGCGGCGTGCGGGCGAAGCTCTCAGGTCCCGATGACAGAGGGGGAGGCCTTTCGGGTCCGCCCGCCCAGGTCGGTCCGCTGTCCGCAGCGGCGCGACCGGCCGGCGTGCGTACCCCCGCCGGTCCGTGACCAGGAGGCCTCGACCACCATGAACGCCCAGCCGAACGCGGGACGCCCCACCAGCGCCTCGACCCTCACCGAGCTTGAGCTGGCCAGCCCCTTCGAGAGCCGCCACATCGGCCCCGACGCCGCCGCGCAGGAGAAGATGCTGGCCTCCGTCGGCTACGGCTCGCTGGACGAGCTCGCCGCCACCGCCGTTCCCGAGGCGATCCGCTCCATCACCGCCCTGGACCTGCCCGCCGGCCGCAGCGAGGCACAGGTCCTCGCCGAGCTGCGCGAGCTGGCCGGCCGCAACCAGGTGCTCCAGCCGATGATCGGCCTGGGCTACTACGGCACCTTCACCCCGCCGGTGATCCTGCGCAACGTCATGGAGAACCCGGCCTGGTACACCGCGTACACCCCGTACCAGCCGGAGATCTCGCAGGGCCGCCTGGAGGCCCTGCTCAACTTCCAGACCCTGGTCTCCGACCTGACCGGTCTGCCCACCTCCGGCTCCTCGCTGCTGGACGAGGGCACCGCGGCCGCCGAGGCGATGGCGCTGGCCCGCCGCGTCACCAAGGTCAAGGGCGGCGTCTTCCTGGTCGACGCCGAGACCCTGCCGCAGACCGTCGCGGTGATCAACACCCGCGCCGTGCCGACCGGCGTCGAGGTCGTCGTCGCCGACCTGTCCGAGGGCATCCCGGCCGAGATCGCCGAGCGCGGCGTCTTCGGCGTGCTGCTGCAGTACCCGGGCGCCACCGGCGTGGTCCGCGACCTCACCGCGGTGATCGAGCAGGCGCACGGCCTGGGCGCGATCGTCGCCGTCGCCGCCGACCTCCTGGCGCTGACCCTGCTCAAGTCCCCGGGCGCGCTGGGCGCCGACATCGCCTGCGGCACCTCGCAGCGCTTCGGCGTCCCGATGGGCTTCGGCGGCCCGCACGCCGGCTACCTCTCGGTGCGCGCCGAGTACGCCCGCTCGCTGCCCGGCCGCCTGGTCGGCGTCTCCGTCGACGCCGACGGCAACCGTGCCTACCGCCTGGCCCTGCAGACCCGCGAGCAGCACATCCGCCGCGAGAAGGCCACCAGCAACATCTGCACCGCCCAGGTGCTGCTCGCCGTGATGGCCTCGATGTACGCCGTCTACCACGGCCCGGACGGCCTGGCCGACATCGCCCGCCGCACCCACCGCTACGCCGCCGCCCTCGCCGAGGGCCTGCGGGCCGGCGGCGTCGAGCTGCTGCACGGCGAGTTCTTCGACACCGTCACCGCCGTCGTCCCGGGCCGCGCCGCCGAGATCGCCGCCGCCGCCCGCGCCAACGGCATCAACGTGTTCCAGGACGGCGAGGACCGGATCTCGGTCTCCGCCGACGAGACCACCACCCGCGAGCACCTGGCCGGCGTCTGGTCCGCGTTCGGCGTCCCCGCGGTCGAGGCCGCCGAGGCCGCCGACGCGCTGCCGGCCGCGCTGCTGCGCGAGGACGAGTACCTGACCCACCCGGTCTTCCACAGCCACCGCTCGGAGACCGCCATGCTGCGCTACCTGCGCCGCCTGTCGGACCGGGACTACGCGCTGGACCGCGGCATGATCCCGCTGGGCTCCTGCACCATGAAGCTCAACGCCACCACCGAGATGGAGGCGGTGACCTGGCCGGAGTTCGGCCAGCTGCACCCCTTCGCGCCGGTCGACCAGGCCGCGGGCTACCTGACCCTGATCCGCCAGCTGGAGCAGCAGCTCGTCGAGGTCACCGGCTACGACGCCGTCTCGATCCAGCCGAACGCCGGCTCCCAGGGCGAGCTGGCCGGCCTGCTGGCCGTCCGGGCCTACCACCACGCCAACGGTGACGCCCAGCGCGACGTCTGCCTGATCCCGTCCTCGGCGCACGGCACCAACGCCGCCTCCGCGGTGATGGCCGGCATGCGCGTGGTCGTGGTGAAGACCCTGGTCGACGGCGACGTGGACGTCGAGGACCTCAAGGCCAAGATCGAGCAGCACCGCGACAACCTGTCGGTGCTGATGGTCACCTACCCGTCGACCCACGGCGTGTACGAGACCCAGATCACCGACATCTGCGCCCTGGTGCACGAGGCCGGCGGCCAGGTGTACGTCGACGGCGCCAACCTGAACGCCCTGGTCGGCCTGGCCAAGCCGGGCAAGTTCGGCGCGGACGTCTCGCACCTGAACCTGCACAAGACCTTCTGCATCCCGCACGGCGGCGGCGGCCCGGGCGTCGGCCCGGTCGCGGTGCGCGCCCACCTGGCGCCGTACCTGCCGAACCACCCGCTCCAGGAGGAGGCCGGCCCGGCCACCGGCGTCGGCCCGATCTCGGCCGCGCCGTGGGGCTCGGCGGCGATCCTGCCGATCTCCTGGGCGTACGTCCGGCTGATGGGCGGCGAGGGCCTCAAGCACGCGACCCAGGTCGCCGTGCTGAACGCCAACTACATCGCCAAGCGCCTCGCGCCGCACTTCCCGGTGCTCTACACCGGCCCGGGCGGGCTGGTCGCGCACGAGTGCATCATCGACCTGCGCCCGCTGACCAAGGAGACGGGCGTGACGGTGGACGACATCGCCAAGCGCCTGATCGACTACGGCTTCCACGCGCCGACGATGTCCTTCCCGGTGGCCGGCACGCTGATGATCGAGCCGACCGAGTCCGAGGACCTGCACGAGATCGACCGGTTCTGCGACGCGATGATCGAGATCCGCGGCGAGATCGACAAGGTCGGCTCGGGCGAGTGGGCGGCCGACGACAACCCGCTGCGCAACGCCCCGCACACCGCCGCCGTGCTGGCCGGCGACTGGGCGCACGGCTACTCGCGGCAGGAGGCGGTCTTCCCGGCGGGTGTGAACCTGGCGGACAAGTACTGGCCGCCGGTGAGCCGGATCGACGGCGCGTACGGCGACCGCAACCTGGTCTGCTCCTGCCCGCCGCTGGACGAGTACGGCGTCTGATCGACTGCGCAGGAACGAGGCAGGGCCCCGGCAGAACGTTTCTGCCGGGGCTCTGCCCTTGTGCGCTGTCCGGGTGTCGGACGGGTTGCCGCGTGGGCTCGGGCCGTGGCGGCGCGGGCGGTGGGGCGGCGTGGGCTCAGGCCGCGTGGGCGACCGGGCGGCGCGGGGCGATCACCCGGCCGTCGGGCAGCAGTTCTCCGGTGTCCTCGAACAGGAGGACGCCGTTGCAGAGCAGGCTCCAGCCCTGCTCCGGGTGGCAGGCCACCGGCTCGGCCGCTTCGCGGTCCTCGGACTCGGCCGTCGGGCACTCAGGACGGTGCTGGCACATACGCGTACCCTCGCTTCGCTCTGCGATCCTCCCCGTGGTGCGGTTCCCGGAGGTCGAGCCGTCCGGGGCCGCCGTGGTGGTCGGATCCTGTCCGCGTGCCGGCCAGGTTTGGCCAGCACTCAAGTGGGTAGGACAGGGGGTCCTTCCACGCTGGTTCCCAGTGTCGGCATCTGCGGACGCGCGCGCAGCAATTTCGTGACATGCGCCACAACTCCGGGGCAGAGATCACCCGTTCAGGTGGGGCCGGGGAGAAATCGCGCACCAGTGGGCCAGTCGGGGCATGGCCCGAGAGGGCCATGGCGGATGGCCCGTCCGGGTAGTGGCCGTTCGGGTGAGGGCGGTGGGCGGGGCGGGCGCGGCGAAGGGCCGCCGGGCGCGGTGCCCGACGGCCGGTGCGGTGCGCGTCCTCAGGGGGAGCCGAGCAGCAGGGATCCGGCCAGCGGGGCGCGGGCGAGCAGCGGGAGCAGCTCGGCGGCCGGGTAGGCGCGGTGCGCGGTGACGCCGAGCGGGGCCGGGGCCAGCGGGATCAGCAGGTCGGCGGACGGGCCGGCGTCGGGGCTGTGCAGCCAGAGCGCGGTGGCGTACTGGCCGGGGAAGGTGAGCAGCCGGGGCTGGCGGCGGGAGCGGGAGCCCTGGGTGAGCTGCCAGGCCTCGCGCAGTGCCCGGACGGTGGAGGAGAGGTACGGGCCGGCGGTGAAGTGGGAGAAGGTGTGGCCCTCGGGGCTCTGCACCACCTCGGCGGCGGCGGCCACGTCGGGGCCGTCCTTGATCAGGAAGCGCCAGCCGGTGCGCCGGGCGGCGGGCAGCTCGGGGCGCGGGCCGTCCAGGACGTGCACCGCGAGCGGGTGCGCGGGGAGCAGTGGACCGGTCGGGTGACGCAGCGCGGCGGCGGCGGGCTGGCGCAGCGCGGTCTCCGAGTCGAGCGCGCCCAGGACCGCGCGCAGGGCACTCGGTGGGGGCTGGGGGGTCTGCAGGGTCATGGCGGGGTCCGCCTCTCCAAGCGAGATCGGCGTGCGAGTGCGGCATACCGGCGCGGCTCGGCGCGTCCACGGTGACGGGGGCCGGCCTTGTCCGGTTGTGCAGGATCGCGGCGCCGGCGCGGTCTCCGCCGTCGACGAGGGACTCGGGGCGGGAGCGGACCGGCCGGAGCGCAGTGCGAACTCAGCGGCTTCATCGAACAAATGCGCAGGGTGATCTGTTTATCACAGGCGGTGGCGGCGGGCAAGTCTGCAGATGACCTGAATTCCCGTCAGATGCCTTGCAATGCAAGCCAGTACAAGCATTCGGGTATCGATCTTCGAGGTGGGCATGATGCTGGCACGGTCGACCGGCCGGGTGTCTCAGGAGGAGGGGACCGTGGGCGAGAAGGTCGTGGCGACACGGGCGGATCTGGCGGACCGGCAGCAGTACCGGCTCAAGCTCCAGGCCTGCCTCGACGCGCTCGGGCGGATGCTGCGCGAGGACCGCTTCGACCGGCCGCGGGCCGTGATGGGGCTGGAGATCGAGCTCAACCTGGCCGACGAACAGGGCCTGCCGGTCATGCGCAACGCCCAGGTGCTGAGCGCGATCGGGTCCAGCGACTTCCAGACCGAACTGGGCCAGTTCAACATCGAGGTCAACATCGTGCCGCACCGGCTCTGCGGGCACGTCTTCGAGGAACTGCGCGAGGAGATCGACACCGGGCTGCGGTACGCCGACCGGCAGGCGGCCGAGGCCGGCGCCCGGATCGTCATGGTGGGCATCCTGCCGACCCTGGAGAACGACCACACCGGGCTGGACGCGATGAGCCACAACCAGCGCTACAGCCTGCTCAGCGACCAGATCCTGGCCGCCCGGGGGGAGGACATCGCGCTGGACATCGAGGGCGTGGAGCACCTCCAGCTGGAGTCCATCACGATGGTCGCCGAGGCCGCCGCGACCTCGCTGCAACTGCACCTCCAGGTGACCCCGGAGCGGTTCTCCTCGGTGTGGAACGCCGCCCAGGCGATCTGCGGGCCGCAGCTGGCGCTCGGCGCCAACTCCCCCTTCCTGTTCGGGCGGGAGCTGTGGCGGGAGACCCGGCCGGTGCTCTTCCAGCAGGCCTGTGACACCCGTTCGGCGGAGCTCAAGGCCCAGGGCGTGCGCCCGATCACCTGGTTCGGCGAGCGCTGGGTGGACTCGGCGTACGACCTGTTCGAGGAGAACCTGCGCTACTTCCCGGCACTGCTGCCGATCTGCGACGACGAGGACCCGCTCAAGGTGCTGGCCTCCGGCGGCGCGCCCAGGCTCGCCGAGATGCGGCTGCACAACGGCACCATCTACCGCTGGAACCGCCCGGTGTACGACGTCTCCGGCGGGGTCGCGCACCTGCGGGTGGAGAACCGGGCGCTGCCGGCCGGGCCGACGGTGGCCGACACGCTGGCCAACGCCGCCTTCTACTACGGGCTGGTGCGGGTGCTCGCCGAGCAGCCCCGGCCGGTCTGGACCCGGCTGCCGTTCGAGCGGGCGGACGAGAACTTCCGCCAGGGCGCCCGGTACGGCATCGACGCGGTGTTCCAGTGGCCGCGCCCCGGCCGGGCCGGCCGCGGCGGCGGGCTGCAGACGGTGTCGGCGGTCGACCTGGTGCTCAACGAGCTGCTCCCGATGGCCTACCAGGGGCTGGACGAGTGGGGCGTGGAGCCCGCCGACCGGGACCGCTACCTGGGGATCATCGAGCAGCGCTGCCTGCGCCGCACCAACGGCGCCGCCTGGCAGAGCGCCACCTTCCACCGGTTGCGCGAGCATTACGGCATGGACCGCCCGGCCGCGCTCGCCGCGATGACCAGGCGCTACGCCGAGCACATGCGCGGCGGCGAACCGGTGCACACCTGGCCGGTGGGCTGAGCCCGCCGCTGTGTCAGGATGATCGCTCCGGTCGTCGGCCGACGACCGGAGCGACCGTCCGTCCGCTGGAGCACCCGTGACGACCCGCCCGACCGTGCCGGAGACCGTGCGGCCCGACCGACGCCTGCTCGGCGTGGAACTGCTGGTCGTCCTCGGCCTCTCGCTCGGGGCCAGCGGGATCAGTGCGCTGATCAGCTTCGCGGGCTCGCTCACCGAACCGCTCCAGCTCGGGCAGCAGGTCGCCACCCTGAACGGCTCGCGCGCGCCCGGGCGGCCCTGGCTGGACCTGGTCTGGCAGCTGTACTACATCGGGCGCGGGCTGATGCCGGTGGTGCTGGTCGGCTACCTGCTGGTGCGCGAGGGCGCCTCGCTGCGGGTGCTGGGCTTCGACCTGCGGGAGAAGCTGCGCGACCTGGGCCGGGGCGCGGCCGTCGCGGCGGCGATCGGCGGCTCCGGGCTGGTGCTGTACCTGGCCTCGCAGGCGGCCGGGTACAACCTGACGGTGGCGCCCTCCGGACTGCCGGACGTGTGGTGGCGGGTGCCGGTGCTGGTGCTGTCGGCCTGGCAGAACGCGATCCTGGAGGAGGTCGTCGTCCTCGGCTACCTGCTGCGCCGGCTGGGGCAGCGGGGATGGTCCTGGCCGGCGGCGGTGGTGGCCAGCTCGGTGCTGCGCGGCTCGTACCACCTGTACCAGGGGGTCGGCGGGCTGGTCGGCAACATGGTGATGGGGGCGGTGTTCTGCCTGCTGTACCGGCGCTGGGGGCGGGTGATGCCGCTGGTGGCGGCGCACGCGCTGATCGACACGGTGGCCTTCGTCGGGTACGCGCTGCTCGCCGGGCACGTCAGCTGGCTGCCGACCCCCTGACCGGTGATCCCGACAGGGACTGGCTGCGCGGCGGGCGGGCGAGCAGCCGGTCGACGTGCCGGCGCTCCAGGCCCCGGCCGGGGTCGATCGGCAGCAGCAGGCGGTCCCGGCGCCACAGCGAGCGGCGGACCAGCCGGGACGGGATGACGTCGTCCACCCAGGCGAACGGGCGGCCCTCGGCGTAGCGCAGCAGCGGAGCCCACTTGCGGGCGGAGAACAGCTGCATCAACGGGACGCGCGGGTCGTCGGGTTGCGGGACGTACCCGGTGAAGCGGACGAAGGGGAGCGGGTCCAGGCCGATCGCCGGGGCGATGTGGGTGTTGGCGTGCTCCTCCCAGGTGGTGGCCCAGACCAGCTCGTACGTCCCGGCGAGTTCGCGCAGCCAGGCGCCGTGCTCGGCGGAGAGCAGGACGGCGTAGCCGAGCAGGGTGTGGGTGTCGAACCCGGCGTCCGGAGGCGGGCAGACCGGGTTCAGCACCCCGTCGACGTCCAGGAACAGCAGTGGCTTCGGCACCGGTGGGCCCCCAAGTGGATGGATCTTCCTACCCGGTCGGACGAACCGTCGGCCCCGATGGTTGCTTTCCGACGGGCGCACGCGGGGCGCACAGGGCGCTCACGGCGCGGGCGCGGGTTCGCCGGCGGGCACCGGTGCGTCCGGGGTGCTTCCCCGCGGGTCGCGGCGGGAGAGCCGGCGGATCTGCGGGTCGATCAGGACGACGGCGCTCAGCAGCAGGCACAGCGCCGCACAGGCCCACAGCGCGCCGGACAGGCCGAGCGCGGCCGCGGCCGGGCCGGCCAGCGCGGTGCCGACCGGGGCCAGCGAGTAGGAGCCGAGTTCGTCGTACGCGGAGACCCGGGAGAACATCTCCTCCGGGATCTCCTGCTGGAGCACGACCATCCAGTTGACGCCGAAGACCGTGACGCCGACCCCGGACAGGAACATCGCGGCGATCAGCAGCGGCAGCGGGGCGCCGGCGGCCAGGGCGAGGGCCGGGGCGCCGAACAGGAACACGCCCCAGTTGCCGACCAGCAGGATCCGGCGGGGGCGCCAACGGGCCATCAGCAGGCCGGTGACGACCAGGCCGACGCCGTACGCGGACATCGCCAGGCCCCAGGCGCCCGCGCCGCCCAGGCGTTCGTCGGCCACCGTCGGCCCGTACACCGCCTCGACGGTGTTGATGCAGGCCACCACGACGGCGAACTGCAGCACGATCACCCACAGCCAGCGGCGGGAGGCGAACTCCCGCCAGCCCTCGCGCAGGTCGCGCAGCATGCCGCCGCCGGAGGGGGCGGGCGCGGACTCGGGCTCCAGGAAGAAGCGCAGGGAGGCGGCGACCAGGAAGCAGAGGGCGTCCAGGGCCAGCACCCAGCCGGGGCCGACGGCGGCGGTGAGCGCCCCGCCGAGGGCGGCGCCGCCGATCTGGGAGGCGTTCAGGCCCATCCGGAAGACCGCGAAGGCGCGGGCGGCGTGCTCCTGGGGGACGGCCTGCATGATCATGCCGCCGGCCGCGGGGGAGTAGAGGGCGTAGCCGGCGCCGCCGGCGGCGGAGAGCACCAGCAGCTGCCACAGCTGGACGTTCCCGGCCAGCACCAGGGCGGCCAGCACGGCCTGGGAGGCGCCGCTGAACAGGTTGGCGGCGACCATCACGTGGTGGCGCGGGAGCCGGTCGGCGAGGGTGCCGCCGACCAGCAGGAACAGCACGGTGGGCAGCAGCCGCGCGGCGGTGACGTAGCCCACCTCGGTGGCGCCGCCGCCGTTGCCGAGGACGGCGAAGGCGGTGGCGATGGGGGCGCCGGCGTTGCCGAGGCCGCTGATCACGGTGGCGGCGGTCTGGATGCGGAAGTTGCGGCTCGCCCAGGTGGGGCGGCGGGGGAGTGGGGTCGGCACCCGGGTGACTATGGTCGGAGTTCGTACCGGTGTCATCCGGATTTCGCGCCCGAACCGGTGGGGGCGGGCGCCGGCGGGTGGGGCGGGGCGCCGGGGGCCGGTGGGGTGTCGGGGCGCTGGCGGGGCGGGGCGTCAGCCCAGGTGGCCCCAGAGGAAGGTGAGGGTGCGGCGCCAGGCGATCCGGGCCTGGAGGGCGTCGTAGGTGCCCAGCGGGTTCTCGTCGTTCATGAAGGCGTGCCCGGCCGGGTAGAAGTGGATCTCGGGGCGGACGTCGGTGGCCTCGCCGATCCGGGTGGCCGCCTCGTCCACGGCGGCCATCGGGATCGAGCCGTCGAGTTCGCCGAAGTGGCCGAGGACGTGGGCGGTCAGGCCGCGGTAGTCGAAGTCGGGGTCCGCCGGGAGGCCGTAGAAGGGGACCGCGGCGGCCACGGCGTCGCCGGCCCGGGCCGCCAGCATCAGGGCGAAGCCGCCGCCCATGCAGAAGCCGACCGCGCCGACCGCGTCGCCGACCACGCCGTCCAGCGCGAGCAGGTGGCCGACGGCGCCGGAGAGGTCCTCGACGGCCCGCTCGACCGGGAGTTCGCGCTTGAGCCGGGCCGCTTCGGCGCCGTCGTGGGTGGTGGTGCCGCCGAAGAGGTCGGGGGCCAGCACGGTGAAGCCCTCGGCGGCGAAGCGGTCGGCCATGTCCGCGACGTGCGAGGTGAGCCCCCACCACTCCTGCACGACAACCAGGCCCGGTCCGACGCCCTGCGGAGGGCGGGCCAGGTACCCGTGCGCGGTGCGGCCGTTGCTCGGGAAGCTGACGTTCTGCCGGGGGCCGCCGTGGTCGGGCATGGCTTCCTCTCGGTGGGTCGGGCCGGTCGGGGCTGGGCCGTTCGGCGGTCGGGCCGTTCGGTGGGTCGGGCCGTCTGCGGCGGGGAGCGGGAGGGCGGGGCCGGTCAGCCCATCTCCTCCAGGGCGCGGCCCTTGGTCTCCTTGATGCAGAAGGCCACGAACGGGATGGAGAGCAGCGCGAAGGCCGCGTAGATGACGTACGTCGCGGAGAGGTTCCAGTCGGCGAGGTCCGGGAAGCTGACCGTGATCGCCCAGTTGGCGATCCACTGGGCCGAGGCCGCGACCGACAGGGCCAGCGCCCGGATCCGGTTGGGGAACATCTCGCCGAGCAGCACCCAGACCACCACGCCCCAGGAGAAGGCGAAGCAGAGCACGAACACGTGGGCGGCGACCAGGGCGACGGTGGCGTGGGTGTTGTCCAGGGTCGCGGTGTCGCCGGTGCCGTGCCGGTAGGAGAACGCCCAGGCGGCCGTGCCCAGCGCGGCCGCCATGCCGATCGAGCCGGCCAGGGCCAGCGGCTTGCGGCCGATCCGGTCCACCAGGGTCATCGCGATCACCGTGCCGATCACGTTGACGATCGAGGTGGAGAGGCTGATCAGCAGCGAGTTGGACTCGTTGATGCCGACCGACTGCCAGAGCAGGGACGAGTAGTAGAAGATCACGTTGATGCCGACGAACTGCTGGAACACCGAGGCGCCGATGCCGACCCAGACGATCGGCAGCAGGCCGAAGCGGCCGCCGAGCAGGTCCTTGAGCCGGGGCTTGTGGGCGGATTCCAGCACCGCGCGGATCTCGGCGACCCGGGCGTCCAGGTCGACGTCCTCGCCCTCGACCTCGACCAGCACCTTGCGGGCCTGCTCCTCGCGGTGGTCGGCGATCAGGAAGCGCGGCGACTCCGGGATGGAGAGTGCCATCAGCCCGTACACCAGGGCCGGGATGGTCTCGACGCCGAGCATCCACTGCCAGGCCTGGATGCCGCCGAGGTGGCCGGTGGACTCGCCGCCGGCGGCCTGGTTGAGCGCGTAGTTGGCGAGCTGCGAGACGGTGATGCCGAGCACGATCGCCATCTGCTGGAAGGAGGCGAGCCGGCCGCGGTAGGCGGTCGGCGCGACCTCGGCGATGTAGGTCGGCGCGATCACCGAGGCGATGCCGATCGCGACGCCGCCGACCACGCGCCAGCTCGCGAGGGCCTCGATGTTCGGCGGGAACATCGAGCCGACGCCGCTGGCCGCGAACAGCACGGCGGCCAGCAGCATGGTGCGCACCCGGCCGAAGTGGTCGGCCAGCCGGCCGGCGACCACCGCGCCGGCGGCCGAGCCGAGCAGCGCGATGGCCACCACGAAGGCGGTGGTGCCGTGGCCCACCGCGAAGTGCTTCTGGATGCCCGTCACGGCGCCGTTGATCACGGCGCTGTCGTAGCCGAACAGGAAGCCGCCCATCGCGGCGGCCGCCGAGATGAAGATCACGTGCCCGAGGTGGGCCTCGCCGGAGGCCCGCTGGTGATGGACTGTGGACACGCGCGCTCCCCGGGTGGACGGGCCCGCCCCGACGGCTGGGCAGGACTCGTCTCACATTCGAGCAGCGCGGCGGCCGACCCGCCCGAGTTGGGGACCGATCGGGTGAAACGGGGTCAGTCGGCGGCGCGCGTGGTGGCCGTGCGCCGCTCCTGGAGCCGCTCCTGACGTCGGCGGTGGCGCCGCAGCAGCTGGGTGCGGGCGGCGGCGTCCTGGTCCCGGCGGAGCGCCGGGGCGTCCGCGCGCTCGGCGAGCCGCCCGGCGATCGCATGCTGTTCGGCGGCCGGCTTCTTGTCGTCGTACTTGAACTTGGCGCGCACCTCGCGGACCGTCAGGCGGAGCCCGCGCAGGCCGGGCAGCAGCCGGCCGAACTCCGTCCGGCCGGGGACCACCCGGACCTCCGGGGTCTCCGGCTGGAAGTGCGCCAGCTGGCGGTTGAGGATCTCCGCCTTGCCCTCGGCGGACTCCACCACCTCGGCGGTGCAGTGGAAGTGCACCGAGGCGTAGTAGCTGGTGGGCGTGCCGGGCTCGCCGCGCCAGTGGCCGGGCGCGAAGGCGTAGCCGTCGGTGACCGCCAGGGTGACGTTCGGGTCGGCGCGGACGGCGGCCAGCAGCGGGTTGGGCGTGGCGAGGTGGAGCAGGATCTCGCCGCCCTCCTCGTCCAGCAGGAAGTGGGTGGGGACGAGCACCGGGCCCTCGTCGGGGCCGCCGTTGGCGGCGAGCAGGCCGAAGTCGCGGCCCTCGGCCAGCCAGGCGCGCCACTCCTCCTCGTCGCCTCGGTCCCAGGACCTGATCAGCATCGGACGGCCTTCCTCAGCGGGGATAGCGGCGCATGTGCGCGGGCAGCGGGACGTTCGGGTCGTGCGGCTCGGGGGCGCCGTAGGCGGTGCTGACCGGGACGGTGCCGGACCAGTACGGCAGGTCGGCGTCGGCCGGGTCGTCGGCGGCGCCGTCCGAGCGGGTCTTCGCCGAGACCTCGTCCAGCTCCAGCCGGAGCACGGCGGTGGCGGCGAGCTCCTTGGGGTTGGCCGGGCGGATCTCGCCGGAGCGGCCGGGGACGACCTGGTCGACGATGGCGGCCAGCGCGACGTCCAGCTCCTCGGGGTCGGTGACCTGGTACGCGGTGCCGTGGGCGACCACCGAGCGGAAGTTCACCGAGTGGTTGAACGCGGACTTGGTCAGCACCAGGGCGTCGACGTGGGTGACTGTGAGGCACACCTGGAGGCCCTGGTCGTCGGCGGCGCCGCGCAGCGGGCGGCTGCCGGTGGAGCCGTGGACGTAGAGCCGGCTGCCGACCCGGGCGAAGACCGTGGGCAGGACGACCGGGGCGCCGTCGACGACGAAACCGAGGTGGCAGAGGTAGGCATCGTCGAGGATGGCGTGGATCGCCTCGCGTTCCCAGGTGGCGCGGTCCTTGTAGCGGGTGGGGGTGGTGCGTGGGGTCCGGGCGTAGTCGGTGCCCTCGGTGTTCGTCGGCGTGGTCGACATGACAACCCCTATGTACTAGTGCATAATCTGGTTTGTGCTAGGAGACTATCCGCTGAAAGGGCGACGCGCCAGCGAAATCGCGGCCCACATCGAACAGGGCGTGAGCAGCGGACAGCTCGCGCCCGGAACCCCGCTCCCCCCGCTGCGCGACCTCGCCGTCGAACTCGGCGTCAACCCCAACACGGTGGCCGCCGCCTACCGGCTGCTGCGCGACCGGGGCGTGATCGAGACGGCCGGCCGCAAGGGCAGCCGGATCCTGCCCCGGCCCGCGCTCACCCCCCGCGACCAGATCCGCGTCCCGGTGCCCGAACGCGCCCGCGACCTCTCCACCGGCAACCCCGACCCGGCGCTGCTGCCCGACCTCGCCCCCGCCCTCGCGGCCGCGGTCGCCCGGACCGGACCCGTGCTGTACGGGCAGTCGCGGATCGACCCCGGGCTGCTCGAACTCGCCCGCAGCTCCTTCGAGGCCGACGGACTGCCCGGCGGCCCGATCGCCGTCGCCTCCGGCGCGCTGGACACCATCGAGCGCACGCTCGGCGCCTGGCTGCGCCCCGGCGACGCGGTGGCGGTCGAGGACCCGGGCTGGGGCAGCCTGCTCGACCTGCTGCCCGCGATGGGGCTGCGCCCCCTGCCCGTACGGCTGGACGACGAGGGGCCGCTGCCGGAGGCACTGGCCGCGGCACTGGCCGACGGGGCCCGTGCGGTGGTGGTGACCAGCCGGGCGCAGAACCCGACCGGTGCGGCGCTCGGCGAGGCGCGGGCCGCGGCGCTGCGGGCCGTGCTGGCCGAGCACCCCGGGGTGCTGCTGATCGAGGACGACCACGGGCACGGCATGGTCGACCAGCCGTACCGGCCGCTGGTCGGCGCGGGGCCGCGGCACTGGGCGGTGGTGCGCTCGGCGGCCAAGGCGTACGGGCCGGACCTGCGGGTGTCGGTGATGGTCGGCGACGAGGAGACGGTCGGTCGGGTCGCCGGGCGGCTGCGGCTCGGCGCGGGCTGGGTCAGCCACCTGCTGCAGCGCACCGTCGCCGAGCTGTGGCGCGCCGACGCGGCGCCCGCCGCGAGCGTGGCCGCCGCCTACCGGGAGCGGCGGGACGCGCTGCTGGCGGAGCTGGCGGCGCGCGGCATCGAGGCGCACGGGGCGAGCGGGCTGAACGTCTGGGTGCCGGTGCCGGACGAGACCTCGGCGCTGGCGGCCCTGGTGCAGCGCGGCTGGGTCGCGGCGCCCGGGGCGCGGTACCGGATCCAGTCGCCGCCCGGGCTGCGGTTCACCGTCGCGGGACTCGACCGGGCGGGCGCAAGGGACCTGGCCAACGATCTGGCGGCGGTTCTGGGAACGGGCGGTGCCGACACCCGGCTGGTCTGAACCCGTCGGTAACAAAGCGGGAAACCTGCTGCACGTACCTAGCGGTAACCGGCGCGGCCATGCCATCTTTCGTGCGCCACCGGCGCCGGCGGCCTTCCCTCACGTACGCGTCTTCCCGTCCCCATCGCGCGGGGAGACCGAGCCGCAGGAGTTCCGCCGTGCCCGAAAACAGTTCGAGCAGCACCAGCAGCACCCCTGGACTCGGCCGTCGGCTGCTCACCGCAGCCGCCGCCCTGCCGCTGACCCTGGCGGGGCTGGCCCTCGCCGCGCCCGCCTCGGCGGCCCCGGCCGCGCCGGCCGCCGCGCCGGGCGGACCGACCGCGAGCGTCACGCTCGGCGACAGCTACATCTCCGGCGAGGCCGGCCGCTGGAAGGGCAACTCGGCCGACTCCAGCGGGAACCGGACCGGCACCGACCGGGCCTGGAACGGCAGTTCGTACGACCCCTCGCTGGTCTACGGCGCGACGGCGGCCGGCGGGTGCGACCGCTCCGACGTCGCCGAGGTGCTCGGCGCCCAGGGCGTCGCCCAGAAGCAGGTCAACCTGGCCTGCTCGGGCGCCGTCACCGGCAACGTCTTCCGCGCCTCCAACGGCGGGCAGTCCCTCAAGGGCGAGGCCCCGCAGGCCGACCAACTCGCCACCGTGGCGGCCCAGAACAACGTCAAGCTGATCACGCTGTCGATCGGCGGGAACGACCTCGGCTTCTCCGGGATCATCTCCAACTGCGTGCAGGACTACCTGGTCTGGTACTCCTACTGCCACAGCTCGGCGCAGTCCCAGATCGACTCCAAGATGCCGACCGCGATGGCCGGGGTGAGCAAGGCGATCGACGAGATCCGGGCCGTCATGACCAACGCGGGCTACGCGCGCTCCGACTACCGGCTGGTGCTCCAGTCGTACCCCTCGCCGATCCCGCGCAGCGCCGAGATGCGCTACCCGGAGAGCGGCTGGAGCCGGTCGGACACCGGCGGCTGCCCGTTCTGGGACGGCGACGCCGACTGGGCGCGCGACTCGATGGTGCCGCAGATCTCCAAGGCGCTGGCGGGGGTCGCGGCCGCCAAGGGGGCGCAGTTCCTGGACCTCTCCAACATGCTCCAGGGCCGTGAGGTGTGCTCCACCTCCGCGCAGCAGCCGAGCGCGGGCTCCGGCCCGTCCGCGACCACCAGCGAGTGGGCGCGCTTCCTGGACGGCGGTCTCAACACCAGCCAGGGCGCGGTCCAGGAGTCGATGCACCCGAACTACTACGGGCAGCAGGCGCTGGGCGCGTGTCTGGGGCAGCTGTGGACCCGGCCGACCGGCAACTACGCGTGCAACAACACGGCCGGGCGGGACGCGAGCGGGATGTACCTGACGGCGGAGTGAGGCGGACGTGCCGCCGCCCCTCGCCCGGAGTGTGCGGGCGGGGGCGGCGGTACGGCGCTCGGCCCGGTTTTCGGCTCGGCTTTCGGGTTCAGCCCTTGGCGAGCAGGGACTGGGCGTGGGCGCGGACCTGATCCTTCGTCAGATAGGCGTCGGTGTACTCGAAGTCCTGCAGCCGGGCGGGCTGGCGGGCCAGGAAGCCGGTACGGACGAAGTCGTCCCCGGCGGTCGCGTTGAGCAGCCAGTTCGCCCCCACCCGGAACTTCGCCGCATTGGTGCGCATCGCCATCAGGTGGTAGCCGCGGGCCACCAACTGGGCCGGAACACCGCGCAGTTCGACGCCCACCGGCTTGGAGACCGCGTCCTTGCCGCCGAGGTCGACCACCAGGCCGAGGTCCTTGTGGTAGTACGGCTCCAGCGGCTGGCTGCGCAGCGAGGCGATCACGTTGTCGGCCACCGCGCGGCCCTGGCGGGCCGAGTGCTGGGCGGTCGGCGGGCAGACCGCGCCGTCGCCCTTGGCCAGGTCGGGGACGGCGGCCGCGTCGCCGAGCGCGAACACGCCCTCGAACTGGGGCACCCGCATCTCCGCCGTCACCGCGAGCCGGCCGCGGACCGTCTCCGCGTCCAGGGTGGCGATCAGCGGGCTCGCGGCCACCCCGGCCGTCCAGATCAGGGTGCGGCAGGGGATCACCCGGCCGTCGGTGAACTTGACCGTCTCGGCGCCGACCTCGGCCACCGACACGCCGAGCGACACCTCGATGCCGCGGCCGCGCAGCACCTCCAGGGCCGCCGTGCCGAGGGCGTCGCCCAGTTCGGGCATCAGCTTGGGGGCGATGTCGATCAGGTGCCACTTGATCTGCTGGGCGTCCAGGCGCGGGTAGCGGCGGGCGGCGGCGGTGGTGAGGCGCTGCAGGCAGGCGGCCGTCTCGGTGCCCGCGTAGCCGCCGCCGACGACCACGAACTGCAGCCGGGACTCGCGCTCCCGCTGGTCCAGGGTGGCCGAGGCGAGGTCGAGTTGGGCGATCACGTGGTCGCGGACGTAGGCCGCCTCGGCGAGCGTCTTCATGCCGCGGGCGTAGTCGGTCAGGCCGGGGATGTCGAAGGTGCGGGTGACGCTGCCGGGGGCGAGCACCAGGACGTCGTACTTCTGCGCGACCACCTCGTCGGTGATCTTGCGGACCACGCACACCCGGGAGGCCGGGTCCACGCCGATGGCGCCGCCGGGGACGATGTGGGTGCGGCGCAGGCTCCGGCGCAGGGAGACCGCCACGGACTGGGGGGTGAGGACGCCGGCCGCGACATGGGGGAGGAGGGGGAGGTAGAGCTGGTAGCTGAACGGCGTGACCAGCGTGATCTCGGCCTCCGACGGCGAGAGCTTGCGTTCGAGGCGGCGGGCGCACTCCAGGCCTGCGAAGCCGCCGCCCACGATCAGGATCCGAGGTCGTTCCATCGCTCATCCCTTTGCCGTACAGGTCGTACCGGAAGGCCCCCATTACTGTCCGCCACACTCGCACGGAGCAGCGGGGGCTGCCACCGGGATGGGGCGCAGGGGGGAGGAGGGGGAAGAGGGGTTCCTGAAGAGGGGTTCCTGTCGGGGGGCCGGGGCGGGGCGGGGCACCGATAAGCTGTCGGGCGTGCTCCCCGAGGTGACGGCGATCCGGTACGTGACGCCACTGCGAGAAGGCGGCTCGATGCCGGGCCTGGTCGAGGCCGACGACCGGCGGCTGTACGCGCTGAAATGGGTCGGCGCCGCGCAGGGCCGGAAGGCGCTGGTCGCGGAGGTGCTGGCCGGCGAACTGGGGCGGCGGCTGGGGCTGCCGGTGCCGGAACTGGTGACCGTCGACCTGGATCCGGTGCTCGCGCGCAGCGAGCCGGACCACCAGGTCCAGGACCAGATGCGGGCCAGCGGCGGGACCAACCTCGGGATGGCCTTCGTCAGCGGGGCGCTGAACTTCGACCCGCTCTGCTTCGAGGTGGACCCCGAACTGGCCGGGCAGGTGCTCTGGTTCGACGCGCTGATCGGCAACGTCGACCGGTCCTGGCGCAACCCCAACCTGCTGGTGGCGACCGGCGGGCTGCGCCTGATCGACCACGGCGCGAGCCTGATCTTCCACCACAACTGGCCCGGCGCCGCGGCCTGGGTGCGCCGCCCGTACGACGCCTCCGACCACGCGCTGCTGCGCGCCCGGCCGGACCTGGCGGCGGCGGACAAGGCACTCGCGCCGATCGCGGAGGAGGCCGTCGAGGCGGCGGTGGCGCAGATTCCCGAGGTGTGGCTGGTGGACGAGTTCGGCTTCGACTCGCCTGAGGACGTACGCGCCGCGTACCGCGCCCAGCTGACCGGGCGACTGGCCGGTCCGCGGGACTGGCTGCCGGAGGTGTCCGCATGACCGGGCCGCTGTCGGCCGCGCTGCCGGCCGTCGTGGAACTGCACGACTACGAGTACGCCGTGATCCGGGCGGTGCCGCGGGTCGAGCGGGGTGAGTGCGTGAACGTCGGGGTGCTGCTGTACTGCCGGCAGAGCGCCCACCTGGCCGCGCGGACCCACCTGGACCAGGCCCGGCTGCTGGCGCTGGACCCGGTCGCGGACGTGCAGGGGGTGCGCCGGGCGTTGCAGGGGATCGAGGCGGTCTGCCTGGGCGGGCCGCAGGCCGGTCCGGCGGCCTCGGACAGCCCCGGGCAGCGGTTCCGCTGGCTGACGGCGCCGCGCAGCGCGGTCGTCCAGCCGGGGCCGGTGCACACCGGGCTGACCGCGGACCCGGAGGTCGAGCTGCGGCGGCTGTTCGACCAGCTGGTGCTCTGACCCCGCCGTTCCGGGCCCGGCCCTGCTGCGCCTCCCGCGTCTCCGCCCCTCCTGTCCCTCGTGCCCCTCGTGCCCCGAACGGGGTACTGTGAGGCGGCTCGCCGACGTTTGCCGTGGTCAAAGCTTGAGTTAGTGAAGCACTCGGCCGTACGCTGACCCCATGGGTTCGATCTCGACGACGACCGTACCGACCAACGCCGAGCTGATGGAGGCGTTGGCCGCCGTCGGTGCCGCGTACTTCCAGGACTTCGCGGCCGCCGCGGCCCGGCACGGGCTGTCCTCCTCCCAGGCCAAGGCGCTGGGCTCGGTGCAGGAGCCGGTGCCGATGCGCGCGCTGGCCGGGCGACTGGGCTGCGACGCGTCGAACGTGACCGGGATCGTGGACCGGCTGGAGACGCTGGGCCTGGCCAACCGGGAGGCGGCCGCCGGTGACCGCCGGGTGAAGATCGTGGTGATCACGGCCGAGGGCCGGGAGATCCTCAACCGGATCCGCGGCGAGATGGCCCGCACCCACCAGGCCTTCTCGGCGATGACCGACGAGCAGCGGATCGCCCTGCACTCGATCTGCGGGCAGGTCCTCCCGGTGCTGGCCGGCCGGACGGGCGCCGCGCCGCAGTAGCGGCGGCCACCGGGCCCGCCGGTCGGGCCCGCCGACCGGGTCGGTGCGGCCTCGCGCCATCCGCCGACGTTCGGCGTGACCTCGGCTGTTAGGCTTGCGAAGCGTGAGCGCGAAGCCCCAGATCCCCAATGTCCTGGCCTCCCGGTACGCCTCGGCGACCCTGGCCCAGCTGTGGTCCCCCGAGCACAAGGTGGTCCTCGAGCGCCACCTGTGGCTCGCCGTCCTGAAGGCCCAGCAGGACCTCGGTGTCGAGGTGCCCGCGAATGCCGTCGCCGACTACGAGCGGGTGGTCGACCAGGTCGACCTCGGCTCGATCGCCGCCCGTGAGCGGGTCACCCGCCACGACGTGAAGGCCCGGATCGAGGAGTTCAGCGAGCTCGCCGGCCACGAGCAGATCCACAAGGGCATGACGTCCCGGGACCTGACCGAGAACGTCGAGCAGCTGCAGATCCGCCAGTCCCTGGAGCACGTCCGGGACCGTACGGTCGCCGTCCTGGTGCGCCTGGCCAAGTTGTCCGCCCAGCACTCCGAGCTGGTCATGGCCGGCCGTTCGCACAACGTGGCCGCGCAGGCCACCACCCTGGGCAAGCGCTTCGCGTCGATCACCGACGAGCTGCTGGTCGCCTTCCGCCGCCTGGAGGAGCTGATCGCCCGCTACCCGCTGCGCGGGATCAAGGGCCCGGTCGGCACCGCCCAGGACATGCTGGACCTGCTCGGCGGCGACACCGAGAAGCTGGTCGAGCTGGAGCGCCGGGTCGCCGGCCACCTCGGCTTCGACCACGTGCTGACCAGCGTCGGCCAGGTCTACCCGCGCTCGCTGGACTTCGAGGTGCTCACCGCCCTCGTCCAGCTGGCCGCCGCGCCGTCCAGCCTGGCCAAGACCATCCGCCTGATGGCCGGCCACGAGCTGGTCACGGAGGGCTTCAAGGAGGGCCAGGTCGGCTCCTCCGCGATGCCGCACAAGATGAACACCCGCTCCTGCGAGCGCGTCAACGGCCTGGCCGTCATCCTGCGCGGTTACGCGTCGATGACCGGCGAGCTGGCCGGCGACCAGTGGAACGAGGGCGACGTCTCCTGCTCCGTGGTGCGCCGGGTCGCGCTGCCGGACGCCTTCTTCGCCTTCGACGGCCTGCTGGAGACCTTCCTCACCGTCCTGGACGAGTTCGGCGCCTTCCCGGCCGTGATCGAGGCCGAGCTGGACCGCTACCTGCCGTTCCTGGCCACCACCAAGGTGCTGATGGGCGCGGTGCGCGCGGGCGTCGGCCGGGAGACCGGCCACGAGGTCATCAAGGAGCACGCCGTCGCCTCGGCGCTGGCGATGCGCGCCGGCGCCCGGGAGAACGAGCTGCTGGACCGCCTCGCCGCCGACGAGCGGATCCCGCTGGACCGGGCCGGGCTGGACGCGCTGCTCGCCGACCGGCTGTCCTTCACCGGTGCGGCCGGGGCGCAGGTCGCCGAGGTCGTCCGTCAGGTGGAGGCCGTCGCGGCGGCCTACCCGGAGGCGGCCAAGTACGCCCCCGGCGACATCCTCTGACGAGGAGTCAGTTCTCTGGCGAGGGCCCTGCCGCCGTTCCGGTGGCGGGGCCCTCGTGCGTCCGGGGGCGGCCCGGGTCGAGCGGCGGGGTGGTGGTGGCGCAGGGCCAGTCGCAGTTCGGCTCGGCCACCGGGTGCTCCTCCTCCGGCGCCAGCACATTGCCCCGGACGGTGGCGAAGGCGATCAGCCCGCCGGCGGCCAGCAGGCCGGCACAGATCAGCATCGCGGTGTGGAAGGCGGAGTCCACCGCGGAGGGCACCCGGTAGGCGTCGCCGCTCAGTCCGGCCAGGGCCGGCAGGGCGGCGACCGCGAGCAGCCCGGCCGCGCGGGCGGCGGCGTTGTTGACGCCGCTGGCGATGCCCGCGTGCCGCACCTCGACGGCGGCCAGCACGGTGGCGGTCAGCGGGGCGACCAGCAGCGTCATCCCGGAGCCCATCACCGCGACCGCGGGCAGCACGTCCGCCCAGTAGGAGGAGCCGGGGCCGGTGCGCAGCATCAGCAGCACCCCGGCGGCGCACAGCAGCGGGCCGACGGTGAGCGGGACGCGCGGGCCGATCCGCTTGCCGAGCCGCCCGGCGCGCGCGGACAGGGTCAGCATCAGCACCGTGATCGGCACCAGGGCGAAGCCGGAGACCAGCGGGGAGAAGCCCGAGACGATCTGCAGCTGCACCACCAGCAGGAAGAAGACCCCGCTGAACGCCGCGTAGACGCAGAGGGTGACCAGGTTCACGGCGGTGAACAGCCGGGAGGAGAACAGGCCGAGCGGCAGCATCGGGTCGGGCGTGCGCCGCTCGACGGCCACGAAGGCGGCGGCCAGTAGCAGGCCGATCGCACCGGTGACCCAGACGGCGGGGGACAGTCCCTCCCCGGCGGCGGTGAGCGCGTAGGTGACGGCGCCGAGCGCGAGGGCGGCGAGCAGGGCGCCGGGCACGTCGAAGCGGCCGGCGGCGGACTCGTCCCGGCTCTCCGGGACGTAACGGGAGGTCACCGCGATCACGGCGGCAGCCAGCGGCAGGTTCAGCAGGAAGATCCAGCGCCAGCCCGGGCCGTCCACCAGCCAGCCGCCGAGGAAGGGGCCGACGGCCGCCGACACCCCGCCCAGGCCGGACCAGAGGCCGACCGCCGCCGAGCGGTCGTCCGGGTGGAAGACCGCCTGGAGCATGGCCAGCGAGCCCGGGGTGAGCAGCGCGCCGCCGATGCCCTGGACGGCGCGGGCGGCGATCAGCACGTGGATGGTCGGCGCTGCGGCGCAGGCCGCGGAGGCGACGGCGAACCAGACCACGCCGATCAGGAAGACCCGGCGCCGTCCGTAGCGGTCGCCGAGGGCGCCGCCGAGCAGGATCAGGCCGGCCAGGGTGAGCAGATAGGCGTTCAGGGTCCATTGCAGGGAGGCGAGGGAGGCGCCGAGGTCGGCGCCGATCCGGGGCAGGGCGACGTTGACGACGGTGCCGTCGAGCATCGCCATGCTGGAGCCGAGCACTGTCGCGAGGAGTACCCAGCGGCCCTGCGCGGTGCCCAGGCGCAGAGTGCCGGCTTGAGAGGTGGCCACGGGCCGAATCCTGCGCCCGCCGGGGCGTACGTGACAAGGGTCACCGGGTGGTGTGTCGGTCGGTGGCGGTGCGTGAACGGACGGTCGCACGGGGGTGGTCCCGGCGGCGCAGGGTGGTGGATCAGTGGCGCCGGGTGAATGGATCGTGCACGGAGCGTGCAAGGGATCATTCGGAGGGTGACGGGGCCGCGGGGGTTGTTGCCGATTCAAGAGATCGACATTGCTTCACCCGAACGGATGAGTTTTAGTTCAGCGACCGCCCGGCCAGTCCGGACGGATCCACCGGGTGGAACGCCGAGTCCTGCCGCTGCCCGGTGGCTCGCACCGAACTCTGTACGGCAGGAGCGGGGGACCCACAGGTAAGTCGCCGGACCGGAGTTCGCGCCTTTTCGGGCGCGGACCACCAGGGCCGGCTTGGGGTGAAGCCGCACATGCGGCCGGGCAACTCCAGCCCGAACCCGACAGCTCACCTCGCAGGCGTCGGAGAGGAAAATTCCATGCCTGCACAGGCTCGTCGTATCGCCCTGCCCCGTGCCGCCCGCATCGGCATCGCCACCGCCGTCACCGGGGCCTCGTTCGTCCTGCCGCTCGTGACCGCGATGAGCGCCCAGGCGCACACCGCCCCGGCGGCCACCACCGCCCCGGCCGCTTCCGGGGCCGCCGCTCCGGCTGCCGCCCCGGCCGCCCAGCAGAGCTACCGCGTCGTCAGCGGTGACACCCTGTCGAAGATCGCCGACGCCAAGAACGTCGAGGGCGGCTGGCACGCGCTGTACGAGCAGAACCGCTCGGTGGTCGGCGCCGACCCGAACCTGATCTTCCCCGGTCAGCAGCTGGCCCTCGCCGGTCACGCCGCCGCCCCGGCCAAGCCGGCCGCTCCGGCGAAGTCCGCCGCGCCGGTCACCCAGGACACCTCCGCTGCCGCGGACTCCCAGGTGCAGGTCCGGACCGAGGCCGCCAAGCCCGGCGCCCAGGTGCAGACCCAGGTTCAGACCGCCGCCCCGGCCCAGGCCGTGACCGCGGCCCCGGTCGCCGCCACCTCCGGCTACGTCGCCCCGCTCGCCAACCCCGTGCTGGGCGAGGCCTACGGCGTGGCCGGCTCGATGTGGGCCTCCGGCCACCACACCGGCCAGGACTTCGTCGCCTCCACCGGCACCCCGCTGCGCGCCGTCGCCAACGGTGTCGTGGTGAAGGCCGGCAGCGACGGCGCCTACGGCAACGAGGTCGAGATCAAGCTCGCCGACGGCAAGTACGCCCAGTACGCGCACCTGTCCTCGATCGGCGTGAGCGTCGGTCAGACCGTCACCGCCGGCCAGCAGCTCGGTCTCTCCGGTGCGACCGGCAACGTGACCGGCCCGCACCTGCACTTCGAGATCCGTACCGGTTCCGAGTACGGCTCGGACATCGACCCGGTCGCCTACCTGCGGGCGCACGGCGTCGCGCTCTGACCCTCCGGGTCCTTCCGCAGGAACGTGTGAACCACCGCTGGTGCGGGGCGAATCGACGCCCGGGATGGTCATGTCGGGTGACCGCTCGACCGGGTGATCGCCGCACCGGTGGACCTGGGCGCGGGACACGCCCAAGGCCGGCCCGGCCGTACGGGACAACCTCTCGTACGGCCGGGCCGGCCGCTGCCGTTTTCCGCTCGGTCGTCGTGGTCCACGGGTACGTCTCGTATTCGCGCTGACTGCGCTGACTGCGCCGACTGCGGCGGCGTCAGGTGCGGCGGGCCGGGAGGCCGTGTTCGGCGGCGGCCATCAGGTCGTGCATCCGGTGGCCGAAGTCCTCGGTGTCGCGGGCGGGCTCGGGGAAGACCAGGCGGACGTCGCGGTGGCCGTGCGAGTGGTCCAGGCGCAGCACCAGGCCGTGGCGGTCCAGGGCGAGCGGGCGGACGGCCGGGCCGTGGGTGAGCAGTGCCGGGTCGAGCAGCCGGGTGAGCAGGTCGAGGGCGTCGGCGTGGTCGTCGGCCAGGTGGGTGAGCAGGGCGGCCTCGTGACGGGCCAGCGGGTCGGGGGCGGCGAGGGAGAGGTCGGCGGCGGTGAGCGCGCCGGTGCCGTACGGGGTGGCGAGGACGGCGTGGGCGACGTCGACCCGCAGGTGGACGCTGAGGCCGTCGTCGGCGAGGTGGGCCAGGTGCAGCCGGCCGGCCAGGGTGAGCCGGCCGCGGATGCGGTCGCGGACCGCCACGGGGGAGACGTCGGTGACGTCGAGCACGACGGCCAGGCCGTCGGTGGCGGTGGCGCCGGCGAGGGCCGCGACGAGCGGGGCGTCCAGCGGGGCGCGCAGGCGCAGCCGGGAGCCGTGGACGGAGACCGGGGTGTCCAGGTCGTGGTGCTCGCCGAGGGCGCGGACGGTGAGCGAGGAGGCCGCGCTGAGCAGGCTGCGGACCCGCTCGGCGGTGGTGGGCTCGGGCACCTCGGCGTCACCGGCGGTGATGCTCATGAACGGACCTCCTGTTGGTTAGGTGAGGCTAACCTAATGTCCCCCTGGAGGTGTGGCAAGTGGGCGGGCGGTGGCGCGGCGGCGTGGCGGGGTGGGGATGCGCCGAGGGCCCGGACGCGTTGGTGGCGTCCGGGCCCTCGGGGTGTCGTGGCGGCGGGTCGGGCCGTCGGGCCGTCAGGCCGCCGGGCGGTCAGGCGGTCAGGTGGTCAGCCGATGACGGCCTGGGCGTCGATCTCCACCAGCATCGGCTCCTGCGGCAGTTCGACGAAGATCGTGGTGCGGCACGGCTTCACCCCGCCGGGCTTGACGTTCTCCTCGATGAACTCGGCGTAGACCTCGTTCATCAGCGGGAAGTCGGCGCGCTTGGTGAGGTAGACGCGGAACATCACCACGTCCTCGATGGTGGCGCCGCCGGCCTCGACGATGGCCTTGACGTTCTCCAGGGTGCGGCGGGTCTGCGCCTTCACGTCGCCGTGGTGGAGGTACTCGCCGGTCGCCGGATCCTGCGGGCCCTGGCCGGAGACCTGGAGGATCGGGCCCTTGCGGACGCCCTGGGAGAACATCCAGGCCGGGGCCGGGGCGCCGTCGGTGCGGATCTCGGTCTTGTCGGAGGACATCGGGGTCGGGACTCCTTGCGGTCGGTGACTGTTCGGTGACGGTTCGTCAGTTGTGATCGGGGCGGCCGCAGTCGGCCGACACCGCCCGGGCGGTCGCGAGCAGCTGCGGGAGCAGGTCCAGCACCTGCTCGTACGGGAGGAGGACGTCCGGGACGGAGATGGAGGCGGCGGCGACCACCCGGCCGCTGGCGTCCCGGATCGGGGCGGCGACGCAGTTGATGAAGGCCTCGTGCTCGGCGTGGTCCTGCGCCCAGCCCTGGGCCGCGACCTTCTCCAGCTCGGCGAGCAGCGCCTCGGGCGTGGTGAGGGTGCGTTCGGTGTGCGGGGTGAAGTCGATCCCGGCCACCACCCGGCGGCGCTCGGGCAGCGGGAGGTCGGCCAGCAGGACCTTGGAGACGGCGGCGCTGTGCAGGGCGGCGCGCAGGCCGATCCGGGAGTACATCCTGACCGGGTGGCGGGAGTCGAACTTGTCGATGTAGACCACCTCGCCGCCCTCGTAGGCCGCCAGGTGCACGGTCTGGCCGGTGGCGGAGTTCAGCTCGGCGAGGTGCGGGGCGGCGATCCGGCGGATGCCGCGCTGCTCCAGGGCGAGGCCGGACAGGGCGAACAGGCCGGCGCCGAGGTGGTAGCGGTAGGCCGCGTCGCGGTAGACGAACCGTTCCTCCTCCAGGCTCTGGAGCAGCCGGAGCACGGTGGTCTTGTGCACGCCGAGGACCTCGGCCAACTGGTCGAGGGAGCGCTCGCCCTCGCCGAGTTCGGCGAGGATGCGCAGGGCGCGGGTGACGGTCTGACTCATCGGGCTCGTGCTCCGGTCGGGTGGCGGGGGTCGGTGCTCATTGTGCCCGGGCCCGGTCGGCGCGCGCCCCGGCGGCCGTCCCGGCCACCACCGCCTGGGTCGCGGCCTGCGCCGCCTGGGCCGCCTCCTGGGTCGCTGTCAGGGCCGGTGCGTCTGCGGCGGTCCGCCGCCAGGGGCGGGCGGCGGGCAGGGCCGGGGAGTCGATGCCCTCGGCGCTGACCCGGGTGGCGGCCCAGTCGGCGGGGGAGGCGTCGAGCAGGGCGGTCAGCACCGGGGACGGCGGCAGTTCGGCCTGGTCGCCGTGCGCGGTCAGCGCGCAGGCCGCGCTCAGGTGGCCCAGTCGCAGCCGGCGGCGCTGGTCCAGGGCGTGGAGGGTGCCGGCCAGGTAGCCGGCGGCGAAGGCGTCGCCCGCGCCGGTCGCCTCCACCACCTCGACGGTCAGGGCCGGTTCGGCGACGGCCGTGCCGTCCCGGTCCAGCGCGGTGACCAGTCGGGCGGCGTCCTTGACCACCACGGTGGCGGGTGCGGGGAAGCGGCGGCGCAGCGCGGCGGGCTCGTCGGTGCCGAAGGCGGCCCGGGCCTCGTCGGCGCCGAGCAGCAGCAGATCGGCGGCGTCCAGCAGCGGCGGCAGTACGGCCGGGTCGCGGTCCCGCCAGAGCGCTGGGCGCCAGTTGAGGTCGAAGCTGACCAGCCGCCCCGGGCGGCGGTCGGCGAGCAGGGCGCGCAGCAGGGCCAGGCAGTCGTCGGAGAGCGCGGCGGTGATGCCGGACAGGTGCAGCAGGCGGGCGCCGGCCAGCAGGCCGGCGGCGGCGGGGTCGGTGAGCAGCGCGGGGGAGAGGGCGGCGGCCGCGGAGCCGCGCCGGTGGTAGTGCAGCCGGCTGCGGCCGGGGCCGAGGTCGTGCCGGTGGCCGGTGGTGCCGCCGACCTCCTTGAGGTAGAGGCCGGTCGGGCGGTGCGGGTCGACGGTGACGCCGGAGACGTCCACGCCGCGGGCGGCGACCTCGGCGAGCAGGCGGCGGCCGAAGCCGTCGTCGCCGACCCGGCTGATCCAGGCGGTCGGCACGCCGAGCGCGGCCAGGGCCCCGGCGACGTTGGACTCGGCGCCGCCGACGGACAGCCGGAAGGTGTCCACGGACTCCAGCGGGCCGGGGCGGTCGGGCAGGAGCACGGCCATCGACTCGCCCACGCACACGGCCGTCGGGGGAGGGCCGGGGCGGTCCGGCCCCGGGTGGTCCTGTGGCGGCATCTGCTGGGCTCCTCGTCTGCGGCGGCGGGGTGTCGACCTCTGACGGTGGGGTTCGACTCCGTTGACCGTGATCCGGCGCCGATGCTAGAACCGTGTTGCCAACATGTGCAACCCTCGTTGCACATGTTGCAACATGGTGGATGGAGGAAGACGGTGGAGCAGACTTTCGCGGGCCGTGGCACCCTCGCGGGCCGTGGCGCCTTCGCGAGCGGTGCGGACGGGCCCGGCATCGCCGAGGGGGCGGTCGCGGCGCTGGCCGACGAGACCCTCGACTGGCGGTTCAAGGCCGCCCCGCCGGAGAGCTGGGGCCGCACCACGCGCGACTGGCTCGCCACCGGACCGACCCTCTCCTCCCTCGGCACCCCGCTGCTCACCCTCGACGGCGCCGCGCTCGACCACAACGTCCGTACCATGGCCGACTGGTGCGCCGAGGCGGGCGTCGCGCTCGCCCCGCACGGCAAGACCACCATGGCGCCCCAGCTCTGGCAGGCCCAACTCGCCGCCGGCAGCCACGGGATCACCCTCGCCAACCTGCCCCAGGTGCGGGTCGCCCGCGCCTTCGGCGTCCAGCGGATCCTGCTCGCCAACACCCTGCTCGACCCGGCCGGACTCGCCTGGCTCGCCGCCGAACTGACCGCCGACCCGGGCTTCGGCTTCCTCTGCTGGACCGACTCCACCGAGGGCGTACGGCTGATGGACGAGGCGCTGCGCGCCGCCGGGGCCGAACGGCCGGTCGAGGTGCTGGTCGAACTCGGCGGCCCGGGCGGGCGGACCGGCGTGCGCGGCGTGGACGCCGCCGTCGAGGTCGCCGCCGCCGTGCTGCGCGCCCCCACCCTGCGGCTGGCCGGCGTCGGCGGGTACGAGGGCGCCCTCGCGCACGACGCCACCGCCGAAGGGCTGGCCGCCGTCCGCGGCTACCTGAACGCGCTCGGCGAACTGCACGGCCGGCTCGCCGGGGCCTACCCGGACGGCGCGCCACCGGTGGTGTCGGCCGGCGGAAGCGCCTACTTCGACCTGGTGGCCGAGGAGTTGGCCGCCCTGCCGGAGGCGCTGGTGGTGCTCCGCTCGGGTGCGTACATCGCCCACGACGACGGCTTCTACCGGGGCATCTCCCCGCTCGCCCGGGGCGGCGGGCCGACCCCGTTCCGCGCTGCGCTGCACGGCTGGGCCCGAGTGGCCTCCCGGCCCGAGCCCCAACTCGCGCTGCTGGACGCGGGCAAGCGCGACCTGCCCTTCGACGAGGGTCTGCCCGAGCCGCAACTGGTGCGTGGCGGTGCGGCGTTGACCGGCACGGCCGCCCGGATCACCGCGCTCAACGACCAGCACGCCTACCTCCGCGACGCGGGCGACCTCGCACCGGTCGGCGCGGTGCTGCGGCTCGGCGTCTCGCACCCGTGCACGGCCTTCGACAAGTGGACCGCGATCCCGGTGCTGGACCGCGCGGACGCGGCCGAGCCGCAGGTCACCGGGCTGATCAGGACGTTCTTCTGATGACGGCGGGGGAGAGAACCACTGCCTTCCCGGGGGCGACCGTCTTCAAGGGGGCCACGGTCGTCGACGGGACGGGCGCCGACCGCTACCGGGCGGACGTGCGGATCGCCGACGGCGTGATCACCGAGATCGGCGCGGGCCTCGGCGGGGGCGCCGTGGTGGACGCCGACGGCCTGGTGCTCGCCCCCGGCTTCATCGACATGCACGCCCACTCCGACCTCGCCCTGCTGCTCGAACCCGAGCACCCGGCCAAGGTCACCCAGGGCGTCACCTGCGAGGTGCTCGGCCAGGACGGCCTGTCCTACGCCCCGGTGGACGACACCACCCTGCCCGCGCTGCGCCGGCAGCTGGCTGGATGGAACGGCGATCCGGCGGGCTTCGACTGGGACTGGCGCGACGTCGGCGGGTACCTGGACCGGATCGACCGCACCCGGGTCGCCGTCAACGCCTGCTACCTGGTCCCGCACGGCTCGCTGCGGATGCTCGCCATGGGCTGGGACAACCGCCCGCCCACCCCGGGCGAACTCGACCGGATGCGGCAGGTGTTGGCGCAGGGCCTGCTGCACGGCGCGGTCGGCATGTCCAGCGGGCTCAGCTACACCCCCGGGATGTACGCGGACACCGCCGAGCTGGCCGCGCTGTGCACCGTGGTCGCGGCCTACGGCGGCTTCCACGCGCCGCACCAACGCTCGTACGGGAAGGGTGCGTTGGAGGGCTACGCGGAGATGGTGGAGATCGCCCGGCGGTCCGGCTGCGCGCTGCACCTGACCCACGCCACGATGAACTTCGGCGTCAACCGGGGCCGGGCCGGCGAGTTCCTGGACCTGGTCGACCGGGCGCTCGCGGACGGCGTCGACCTCACCCTGGACAGCTACCCCTACCTGCCCGGCTCCACCACCCTGGCCGCCCTGCTGCCGAGTTGGGCCACCGAGGGCGGCCCCGGCGCCACCCTGGCGCGGCTCGCCGACCCGGCCGCGTGCGAGCGGATCCGGTACGCGATGGAGCGGACCGGCAGCGACGGCTGCCACGGTGTGGTCGCCGACTGGGCGACCGTCCAGATCTCCGGCGTCCGCTCGGCCGACCTCGCGCCGACGGTCGGCCGGACGGTCGCCGAGCTGGCCGCCGAGCGGGGGACCGGCGGGACGGAGGTCTTCCTCGACCTGCTGCGCCGCGACGAGTTGGCCACCACCGTCCTCCAGCACGTCGGGCACGAGGAGAACGTCCGGGCGGTGATGCGCCACCCCGCCCACACCGTGGGCAGCGACGGCCTGCTCGTCGGGGCCCGGCCGCACCCGCGCGCCTGGGGCACCTTCCCGCGCTACCTCGGCCACTACGGAAGGGAGTTGGGCGTGCTCACCCTGGAGCAGGCGATCACCCGGATGACCGGCCGGCCCGCCGCCCGGCTGGGGCTGGACCGGCGCGGCCGGATCGCCCCCGGCCACCACGCCGACCTGGTGCTGCTGGACCCCGAACGGGTCCGGGACACCGCCACCTTCGAGCAACCCAGGCTGCCCGCCGAGGGGATTCAGTACGTGTACGTCAACGGCACCGCCGTCGTCCGGCAGGGTCGCACCACCGGCGCCCGGCCCGGGCACGCCCTGCGCCGCACCGATCGAGGAACGCTGGCCCGATGAATGTTGGCCCGATGAATGTTGGCCCGATGAACGCTGGCCCGATGAACGCCACGAACGCCACGAATGCTGTGAACGGCACGAACGCCCTTGCCGAGCTGCGGAACGACCCGGTGATCGCGGTGGTCCGCGCACCCCGGATCCCGGACGCCGCCGCGCTGTGCGCCGCACTCGCCGAGGGCGGCATCAACTTCACCGAATTCACCTACACCACCCCGGATGTGACGGACCATCTGGAGCGCGCCTCGGCGGCCGGGTGGCGGGTCGGGGTGGGGACGGTGCTGACCGCCGAGCAGGCCGGGCGGGGGATCGACGCCGGGGCCTCCTTCCTGGTCACCCCCGGCTGCCGGCCCGAGGTCGCCGAGGTCGGACGGGCGCGCGGGGTGCCGGTGGTGCTGGGGGCGCTGACCCCGACCGAGGTGGCCCGGGCGGTCGACCTGGGGGCGGCCGCCGTCAAGATCTTCCCGGCCCGGTCGTTCGGCCCCGGCTACTTCAAGGACCTGCGCGGCCCGTACCCCGACGTGCCGTTGGTGGCCTCGGGCGGGGTGAACGCGGGCAACGCGGCCGAGTTCCTGGCACAGGGGGCGCTCGCGGTGTGCGCGGGGACGGACGTGGTGCCGCCGGCGGTGGTGGAGGCGGGGGACTGGGCGGAGATCACCAGGCGGGCCCGGGCGTTCACCCGGGCCTGCGCGGCGGGGGCGTAGCCGCTTCCTGCGGAGCGGGGGCCGCGCGGCACCGGCCCGGCGGCGGTTCGGTGAAGGTGCGCGGCGGGCTGTCGGGACGGCCGGGATCGGACGAGAATCGGTGGCACCCGGCCCACCCCGGGCCCCTCGGCCCCCGGCCCGGGCGGCCCCCGGACCCGACAGGAGGACCCGCCCCATGACCTCGACCCGCCCCGGCCCCGACTGGTTGGCCGACGCCGTCCTCTACCAGATCTACCCGCAGTCCTTCGCGGACTCCGACGGCGACGGCATCGGCGACTTCGCCGGCATCACCGGGCACCTCGACCACCTCGCCTGGCTGGGCGTGGACACCGTCTGGCTCAACCCCTGCTTCGCCTCGCCGTTCCGCGACGCCGGGTACGACGTCACCGACTACCTCACCCCGGCCCCGCGTTACGGCCGCACCGAGGATCTGGTCGCGCTGGTCGAGGCCGCGCGCGGCAAGGGCATCCGGATCCTGCTGGACCTGGTCGCCGGGCACACCTCCGACCGCCACCCCTGGTTCCTGGCCTCCGCCGAGGACCCGGCCGACCAGCGCTACATCTGGTCCGACCGGCCGGTGGAGGGCTTCGTCGCCTCGCCCGGGAGCCGGCCGGGCTGGTACCGGCCGAACTTCTTCGACTGTCAGCCCGCCCTCAACTTCGGTTACGCGCGTACGAGTTCGTCGGAGCCCTGGCGGCAGCCGGTGGACGCCGAGGGCCCGCGCGCCAACCGGGCGGCACTGCGCGACATCATGGCGCACTGGCTGGGCCTCGGCGTGGCAGGCTTCCGGGTGGACATGGCGTACTCGCTGGTCAAGGACGACCCGGGCCGGGTGGAGACCGCCAAGCTCTGGACCGAGCTGCGCGACTGGCTGGACCGCGCCCACCCCGAGGCCGCGCTGCTCGCCGAGTGGGGCGAACCGGCCGCCGCCGTCGCGGCCGGGTTCCACGCCGACTTCTTCCTGCACTTCGGCGGGGACGACCACGGCCTCCCCCTGCGGTCGCTGTGGAACAACGGCGGCGGGACGGTCGAGGAGTTCTGGCAGCAGGGCCCGTGCTACTTCGAGGCCGAGGGGCGCGGCACCCCGCAGACCTTCCTGGACGCCTGGCGCTCCGCCGCCGAACTCACCGAGGGCAACGGGCACATCGTGCTGCCCACCGCCAACCACGACTTCTCCCGGCTGGCCACCGCCCCGCGCTCCGGGGAGCAACTCGCCCCCGCCTTCGCCTTCCTGCTCACCTGGCCGACCCTGCCCGCCGTGTACTACGGGGACGAGATCGGCATGCGCTACCTGCCCGGACTGCCGGACGTCGAGGGCAGCGTGCTCGGCCCGCGCTTCAACCGGGCGGGGTCGCGGACCCCGATGCAGTGGACGCCCGGCCCGTCGGCCGGATTCTCGACGGCCGCGCCCGAGCGGTGCTACCTGCCGCCGGACCCTGACCCGCACCGCCCGGACGTGCTCTCCCAGCGCGCCGACCCGACCTCGCTGCTGCACACCGTCCGGCGCCTGATCGCGCTGCGCCGCGCCCACCCCGGGCTGGGCGCCGCCGGCGGGGTGGAGGTGCGGCAGGCCGGGTACCCGCTGGTGTACGTGCGGTCCGGGCGGTACCTGGTGGCGGTGAACCCGCGCAGGGAGCCGGGGGCGGTCCGGCCGGCGGGCCTCCCGGGCGGGGGAGCGGTGCGGCCGCTGGAGGTGCAGGGGGTGCGGGTCGTGGACGGTGAGCTGCGGGCCGAGGGGTTCTCGTACGGGGTGTTCGAGCTGGGCTGAGCCGGGCTGTCGGTTGCCGGTCGTCGGGCCGTGCTCCGGGCGGCCCGGCTTCTGATCCGCGTCAGATGGTTGTAAGCTACATCCATAGATGGTTGCATTTGCCACCTACATTGGTTGTATGTGCCACCATCATCGAAGAGATCGCCGGAGGACGGTACGAACGCCATGAGCACACCCCAGACCCCCACCGCGGCGCCCACCCCGGGGCACGCGCTCAAGCACCTCGCCGTCCACCTGCTCACCCCGCTGCTGATGTGCCTCGGCATGGCCCTCGCCTACCAGGGCGCCTTCCACCAGCCCGAGCCCCACCACCTCAAGGTCGCCGTGGTCGGCGCCGGACCGCAGGCCCAGGGGCTGGCGCAGACCATCCAGGGCAAGGCCGGTGCCGCGCTGGACGTGCGGACCGTCGCCGACCGCTCCGCCGCCGAGCAGCTGCTGCGCGACCGCGACCTGGTCGGCGCCTTCGTCCCGGACGCCCGGAACCCGGAGCTGATCGTGGCCAAGGGCAACTCCGACACCTCGGTGGTGGCCGCCACGGCGGTGTTCACCAACGTCACGGACCGGCAGGGCGTCCCGCTGCACGTCACCGACCTCACCACCCCCGCCGAGGGCGACCCGACCGGCCAGGGCCTGTTCTTCCTGCTGGTCGCGCTGAGCATCGGCTCCTACGCCAGCGTCGCGGTGATCGGCGCGGCCGGCGCCGGGCTGCCGATGCGGATCCGGGCTCTGGTGGGCGTGGCCGTCTCGCTGGTGGTCAGCGTGATCGGGATCGCCACCGCCGGTCCGCTCTTCCACGTGGTCGATCACGACTACGCCGCCGTCTGGGCGCTCGGCTGGCTCTACTCCGCGGGCATCGTGCTGATCGGCACCGGCCTGCACAGTTTCTTGAAGAAGTGGACCACGCTGGCCCTGATGGTGCTGTTCGTGATGCTCAACTTCACCTCCTCCGGCGGCATCTACCGGCCCGAACTGCAGAACGGGTTCTTCGGGGCCCTGCACGGCTTCTGGACCGGAGCCGGCTATCTGGAGGGCGCGCGGGACATCCTGTACTTCGACGGCGGCGCCGGCCTCGGCGGGCACGTGCTGACCCTGGTGGTCTGGCTGCTGCTGGGCGGGGCGGCCCTGGTCGCCGCGGCGGCGTACGAGGGCCGCGGGCGCCGCGCGGTGACGGCGCGGGCCGAGGCGGCGGCCGAGGCCGAGGAGGAGATGGAGGAGGCGGTCGCGGTCTGAGGACCGCCTGCCCGAAGGGACTTCACCCGGTGCGAGGGCATCGGAACCGGGTGGGGAACAAGTGGCCCGCACCCGGCTCTGGACAAGCCGGGCGCGGGCCTCAGCGGGTTTCCGGTGGGTTCCGCCGGGCCGGCGGCCGGGTGAAGCAGCAGTCCCCGCAGAGCCCGGCGCCCGGGCCGGTCCGGTAGTAGAGGCAGCAGCTCGTCCGGCGGAACGCGGCCCCGCGCGGGCCGGTGTGCAGCGTGCCGGAGCCCGCCAGTGGCGGACGGTCCAGCAGCCGCGTGACCAACTCCCGGGCCGGGAGCGACGCCCGGGGGCTCAGTACCCGGAGCGTCCCGGCCAGCGCGGAGGCCGCGTTGCCGTGCAGCAGGCGTGCCGAGAGCGGCACGGCGGCGCGCACTGCTGCGGCCAGTGGCTCCAACTGCCCGATCAGGACGGATCGGTGGAGCTGATCGACGAGGTCCCCGGGCTCCGGGCGGACCGGTTCCGGCGGCGTCCAGAGGTCGATCGGTCCCTGGTCCGGGATCCGCACCCAGGCGTGGTCCAGGGTCGGGACCGTCCCCAGCAGGACGGCCGAGCCGATGCCCACCGACCAGAAGCGGGCGGCCAGGCCGAGGTGCAGGATCGAGGCGGCGACCCGGAGTTCGGCCGTGCCCAGGCGCTGCGCCACCACCCGGATCCGGGCGGGGAGTGGCGCGTCCGGGCCGGTGCCGTACAGCTCCGGCAGCGGGCGGAAGCCGGGCGGCGGGGGGCCGGCGGGGTCGGTGTCGGGGGCGGTGTCGAGGGCGAAGTACGGCCCGAGGGCGGCGAGTCGGGCGTAGTCGGACTGCTGCCGGTCGGCCTGCGGCCGGTCGGGCCGAGGCTGGTCGGGCTGTGGCTGTTCGGGTTGCGGTTGTTCGGGTTGCGGTTGTTCGGGCGCGGGGTTCAACGGCCCTCCCCGGTAGGGTCGTTGAACCCCGTGCCGGCTTCGGTCGGCCCGGTCGGGATCGGGCGGTCGGGGTGCATCTGCTTCTCCAGAGGGCCGGGCCGGTCGTGCGGATGAACGCTACCGCGGCCTGGCGCTCGGAGATCCACGGTGATCCGTCCTCCGTTGCGGGGGTTGTTCCGACGGCATCGAGTCTGGCCCGTCCGAACCGTCCTGACCTCCCGCTGCGGAGGGGAGTCGCCTCCTGCGCGGGGAGGAGCGGGCCTCCCTCGGGAGAGCGGCCCGTAGGCTCGGCGGAGTGCGCACCGACCGTCAGTCCCGCCCCGCCCGGCGCCGCCGTTGGCCCGCCGTCGCCACCGCTCTGCTGCTGCTCGCGCCCGTCGTGCTCGCTCATCCGGGGGAGCGCGGGGCGGCCCTGCTGCTCGCCCTGACGGCCGCGTTCGCAGCCGCGGTGGCGCTGCTGCCCTGGCCGCTCGGCCGCGTCACGCTCGCCGCCGCGGCGGCCGGCGCGGCCGGGGTCTCGCTGCTGGTCGACCTGGGCTACCCGGGGCCGTACCGGCTGCCCGCGTTCTGGCTGCCGCTGGAATGGCTCGCGCTGCTGGGCGTGCTGTACCGGGCCGTCCGCCGGTTGCCCGAGCGCTGGGCCTGGCCGGTCGGCGGGCTGGTCTCCCTCGCGGCCGTGCTGCTCCCGTTGCGGTTCGTGCTCCGGATGCCGCAGGGCGGTGCGGCCGGGCCGGTGGGCGGCGTGCTGTTCTCGCTGCTGCCGGTGCTCGGGGTGGCCGGGGCGAGCCTCTACCTGCGGGTGCTGGACGTCCGGCGGGAGCGCGCCGTCGAGCGGGCGCGGCGCGAGCAGCGGCTGGACGTCGCCCGCGGGCTGCACGACTTCGTCGCCCACGAGATCACCGGCATCGTGCTGGAGGCCCAGGCCGGCCAGCTCCCTGGCCAGCAGGCGGAGGAGACGGCCGCCCTGTTGCGCCGCCTGGAGGAGGCGGGGCTGCGGGCGCTGGACTCGATGGACGAGATGGTCGGGGCGCTGCGCGAAGGCTGGGCGGCGGCCGGAACCACCCGCCGGGTCGGCCTGGCCGACCTGCCGGAGCTGGTGGAGCGCTTCGGTACGACGGGTGGCCCGCGCGCCACCGTGGAGCTCGCCCCGGAGGCGCTCGGACTGCTCGCCGCCGAGGCCGGGGCCACCGCGTACGCCGTCGTCCTGGAGGCCCTGACCAACGTGCGCCGGCATGCCCCGCAGGCCACCGCGGTGGCGGTCCGGGTGGCCGCCGAAGCGGACGGCCGGGCGGTGCGGGTGACCGTCGGCGACACCGGCGGGCCGGCCGCCCGACGGCCCCGGCTGCGCCGCCGCCCGGGCGCGGGCGGTACCGGTCTGGCGGGCCTGACGGCCCGGGCCGCCGCCCACGGGGGCACCCTGACCGCCGGCCCGTCCGGCCCCTCGGGCTGGGAGGTGTGCTGCACCCTGCCGGGGCGGTGAGGCGGGGGTACCCCCCCGGCTTTCCGGGCGACGGTCGGAGCGCTATGTTGAACACGTTCAAATCATGCGCGGGGTCGTTCTCAGGGGGTAGGGATGAGCGAGTCACTGCCGGCGCAGCCCGGTTTCGCGGCCGAGGCCGCGTTCACCGACCGGCCGAGGGAGCCACGTACCACCCTGGTCCGCGGCCGGGTCCGGCCCAGTGGGCGCGTCCTCGTCGCGCTGGCCGGTGTCGCCTGGGTGCCGTGGGCCGTCGGCGGGGTGTGGTGGGGGGACGGCAACGCCTGGTTCTGGGGCCTGTACGTCGGATTCCTCGGGATGACGGTGCTGCCCCTGGCCGTACCGCGCGAGCCGGGCTTCCGGCGTGCCTGCCTCACGGTCGGCTGGTTGCAGCTCGGCGTCCAGGCCGTGTGCTCGGTGCCGTTCCTGCTGCTCCCGTTGCCGGTGTTCGTCTTCGCCCTCCCGTCCGGCGTCATGCTGCTGCTCACCGGCCGGCGCAACCGCGGCCGGGTGGGGACGGCGTTCGCCGCCCTGCTCCTCGCGGGCCCGCTCGGACTCCTCGCCAACGGCGGGTGGACCCACATCTAGGAGTGCCCGGGGGTGCCCGGGGGCGCCCGGGGGCGCCTGAGCGCGCCCCCGGGCGTGGGTGGGGAGGGTCAGCGCCCCCGGCCGCCGCCGCGCAGGCCGCGCGGGCGGGTGAGGGTGAAGCGGTCGACCGGGACGAGGTCGCCGTACGGGCCGCTCACGGAGTAGTACGTGACGGCGATGCTGGTGCGGCCGCCGCGCTCGCCCGGGTCGACCTCGAAGGCGGCGAAGCCGTACGGGTTCTGGGCGTCGCGGAAGGCGGACCAGGGGGCGTCCTCGATCACGTAGACCGGGGGCCGCTTGCCGGTGGCCTGGTCCACCGGGCCGACGCCGGTGATCACCCGGGCCTTGGGCGGGGTGAAGAAGAGGTGGTTGGAGGGGGCGGAGGTGCCGCCGCCGCCGATGACCATGTGGACGGTGCCCTGGGTGGTGTCGACGGTCTCGGTGCCGGTGGCGACCGGGATCGGGGTGCGGGTGTCGGTGGGCTGCTGGCCGCGGATCGGGTGGGAGCGCTCGTAGTGGTGCTCGTGGCCGCAGACCACCAGGTCGACGCCGTACTTGTCGAACAGCGGCACCCAGGCCTCGCGGACGCCGAGGTCGGCGCCGTTGAACTTGTCGGCGGTGGAGATCACCACCTGGTGCATGCAGACCACGATCCAGTCGATCCCCGGGTCCGCGTTGGCGGCGATCAACTCCCGCTCCAGCCAGCGCTGCTGGGCTCCGCCGGAGTAGCCGTGCACATAGCTGTTGCCGCCGTCCTGGTAGGCGACGTCGTCGTTGTTGAGGCTGATGACGCGCACCGAGCCGGCCGTGAACGCGTACCAGAGGCCGCGCAGTTCGTCGTCGGCGTCGGAGTCCGGGAGGTCGAAGTAGGCCTGGTAGGCGCCGTAGCCGATCGGGCCGTTGCCCTTCTCGTTCTCGTGGTTGCCGGCGGCGGGCATCCAGGGGCGGTGGCGGGCCGAGCGGGTGTTGTTCTCGAACCAGTCGGACCAGGTGCGGACCCGGTCGGTGGAGAGGTTGGCGTAGCAGAGGTCCCCGTTGAGCAGGTGGAACAGCGGGGCGACCCGCTCGACCCCGGCGGTGGTGTCGCCCGCGGCCGGGCTGCCGAGGTTGTCGTTGGCGTAGCCGTTGGCGGTCTGCTTGCCGAGGGTGGGGGTGCCCTGGTCACCGAAGCTGGTGAAGGTGAAGGCGGCCCGGCCGCGCGGGGCGGTGCGGACGGTGCCGAGTTCGGGGGTGGCGCCGTCGTGGACGGCCGCGTAGACGTAGTCCGTGTCCGGGTGCAGGTCGCCGATCCGGGCGTGGTGCACCTGGACCTCGGTACCGGAGTTGGCGTCCCGGTAGGTGCGGGTCTCGGCCTGCTCGGTGCGCCCGAAGCCGCCGTGCGAAGTCCCGTACATCACCCGGGGGTTGGAGACGGACGCGGTGGTGTGCCAGGAGACCGTGACCTCGCGCGAGGCGTCCGAGCCGAACTGCAGGTGCAGTCCGCCGACCCGCGGGGCGCCGGAGCGCTCCGGCCGCTCCCACAGCACCGGGGAGGCGGCGGCGGGAGTGGCCGCGACGCCGGAGAGGGAGACGGCGCCGCCGAGGCTCAGGCCGGTCGCCCCGGCCAGGAGCCCGCGCCGGCTGACGGAGGGGGTGACGGGCGGACGTCCACTGGAAGCGTTCATGGCGGTCAGCTTCACCGGGCGGAGGTGAACCGCGCCGGACCGGCCGCGTGAACTTTCCCGGCGCCCTCTCCCGGCCGCCCGTCCTACCCGCCGTCTCGCGCCGTATCCCAGGCTCTTCCGGCCCCTCCCGGCCGCTCCCGGCCTTTGCCGCCCGCCGGTCGGTGCGGAAGACTGCCCGGTGTGACGAGTGCGAACGGTGAGTGCCCGCGGGTGATCCGGGTGTTGGTCGCGGACGACCAGGAGGCCGTCCGGCGCGGTGTGCGCCGGATCCTCGACGCCCAGCCGGACATCGAGGTGGTGGGCGAGGCCGTGGACGGTGTCGCCGCGCTGGAGCTGGCGGCCCAACTGCGGCCGGACGTCGCCCTGGTGGACATCCGGATGCCGCGACTGGACGGGCTGGAGGTGACCAGGCGGCTGTCCGGCTCGGTGCGGGTGGTGGTGCTGACCACCTTCGACCTGGACGAGTACGTCTACCCGGCGCTGCGGCACGGCGCTTCCGGGTTCCTGTTGAAGCGCTCCGGCCCGGCCCTGCTGGCCGAGGCGGTACGGGCGGCGGCGGACGGGGAGAGCCTGATCAGCCCGTCGGTCACGGTGCGGCTGCTCCAGCACGTGACGGCGCCGCGGCGGCCCGCGCGTCCGGCCGCGGCGGGGGTGGTGGTGCCGCTGACCGAACGGGAGGTGGAGATCGCCGGTCATGTCGCGGCGGGCCGCACCAACGCCGACATCGCGGCCGAACTGTTCATCTCCGCGGGGACGGTGAAGACCCACGTGGCCAGCATCCAGCGCAAGCTGGGCGTGTCGAACCGGGTCGGGATCGCCGTGCACGCCTGGGAGATGGGGTACCCGGTGCCGCGGTAGCGGGCGGCAGGGCGCGAGGGTCGAGGGCACGAGCGCGGGGGCGGCAGGGCGCCAAGGCGCGTCCACGGGGCCGAGGGGATGCTCCGTGGACGCGCGGAACCTGCGAGGTGGGGGTGGCCTCCGGACATCCCGTCCTCCGGCCGGTAGTTCGATCGTCGACCGAGGTAGTACCAGCGGCAGACCCTGATCCGTCTCGACCTGTCGCCACTGCCTCCTGCGGTCGAACTTCCTTCAGCTACCTCGCAGGTCCACCTCCCATCATGCGCTTCCTACGAGCCGTGCACCAGGGGTGAACGGTCCGAAATCGGGCTAATTTCGCAAGTCGGGCCCCCGGGGGCCCCGGGGGGAGTGCCTCAGGGCTTCGGCCACCCGTCGACGAAGCTCAGCGTCCGGTGGTACGGCCCGTCCGGCCCGGTGCTGCGGTAGTCCTCGGTGCTGCTGCCGGTCCGGACGGTGCGGTCGCCGTCGTGGCGGGTCGCGGTGGGCCGCAGGGTGTGGTCCACGGTGCTGCGCCCGGTGACGTGGCCGCCGGTCGCGGTGGTGGCCTCGCGGTGGTAGCCGAGGTCCATCGCGGTGTTCTGGTCGGTGTTCCCGGCCGCGTCGTGGGTCACCTTGTAGGTGACGTCCAGCGGTTCGCCCTCGTGCACGGTGGTGGTGCGGTGCGGTCCGCCGCCCCAGGTGGCGGTGGTGCGGGTGAGGTCGGTGCCGTTGTGCAGCGTCACGTCGTTGCCGCTGTCGCGCAGTTGCTGGGCGGAGCTGAACGCGAGGTCGTCGCGGACCTCGGTGGTGATCCGGCCGTGCGAGGTCTGCACCCAGCCGCGGGCCAGGTCGTGCCGGGCGGCGGTGACGGTCCAGTCGCCGCTGCCGCCGCCGTGGTCGGTGAGCCGGGTGGTGACGGCGGCCTCGGGGGCGACCCGGTAGTCGGTGAGCTGCCCGGAGGTGCGGGCGGTGTCGTGGTCGACCTCGGCGAACAGGTTGACCTGGCCGGTCCAGACGTCGTTGCTCTGCGCCTCGGAGGCGTTCACCGCGATGCCGACGCTGTGCGGGCGCCCGTCGAGCAGCAGACCGACGTACGGGGTGAGGTCGAGCCGGTAGGCGGGCAGGTCGAAGGCGAAGATGCCGGGGACCGGCCGCCACAGCAGCGGGTCCCAACCACCGGTGTAGATCACCGGGTACGGCCAGACGGCGCCGGCCACCCGGCCGTCCACGGTCAGCCTCAGTTCGCGGAACGGGCCCTTGCCGCAGGCGCCGATCGACGGGTTCGCGGCGACGAAGGCGTCCGGCGCGGAGGCGTAGGCGAACTCCTCGCAGGCGCCGCCGCCCCGCGCGTACACCTCGGCGGTCAGCCGTTGCAGGTTCTGCGGGAAGGTGAGGTCCTTGGCGGTGCCCGGAGCGGCCTGGGTGAGCGAGAACGCGCCGGTGGTGAGCACCTGGTCGGCGCCGTGGGCGGCGGGCCAGCGGTCGTTCGCGGTGTAGAAGGTCAGGCCGACCGAGACCTTGTAGACGCCGGTGTAGGTGGCGTCGGTGACGTTGGCGAGGTCGAGCGAGAACGGCTGCGGTCCGGCCGCGAACAGCGGGGCGTAGCGGGTGAGATCGCGTTCGACGTTCCATTGGATGCCGTCCGGGGACGGCTCCGGGGTGGAGGACAGCAGGACCTCGACACCGCCGACGCGGACGCTGAACATCCGGTCGAACTGCCGCCCGGCGACCTGCCCGTGGAGGTCGAGGACCACGGCGGACCAGGGGCCGGCGCAGTCGGCGGGCGGGGTGAGGGTGGCGGTGTACGGGGTGTCGGGCGGGTTGCCGTAGCCGTAGCGGAACTCCCGGTCGTGCATCACCTCGACGGTGCAGGAGCGGGTGTCGGGGCGGGTGAGCGGCTTGGTCGCGGTGACCGGGTCGTGGTAGTCGCTGCCGAAGTCGGCGTGGGCCGGGGCGGCGGCGGTCAGGGTGCCGGCGAGGGTGAGGACGGTGGCGCCGAGCAGTCCGGCGAGGCGGCGCAGCGGGCGGCGCGGGGAGCGCCGGGGGAACAGGGCCAAGGTGGGTCCCCGGGGTCGGGCGGCCCGTCGGCGCGCGACGGGCCGGGTGGTTGATCCGGGCATCCTTCCGGCGCTGGCATGTGACCGTCAAGAGTTGCTTTTCGGGCCCTCCGGCGGGGCGTCGGTCCGCCCTCCCGGAGCGGGGGCGGGCCGTTGCCGCTACCACTCCTCCAGGGCCGCGGCCTCCTGGCGGATCAGGTTGCGCAGCGTCGCCAGCGGGGGGCGGCGGTCGTCCGTGCGCCACTGCATCTCCAGCGGCAGGGTGGCCCGGCCGTCCAGCCGTACGGTGGCCACGTTCTCGGTGAGGTGGCCGGTCATCGAGCCGGGCACCAGGGAGAAGGCGCGGTTGCGGGCGAGCAGGTAGAGCCGGGAGCCGACGATCCGCGGCGGGCTGACCAGCACCGGCGGGTCGACGCCGTGCTCCGCGCACAGGCCGAGCACGTGGTCGTAGTACCGGGGGTGCTGCTCGCGCGGCCACAACAGCAGGGGCAGGTCGCGCAGTTCGGCCAGTCGCAGGGTCGTCCGGGCGGCCAGCGGGTGGTCCCGGCCGAGGGCGACCCGGACCGGCTCGTCGGCGATCCGCTCCAGCCGGTAGCCGGGGACGTCCTCCAGGAAGCGGCCGAGGCCGATGTCGGCGAGTTCGCCGGCCAGGGTGGCGGAGACCTGGCCGGTGTCGACGGCGAGTTCGGCGGTGTCGAGCGCGGGCAGCTCCTGTTCGGCCCGGCTGACCACGGCGGGCAGCAGCCGGTTCGCCACGCTCGGGGAGGCGACGATCCGGGCTGTCCCCAGCCGGGACTCCTCGTGCAGCCGGACCCGGGCCAGCATCGCGCCGGCCTGCTCCAGGAGTCTCGCGCTCTCGGTCGCCATCACCTCGCCCGCCTCGGTCAGCGCGACCGAGCGGCGGCTGCGGTCGAACAGCTCGACCCCGACCGTCCGCTCCAGTCGGGCGACCTCCTGGCTGACCGTCGGCTGCGAGATGTGCAGCCGCTCGGCGGCCCGGCCGAAGTGCAGCGTCTCGGCGACGGTCAGGAAGACCTCCAGCTGCCGCAAGGTGAAGCCCATGCGGGTCATCCTAGTGCGAACCAATAGCTGACCGGCTATCGGAAACCCCAGGACTCATTCTGGTTTCCGATCCGAACCGTCCATACGCTGAGCGTCACGTTGCCCCACCGCAGTGGCATCTCACAGGAAGCTCCCGCCATGACCGGACAGCCCGCAAGCACCCCCGCCATCCAGATCTCCGAGGAGGTCGCCCGGGCCGTCGCCGACGGCCGGCCCGTGGTCGCCCTGGAGTCGACGATCTTCACCCACGGCCTGCCGCGACCCCGCAACCTGGCGGTCGCGCTGGAGGCCGAGCAGCAGCTGCGGGCGGCGGGCGTCGTCCCCGCCACCATCGGCGTGCACGCGGGCGTCCCCACCGTCGGCCTGAGCACCGAGCAGATCACCGAACTCGCCGCCACCGACGGCCTGGACAAGGTCAGCCTGCGCGACCTGCCGGTGGTCGCCGCGCTCGGCCGGCACGGCGGCACCACCGTCGCCGCCACCGCCTTCCTCGCCCACCGCGCGGGCGTGCGGGTCTTCTCCACCGGCGGCCTCGGCGGCGTCCACTTCGGTGCCGCCGAGAGCTTCGACGAGTCCGCCGACATGACCACCCTGGCCGCCACCCCGGTCACCGTGATCAGCGCCGGGGTGAAGTCCATCCTCGACATCCGGGCCACCCTGGAGCGCTTCGAGACCCTCAACATCCCGGTCATCGGCTACCGCACCACCAAGTACCCCGGCTTCTACGTCACCGACTCCGGCCACGAGATCAACTTCGCCGTGCAGTCCGCGGCGGAGGCGGCCGCGGTGATCGACGCCCGCGACCGGCTCGACCTGCCGCAGGCCGTGCTGATCGCCAACCCGGTCGACCCGGCCAAGCAGCTGCCGCCGGAGGAACTGGACGGCATCGTGGCCCGCGCCTGGGCCGAGGCCGAGCGCCGGGGCATCACCGGCAACGCCTCCACCCCGTTCCTGCTCGACCACATCCAGCGCGACACCGGCGGGCGCAGCCTGGAGGTCAACGTCGAGGTCTACCGCGGCAACGTGCGCCTGGGTGGGGAGATCGCGGTGGCGCTGGCGGCCCTGGCGGCCCTGGGGGGTGGGGCCGGTGGGGCCGACCGGGCCGACGGGTCCGCCGCCGCGACCGCCGGGGCCTGACCCGTGCTCGGGGTGCTCGGCGACCTCGTCGAGGACATCGTGGTCTGGGTCGACGGGCCGCTGCGCCACGGAACCGACTCCGGCGCCCAGGTCTTCCGGCGGCGCGGCGGCAGCGCGGCCAACGTCGCCTGCTTCGCCGCCGGACAGTACCCGGCCCGCTTCCTCGGCTGCGTCGGCGCGGACGCCATCGGAGACGGCATCGTGGCCGAACTCGGCGGCCACGACGTGGACGTCCGGGTGCAGCGGCACGGTCGGACCGGCAGCATCGTGGTGCTGATCGACCGCGACGGCGAACGGACCATGCTGCCCGACCGCGGCGCCGCCAAGCTGCTGGAACGCGTCCCGGACGACTGGTTGGGCGGACTGACCCACCTGCACGTGCCCGCCTACTCCTTCGACGGCGAGCCGGTCGGCCGCACGGCGGTCGACGCGCTCGACCGGGTCCGGGAGGCGGGCGGCACCACCTCGGTGGACGCCTCCTCCACCGGGATGCTGGAGCAGTACGGGCGGGAGCGCTTCCTGGCCCTGCTGGCCGAGTTGGCGCCCACCTTCGTGTTCGCCAACCGCTCCGAGTCCGCCTACCTCGGGCTGCTGGTGGACGGCCTGCCCGGGCCGGAGCGGGCCCGGCTGGCGGCCTCGACGGTGGTCACCAAGGCGGGTGCCGAGCCGACCACCGTGGACGTGCCGGGGGACGGGCTGTTCACCGTGCCGGTGCCGCCGGTCGCCGAGGTGCGGGACCTCACCGGGGCCGGGGACGCCTTCGCGGCGGGCTTCCTGGCCGGGTTCCTGGACACCGGGGACCTCCACCTGGCGGCCGGGCTCGGGCACCGCAGCGCCGCGCGGGTGCTGGCCTCGCCGGGGGCTTCGACCGGGGGAATCGACCGGGGGGTGTGAGGGCGGGGGGTGTGAGGGCGGGGGTAGGAGGGCGGGGCACTGCGGGCTCGGCAACTACGGACGTAGTGCGGGGTACTACTTCCGTAGTGCGTCCTTGCGGAGGAACTGCTTCAACCGTTGCCACGTCCAGGCGTTGACCACGTCGTCGACGGTGAGCCACCCGCGCTGCGCCGTGCCGATGCCGAAGCGCGGGTAGCCGAGCTGGCCGGTGGCGTGGGCGTCGCTGTCGACCGCGAAGCGCACACCGTGCCGCTTGGCCCGCAGCACGTCCTCGTCCCGCAGGTCGAGCCGCTGCGGCGAGCTGTTGATCTCGATCGCGGTGCCGGTGCGGGCGGCGGCCGCGAACACCGCGTCCAGGTCGACGTCGATCGGCCCGCGCCGGCCGATCCGCCGGGTGGTGAGGTGGCCGATGACGTGGACGTACGGGTTCTCGCAGGCCCGGACCAGCCGGCGGGTCTGGGCGGCGCGGTCCAGGGTGAAGTGCGAGTGGACGGAGGCCACGCAGACGTCGAAGCCGGCCAGGAACTCGGGCGGCCAGTCCACCCCGCCGTCCGGGCCGATGTTCAGCTCGGTGCCGTGCAGCAGGCGCAACTTCTTGTGACGGTCGGCGAGTCGGCGCAGCTCCTCGCGCTGGGCCAGCATCTTCTCGTCCGTCATCCGCTGCATCACCAGGTCCGGCGCGTGGTCGGTGACGGCGTAGTAGGAGTAGCCGCGGGCCGCCGCCGTGTCGACCATCTCGGTGAGGGTGGCCAGGCCGTCGGTCAGGTCGGTGTGGGTGTGGAGGTCGCCGCGCAGGTCCGACTCCTGGATCAGCTCCGGGAGTTTACCGTTCAGCGCGGCCTCGATCTCGCCCCGGTCCTCGCGCAGCGGCGGCGGGATCCAGGGCAGCCCGAGCGCCGCGTACACCTCCTCCTCGGTCGCGGACACCACCTTGGCGCCCTCGTCCTTCTTCCTCGGAGCCTTTCCGCTCCCCGGGCCCTTTCCGTTCCCCGGGCCCTTTCCGTTCTCCGGGCCCTTGCCGGTGTCGCCGGCGGTCTCGAACAGCCCGTACTCGGAGAGCTTGAGGCCGGCCCGCACCGCCCTCGTGCGCAGCTTGATGTTGTGCGCCTTCGACCCGGTGAAGTAGACCAGCGCGGCGCCCCAGTCCTCCTCGGGCACGACCCGCAGGTCCACCTGGATCCCCCCGGTGGTGCGGACCGAGGTCTTGGTCGGCCCGCTGCCGATCACCTCGGCCACGTACGGGAGTTCGGTGAGCGCGGCCATCAGCGGGGCCGAGTCGGCGGCGGTCGCCAGCACGTCGATGTCGCCCACCGTCTCGCGCATCCGGCGCAGCGAACCCGCGTACGCGCAGCGGGTGCAGCCGGGAACGGCGGACAGGGCCTCGACCAGCTGCTCGGCCAGCTCGGTGGCGGCGTCGAGCAGGGTCCGGCCGCCGGACTGCCGCATCAGCTCGATGCCGTGCAGGATCTTCTCGCCGCTGCGCTCGCCGAAGCCCGCCACGCCGGACAGCCGGTCGGCGCGGATCGCGTCGGCGAGTTCGTCCACCGAGCCGATCCCGAGGTCCCGGTAGAGGGAGAGGGCGCGCTTGGGGCCGACGCTGGGGACGGCCATCATCTCCCGTACGCCGGACGGGATCTCGGCGCGCAGAGCCTCCAGTGCGGAGATCCTCCCGCCGGCGAGGTACTCGGCGATCTTCTCGGCGGTGGACCTGCCGACGCCGGGGATCTGCTGGAGCCCCTTGACGTCCAGACCGGCCAGGTCCTCGGGGTGGCCGCCGACGGCCCGGGCGGCCTTCTCGTAGGCGCGGGCCCGGAAGGCGTCCCCGCCGGTGATGTTGATCAGGTCGGCGTACTCCTGGAGCAGCTCCCTGACCTGGTCGTTGAGCCGGGGCATGGGGCAAGTCTAGGTTCGGAGCGTGCCGTTCGCCGTGCGGTGGGCGCCCGGGGGCGGTCGGGGGGCGTCGGGGCGGTGGCCGGGGGCGTCTCAGTCGTAGGCGACCCCGAGGAGCAGCACGACGGTCATGCCGCCACCGGGGGTCGGCTCCACCGCGAGCCGGCCGCCGGCCGCCAGCACCAAGCTGTGCAACGCCGGTCCCACCGGTCCGGTGCTCCGCACGCCCGCCAGCAGCCACTCGCGGGCCTCGGGCGGCTCGTACGAGCCGCGGTCGGATATTCGTATCTCCACTCGCTCCCGGCCGTGCCCGGTCACGCCGTGGCCGGTTGCGGTGCGCGGTGCCGACGGGCCCGAGCGCTTGACGTCCGCGCGGACCAGCACCCGGCCGCCCAACGGGCTGCGCCGGATCGCGTGGTCCAGCAGCCCGGCGATCGCGGCCTCCATCCGGCGGGCGTCCCCGGCCACCACCGGCAGGCCCGGTGCCAGCCGCAGCGTGACCGCCGCCGCCCGGCCGCCGCCGCGCACCACCCGGCGGACCACCTCGGAGACCTGCACGTGCCGCGCCTGGGGCTCGCACCCGGCCTGGCGGCCGGTCCAGCTCAGCCGGTCCAGCTCCGTACGGGACAGCGGCCGGGGGCCGGCCATCGAGATCGGCGGATACGGGCCGAGCCCCTCCGCAGTGCCCCCGCCGCCCTTGCGTTCGGCGCCGCCCGCGCCGTTCGCGCCGCCGAGCGCGCCGAGCGCCCGGGCCCCCGACGCGACGTAGCCCCAGAGCTTCCCGCGTGCCATTGCCCTGCCCCTCGTGCCTGACCGACGGCCGTCATCTGTTCCGCGGCCGACCGGGGCGGGCCGCTTCCCTGGCCCTCCTGCCAGCCTGCGCCTACTCCGCCCGGGTGACAATCCGGCTCCGGGACGCGAACGGCTGCGGGGACCCCGCCGAGCGGGGGGTGGCGGGGGCGCCGAGTGGCGGGGGCCGCTGCGCGGGGCTTTGGTTCGGGGGTGGGCTCTCGGGAGGGTGGGTGACGCCGGGGGCGGTTCCGGGGGTGGCAGCTCCGGGGGCTGGATGATTTTCCGACCGCCGACCCTCATCGAGGGGGGTCGAGACCGTGGGCGGTCTGAAAATCACCCGCAACGCCCCCTTCCGCACCCACCCCCTCCACCGCCCCCTCCCGCAGCGCGTCCCTCTCGCCTGGGGCGGGTGGTGGGGGTGGTGGGTGGAGGGGGAGGGGTGGTGCGGGTGGGTGTCCGGACCAGTGGAGGAGGAGCAGGCTGGCGAGGGCGGCGAGGGCGCACCAGGTGGAGATGAAGGCGAACCTCCAGAGCAGGGCGCAGGCGAGGGCGCCCGCTGCCGTGAGGAGGCCGAGGCGGCGGAGCAGGTGGTCGGCGCTGAGGAGGAGGGAGCCGACGGTGGTGAGGAGGTAGCCGGTGAGCGGCAGGGCGGGGTGCGGGACGCCGGTTCCGTAGCCGAGGGTGTGGCCGTGCCGGGTGGCTGTCACCGGGTGGGTGGCGACGGCGACCGCGAGCGGTACCGCCACCGCTGCACCGAGCAGGGCGAGGAGGGCGAGCAGCCGGCGACGGGCGGGGGTGGCGGGGTGACCGGGTTCGCGGGCCGCGCACCACACCCCGGCCGGCACCAGGGCGGGCAGCAGCGGCAGGGCGATCACCGCCCAGGCGGTGCGGGCCGCCCCGGCGGGGCCGGCGGGCAGCTCGCCGTCCGTGCCGAGCCAGACCAGGGATTCGACGAGCTGGTGCACGCCGAGCACCAGCGGGAGCGCGGCGAGCGGCAGGCGCTGCGGTCGCCCGGACCGTCGGGCGCGTACCAGGCAGGCCACGCCGACGCCCGCGACCACCGTGCCGGCCACGGCGTCGGCCTGGGCGCTCCAGCACATCGGTGGGCCTACTCGGCTCTGCGGTCGGGGTCGGGGGCGGGGGCGGGGGCGGGGTCGGGGGCGGCATTGGTGTCGCTGGTGTCGCTCTCGGCGCTGCCGGGTCGGTCCTCGGGTGGCGCGCCGATGGACTCCAGGGTCTCGCGGACGCTGCCGGGCATCGCGGGGTGCCGTCCGATCACGATCACCCCGATCACGATCGCGACCAGCCCGGCCGCCTGCCAGGCCAGTGCGCCCGGGGTCACCCGTAGCCGGTCGCCGAGGAAGCCGACCGCGCAGGCGATCCCGGACAGCGGCTGGGCGGCGGTCAGCGCGGGGAGGGACATCCGCAGCGGGGCGGCCTCGAAGGCGCTCTGCACCAGCAGCAGCCCGACCACGCCCGCCACCACCACCGCGTACGGCTGCCAGGTGCGCAGCACCACCGCCAGCCCGTCGTGGTCGAGGCGTTGGGTGGTGGTGCGGGTGAGCGCGTCCTGGAGGCCGTAGAGGAGTCCGGCGGCGAGGGCCAGCAGGGTGGCCTCCTCGAACAGCGGTAGCCGTCGGGCGAGGGTGACCAGCAGCAGGGTCAGCCCGACCACCGTGCCGACCACCAGCCAGTGGCGCAGCTCCCCGGCGGGCGGGCCGCCGCCGGTGGGCCGCCCGGCCACGATGAACGCCGTCACCCCCAGGCCGAGCAGCAGCACCCCGGCCCAGCCGGAGCGGCCGAGGGTCTGACGGGTCAGCACCCGGGACAGCGCCATGGCGAAGATCAGGTTGGTCGCCAGCAGCGGCTCGACCAGGGACACCTCGCCCTGGTTGAGCGCGAGCGCGGACAGCAGCAGGCCGCTGACCATGAACCCGGTGCCGAGCAGCCACTCCGGCATCCGCATCAGGTCCAGCAGCAGGCGCCAGTGCAGCATGTCGGCACGGGGGGCCCGCTGCGCCGCGTGCTGCTGGAGGACGAAGCCGAGTCCCAGACAGCAGGCCGCGCTCAGAGCGAGGAGGAAGACCGCCACGGAGGGACCACCAGGTTGTCGCTGCCCCGCGCCGCGCCGGCGGTTCCGGGGGAGGGACGGCGATCGCGGCGCGCTTGTGTCAGCGTACCGCCGGGGCGGCGGCCGGGCCGAGCGAGCGCGGCGCCGGGCACCGCCCGTGGCCACGGGCCCGCGCTTGCCGCCACGGGCCCGCGCTTGCCGCCACCGGCGGGGCGGGCGCACGCTGGTGTGAGCGGCCGCCACGGGCCCACCGCCCGGGTCGGCCGGGACCGGCGCGACGGGGGCCTGCGCCAGGAGGTGTGGCATGCACAACCAGTGGGACGTGGAGCTCAGCTTCGACGAAGACGGCGTGCACACGGTGTGCGACGCCAGGTTGACGGGCGCGCGGGCGCCGGGCCTGAGCGCGCACGGCGAGGCCGAGAAGAGCGCGGAGGACCGCCCGCTCGCCAGGATCGGCGAGGAGGTCGCGGCCTCCCGGGCCCTGGAGGAACTGTCCCGCAAGCTGCGGGCCCAGGCCGCCGGGGAGATCGACGACGAGGGACACCGCCCGGGCTACCTCATCTACTGAACCCGCGTACGCCGAACCCGGCACGGGCCGCCCGGGCGGTTGCGGAACGTCGTCCCGGCCGGTCAGGTCCGAGCCGGCCGTCGGGGCCGTGTCCCCATGCCCGTGCCCACCGGGGCGGCTGATCGCCATCGCCAAGTAGCGTGTGGGGAGCGGGACTTGGATGACGGGCCGGCCACTGGGCGTCGGGGTGCCCTCCCCGGGCTACCGGATCGGCGCCTCGGTGCGGCACAGCCGTTCGGCGGCAGAGCGGACCCCCTCCACCCAGGCGCGGTACTGCTCGGTCGGGCCTTCCACGCGGAAGTCCATCAGGTACTCGGGCCCGATGGCGTCGATGAACGCCTCCTCCGCCTCGGTGTCCCCCCTCATGGCGAGGAACCAGACCTCTCCCGCCACCGTGGCCGGTGCGAGCTCCCCAGCCGCCAGCAGGCCTGCCAGGTGGTGGATCAGGCAGCGGTCGGCCGTCCGCTCGTCCGGCAGGGCCTTGCCGAGCTCCGCCAACGCCTCGCGGAAGACTTCGGCGGTGTCGTCGTTCGGGGCCCGGCCGGCCAGGTCCCGCAGGGCAGGGGAGTCGAAACCGGCGACGAGCAGGTGGGCGGCGGCCATCGGCAGCTCCGCAGGCTCGACGCGGCCCGCGACGTACTGCCAGGTCAGAGTGGTCAGCTGGTCCATCCGGACATTCTGCCCATAGCCGTCAGCCGCGCCACCAGGAGGCCCGGATCCCGGCATCGGCTCGATGCGCAGCGCGAACGCTGGGCCCCACCGGTGTAGGGAGGACGGCTGAGGACCCCCCCTGTCACCGGCGCCCGGTCCTCCGTACGATGCCGTGCGTGATCAAGGAAACGTCTGCCCGACAGCCCCGGAGACCAGAGCTGTCCGACGGGTCTCCCGTCGCCCGCGCCGACCGTGCGGCGAACCGTCGAGGACGGCGATGAGGGCCGTCGCCTCGGCCATGCCTCGTCCGCAGGCCAGGCCGGCGCCCCTCCCACGGAGCTGTCGCCCGGGCCCGGAACCGCCGGTACGGGGTGCAGCCGGACCGCCGTCCTCGCGTGGGCGGCGAGCTCGGGGAAGACCGAGGTGACGTCCAGCGGCCGCAGTGGCGCGTGCCGGGGTACGACGGCTTCCCGGAGGGTACGGACGTCCTCCAGATCCGGTGGTGCCCGTTCCAGCACGTCTACGACGACCCGACGGCCCCCCGCAACGGAGTCGCCGGCCCGTGGGTCCGGGTCCGCTACCGCCGTACGGGCGACCTGGGGGAGCGCTTCCTGACGCCGCCGGAGCCGGTGGCCGTCGGCGAGCCCGGCTACCTGCCCACCCCGTGCCTGCTGCGGCCGGAGCCGGTGACCGAGTACCCGCACCCGGGCCTCCTGGGCGAGGAGTTCGAGGACCGGGTCGAGGAGTGGGAGACGGCGACCTTCGGCGACCCCGCCGACCCCGAGGAGTACGACCCCCGCTACTCCTGGGACCTCTCGACGGCCCCGGGCTGGAAGCTCGGAGGCCACGAACCGTGGAACTACCAGGGCTACCACGGACCGCTGCGGTGCGGCGCCTGCGACAGCGCGATGCGCTTCGTCGCGGCGATCGCGACCGACGAGTGGGACGGGGGCACCCGGAGCTGGGCGCCCCTCGGTCACCTCGAAGGCGCTCCCAGCGAGCAGCGCCGGAACCAGAGGCCGACCGACGTCGTCCTCGGGGGGCGGGAGACCATGCGCGTCTTCGACTGCCCCGTCTCCACGCACCACCCGGTCGTCAGCGACCTGATGTAGCCGACGGGCCCGCCCTGCCGCAGCCCGATCCGCCGCGGCCCCCGCCACGACTGCAGTCGGCCGGCGGCTCCTCCCCACTGCTGCCGGGGAGGAGCCGCCCTCACCCGCGGGCTAGAAGCGGCCGCGGATCTGCATGCCGGTGTCGGTCTCCGGGTAGTTCAGCGCGTCGTACACCTTGTGGCCGGAGTCGCGGGCCCCGCCGGCCCAGCTGACCGCGCCCTTGTCGGTGACCTTGGCCGCGACGCCGCCCCAGTACTTCGCCTCACGGTCCCACTGGACGTCCGTCAGGAGGGCGTCGAGCGTGACGCCCTCGGGCAACGGGTCGGCGGACCAGGACATGGTGCGGTTCATGGTCGCGCCGAGTCCTGCCACGACCGCTGGTGCGGTGATGGCGGTCTTGGCGTGGAAGAGCTCGGCGTTCTCCGCCAGGAAGGTGCCGACCGTCTCCATGATCTCGCGCTGGACGACGGCCTGGTCGGGGCGGTCGTTGTTCCCGTCGGCGGGGATGTCCTCGTACTCGATGCCCGTCGAGGCGGCATGGATGCCGGCCTTGCCGAGCATGGCCGTGGAGATGAGGGTCCGCAGGACGGACATCGTCATCCACTCGGGAGCCTTGTCCGACACCTGGCGCTTGCCGGTGAGGATCAGGCCGGACAGCGGGACCGCGGTCTCGCCGGCCGGCACCTTGAGCGACTCCATCAGCTTGCGCGTCACCGTGGTGCCGAAGTCGCGGCCGTCCATCGACATGGCCAGGGACTTGTCGACCGGAACGCCCTTGAGGTTGCGGTCGTGGAAGATCTGCCGGGCGGCCATGACGCCGATCCCGTGGAAGATCTCGACGGAGAGCTTCATCTCGCCGAAGTCGAAGTCCTCCAAGCCGTACGCCGCCTGGTTCTTCCTGATCCGGTGCAGCGCCGTGACCTGGGTCTCGGCGTCGAGGGCGATCAGGCCGTCACGGATCGGCAGGTGCCAGACGCCGTTCTCGTCCGGCGCCAGAGGACGCGGGGACCAGAGGGTGATCTGCGGAACCGACCAGGCGCTGTCGAAGTCCCCCCGCAGGCCGGCCGCGATGTAGTCCGCGTACTCGCCGACGTTCTTCGCCTTCTTGCTGGCCGCAGTGCCGATGGGCCGCTGCACCTCGGCGCGCATGCGGGCGTAGGGGTCGACCTCGTAGCCGGCCTTTGCGGCGCGCTTGGCGTCCTCCTCGACCTTCGCCGGGTCGTTGACGAGGTGGAGCAGGTTCTCCCCGTCGATGACCGCGTTGGCCATGACCCCTTCGCGGACGACCAGGAGCTTGATCGGGAAGCCGGTGGTGACCGGCTTCGGGAACGTGGCTATGGACACACTCTCTCCCTTTGCAGCGCACTGCTTTGACGCTGCGTCATGTCAGGGGAAGGTATCCGATGGCATACCAACGGTCAACTGAGGTGGAGGATCTACTCGATGACGCAGCATGCAGGTGAGGGAGGAGCTACTGCGGTGGGAAGGATCCCCTCGATGAGGCAGCTGCGGGCCGCAGTTCCCCGCCGGGCGGGCGTCCGCGGAACGCACCGCCCCCACGGGTGCGGCGAGGGCGCAGAGGCAACGGGCAGTCCGCCACCCCGCTACGACGCCGGCACGACCGTCAGGCGCGCAGGGGGGAGCAGCATCGAACGCGGCCGGGCCCGAACCTGACGAGGGTCGTGGGAGATTGTGGTTACGACTCCACCGGTCAGGTCGCGGTGGGGAGGTGGCGTGCTGCTGCGAGCTTGGCCAGCGTCCGAAGTCTCGCGAAGTAGGAGGCGCAGTACTCCGAGTTGATCAGGGGCACGACCTTGTCGAGGCCGGCGATGCACGCCCAGAGCACGGCGATGCCACTGTCGTCGAGCCCACCGTCCAACTCTTGCCGGACGAGGCCGGCGACATCGGCGTCCAGGAGGATCAGCTCCACGCCCTCGATGTCCACGCCGCGGAAGCCGTCGGGGTACAGGGCGCACCGGTGCTCCTCCCACAGCCGGGCGAGTCGGTCCTCAGGCTGTGCCCGGCGCATGTCAACGGCTGCCGCTTCTGCCGTGGATGGTGGGCGGAGAAGCAGGGAGACGGCATCGAAGACGGCACGCACCAGGGCGATGGCCCTGGCCGGGCAGCGGCGGCGGGGTGTTCACCGGTGCAGTCTTGTCATTCGGAAGCTCTCGGTGCCAACGGATTCATCCGGGGCGGTTGGCAGCCCGGTGCCGCACGTCGCAACCGGCCCGCCCGTCCCTACCTACTCCCCTCTCTTTGCTGCCAGGCGCCCCTGGCAGCACAGCTGCATCGATGACCTGCTGACACTGTCACCTGCGGCAGAACCCGGTTCAGGTGGCCTATCGGCCCAGGAGCGCAGCCGACTTGCGGCCTGGTCCCATGGACGCGGCTCGACCAGGTCGTCGCCTTCGAGCACCTCCTCCTCGAACCAGCCCGTCCCGGCGAGCCATGTCTCCAGCCACGCTGAGAGGCTGGTGGAGTCGAGGAACCAGCACTCATCCCACGATCCGCCGCTGTACGGGTTCGGCTCGAAGAGCAGGACCTGACCGTCCCCACTGAGACAATCAACGCCCGCGTACATGGCGCACCCCCAGGTCAGGATCGGTACAACGCCTTCGGGCCACTGGGGGTGCTCCGCTCCGACGGACGCCTCGCGCCGCGTCAGGTACTCGCCAACGACGCTGGAACCCGGGCCGAGCAACGGCAGTAGCCGGTATTCGGGACCGAAGCCGCCGTCGGCGACGTCGCGGTACAGGCGAACGAGGAGGGGATGCAGCGAGAAGCCCAGTCGCGCCTCGGCCTCGGCGATCCGGGCATCGCCGACGGGTGCGGGAAGGTCCGTGCCGTCGGACGCAGCCCGGGCGGCGACGCGCTGTACGAGGCCATCGATGTCGGTCATGACCGTGATGTTGTCAGGGCCCACCGACATGTTGACGGCCAGGAACGCCAGACGGACTGGTGGGTCACAGGAAGCCCGGCGAAGGGCAGCCGGCCTTGGCCTGTCGTTCAACGCTTCGTCGGGCGAGACCGATGAGGGGTTCTGTCGGCCGGCGGCTTCGTGGGGGTGCTGGTGCGTGGAAGCCGGGCCTCCGGCTGCCGCTGCGGCCCAGGGTCCGCGGGCCGGGTGTCCGGTCGATAATTGGGTGTCATCGGTCGGTTCGGGGCTGGTAGCGTCCCGGGCGTGGCAAAGCTGAACCAGATCATCGCCGTTGAAAAGGGCGTCAAGTCCAAGTCCTTCCAGGAGCTGACGCAGGCCCACCAGGACCTGCAGAAGCCCGCGTTGCTGGCCGGGATCTCCCGGACCTACCAGCCCAAGGACGAGGAGGGCGAGCAGCTGCCGCCGGAGTCGACCCGGGTGCAGCTGAAGGCCGAGGACATCCTGCGGTCCACCGCGAACACCCTCACCCGGCTCTTCGACGTGACGGCCACCAAGGACTGGGCGAACATCGGTGCCAGCGCGGACGTGGTGGTGGACGGACAGGTGCTCCTCACCCAGGTGCCGGTGCCGTACCTGCTCTTCCTGGAGAAGCAGCTCACCGACCTGTCCACCTTCGTGAAGAAGCTCCCGGTGCTGGACGCCTCCGAGTCCTGGAACCTCGACCCGTCCACCGACTCCTGGAAGACCGAGCCGGTGCGCACCATCCGGACCAAGAAGGTGCCGCGCAACCACGTCAAGGCCGAGGCCACCGAGAAGCACCCGGCCCAGGTCGAGGTGTACTACGAGGACATCGCGGTCGGCTACTGGACCACGGTCAAGTTCTCGGGCGCGCTGCCGGCCCGCCGGGTGAACGAGCTCGCCGAGCGGGTGGAGAAGCTCCAGCAGGCGGTCAAGTTCGCCCGCGAGGAGGCCAACGCCGTCGAGGTCACCGACCGGCGGGTGGGCGACGCCGTCTTCGGCTACCTGTTCCGGTAGCCTCACGATCGCCCGCCCGGGGAGCCGGGCGGGTGCACCGAGCGCGCCGAACCGTCCTGGGAGACCGGGCGGGTGCGCTGCACGGTGCGAAAGCTGACACTGACGTTGAAGCTGACCAGGGGTCACAGTGGAGGTTCGAATCCTCCCCCCGGCACCACCGGCCGGGGTAGCCCAAGCCAGGCAGAGGCAGGCCCCGTGAATCTCAGACTCTCGCTCAAGTCTCAGCATTCGCCGCCGAACACCGGATCGACCGGGTGCGGACGAATATCGACGAATGCAGGTTCAAGTCCTGTCTGTGCCGCTCCGTGGCACGGTAGTTCAAAGGTAGAACGCGTCGATTTCAAGCTGATCCGCGACCCTTAAACGTGCCGGTGTGCGCAATTGGGCGGCACACAGGGGCCCGGGAGCTGGCTACGCTCCCGGGTCCTCTCATGTTTTCCACGGCGTGGCGCGGAGGGCTCTCCCTGGGCTGGGGCGTCAGGGCTGGGGGGTCAGGGGCGGGTGAGGAAGGTCAGGACGTGGGGGTTGACCTGGGGGGCGCCGGCGGTGGGGAGGGTGTGGTGGGAGGTGGCGGGGACGGTGGTGACGGTGGCGTGGGGGAGCGCGCGGCGGGTGGCTTCGGCGGTGCGGTGGGGGTCGTGGGTGCGGGTGTGGGCGGCGTAGAGGGCCAGCACCGGGGTGGTGAGGGTGCGGAGCCGGGCGGGGGTGGGGCGGGGGCCGGTGACGACAGGGGAGGTGGGGAAGTCGGCGTAGCCGAGGGCGTACAGCTCGCGCCAGTCGGGGTCGACGGCGGGGCCGGGGCCGGATTCCCAGTCGAGGTAGGAGCGGGCGCGGTCCGGGGTGCGGTGCGGGAGGAAGAGGGGCAGGGCGCGCAGGAGGTAGCCGGGGCGGAAGCCGGTGAAGCACTGGGTGGGGTCGAGGAGGACGAGGCGCCCGACCCGGGCGGGGGCGTGCAGCGTGTACTGGAGGGCGGTCCAGGCGCCGTAGGAGTGGCCGCAGAGGTCGGCCTCGTGGACGCCCAGCCCGTCGAGTACGGCGTCCAGCCAGCCGAGCAGGCCGGGGACGTCGCGTAGCGGGGCGCCGTCGTGGACGCTGCGCCCGGGGTCGCCGATCAGGTCGACGGCGAGGACGCGGTGGCCGGCCGCGGCCCAGGTGCCGGCGTTGGCGAACCACATGGCGGAGGTGGCGCCGCCGCCGTGGAGGAGGACGAGGGGGCGGCCGTCGGCGGGGCCGCAGGCGTTGACGCGGGTGGTGCCGTGGACGGTCCGGACGGTGAGGGGTTCGACCGGTACGGGCCAGCGGGCGAGGAGCTCGTCGTAGGCGGCGAGGAAGGGCGCGGTGCGGGCGGACATGGTGGGGCCTCCGCGGGTGTGGTGTGATCGCGTGCGTGCGTGCGGGCGGGCGGGTGATCGCCCGCCCGTAGAATCACTCGTTGGACAAGTATCTCGCTGAACGAGAGAATAATGGCACGGGAGTGCCCGAGGAAGGACGAGAGGGTGTCCGAACGCGAGGAGCCGATGCGGCTGGTCCACCTGCTGCGCGGTCTGACGGTCGAACTCGACCTGTTCGGGGCCGAGTTCGCGGCCCGCAGCGGCCTGCACCCGACCGATCTGCGGGCGCTGATCCACCTGCTGGACGCGGCCCGGGCCGGGCAGGTGGTCACCCCGGGGCGGCTCGGTGAGGCGCTCCGGCTGAACTCGGCCGGGACCACCGGCCTGGTGGACCGGCTGGAGCGGCTCGGGCTGATCCGGCGCGAGCGCGACCCGCAGGACCGGCGCCGGGTGCGGCTGGTGGTGGAGGAGCGGGCGATGGAGCTCGGCGAGGGCTTCTTCGGCGGGCTGATCGGCGACCTGGTCGCGGCGATGGGCCGGTTCGACCCGGCGGAGCTGGCGACGGCCCGCCGCTTCCTGGAGGCGATGACCTCCGTGGTGGCCGCCGCCCGGCAGGACGACCCTCGGGGCGCGCCCTAGGCGGGGCCCAGGGTCCAGGCGATCACCGAGAGGGTCGCCATCGACACCAGGGTCGACCAGAGCACGGTGTCCCGGGCGAGGTCGGTGCCCTGTCCGTACTCGCGGGCGTAGGTGTAGATGTTCTGCGCGGTCGGCAGGGCGGAGAACAGCACCACGGTGAGCAGCTGGTGGGTGGGCAGGTGGAGCACCGGGCCGGCCACCAGCAGGGCGACGAGCGGCTGGACCAGGGTCTTGATCGCGACGGTCAGGCCGACCTCGGCGCGGCGCGAACGGCCGTCGGCTGCCGGGCGGTTGTGCAGCGACATGCCGAGGGCGACCAGGGCGGTCGGCACGCCGGCACCGCCGAGCAGGTCGGCGGAGTGGTGGAGTTCGGCGGGCAGTTGGAACCCGGTGGCCGAGGCGACGGCGCCGAGGGCGGTGGCGATCAGGATCGGGTTGCGCAGCGGCAGGGTGACCAGGGCGCGGCGGCCGGCCGCGCCGCTGTCCAGGACGGCCAGGACGGCCGGGGTGACCACCAGGATCTGGAAGAGGACCACCGGGCCGACGAAGGAGGCGTCGCCGACGACCTGCATGGTCACCGGGATGCCGAGGTTGGCGGAGTTGACGTAGCCGGAGGCCATCGCGCCGATCGCCAGTTCGCCGCGCTTGCGGCCGAACAGCCGCCACCCGACGAGCAGTCCGAGGCCGGTGGAGACGGCGGTGCCGGCCACGAAGGCGAGCATCGACGGGTTGGCGAAGTGCCCCAGCGGGGTGCGGGAGATCATCAGGAAGAGCGCGGCCGGCATCGCGACGTGGAAGACGAAGCGGGTCAGCACCAGCTCCGCCTGCGGTCCGAGCAGCCCGGCGCGGGCGACGACGTAGCCGACCGCGGTGAGGGCCCAGATCGGGGCGAAGGCGGACAGCAGCGGGTGGAGGTCTGGCATGGTTCCTCGGATCGCTCGGACGGGTCTGCCGGGTGCGGCGGGGATCGCCCGCCGGAGGGCCCCGGAACACCGGTGCCGCCGAGAACCCCCCGTGGCAGTAAACCAGTGGCCGTCCGGGTGTTGATCAAGGGGGCCCGGGTCCTGGGGTGGGATCCGGACCGGTGACCGGGGTGGGATCCGGGCCGGTGGCCGGGGCTGCGAGGGCGTCGCGGGGCGGGCCTACGATGAGCGGGTGGAGGACCAGTACCTGAGCCTGTCCGAGGTGGAGGCCGTCGCCCGTCGGGCCCACGAGGGGCAGGTGGACAAGAACGGGCACCCGTACGCCGAGCACATCGCGGCGGTCGCGGGCGGGACGGCGGCGCGCGGCGGCAGCGAGGCGCAGATCGCGGCGGGCTGGCTGCACGACACCGTCGAGGACGACCGGCTGAGCCGGGAGTGGCTGGCGGGGGCCGCGCTGCCGGAGGCGACCAAGGCGATCGTGGACGCGCTCACCCGGCGGCCCGGGGAACCGGTGGAGGCGTACACCGCGCGGATCCTGGCCACGCCGGGCGCGCTGCTGGTCAAGCGGGCTGACCTGGCGCACAACTCGGACCCGGCGCGGCTGGCCGTGCTGGACGGGGCGACCGCCGAGCGGTTGGCCGCCAAGTACGCGCGGATGCGGGAGCTGCTGGGGCTCCCCGGGGAGCTCTGAGGGCGCGGAGCGGCACGGGCGCGGACGGACCCGCAGAGGCGGACCCGCAGGGGCGGGAACGCACGGGAGGGAACGCACGGGAGGGCCCGGGCCACGCGGATCGCGCGGGCCCGGGCCCTCCCGGGTCACCCCGGTGGTCCCTGTCCGACCCCCGGGGTGAGGGGGAGTGGTCAGGAGACGGGTGTCACGTCGGTACGCCGGTGGTCGGTCGGCTTAGTACCAGTGGTTGGCCTGCCAGAAGTTCCAGGCGGCGTTCGGGCTGCCGTAGCGGGTGTTCATGTAGTCCAGCGCCCACTTGATCTGGGTGGCCGGGTTGGTCTTCCAGTCCGCACCGGCGGAGGCCATCTTGGAGGCCGGCAGCGCCTGGCCGAGGCCGTACGAGCCCGAGCTCGGGTTGGTCGCCGTCACGTTCCAGCCGGACTCGTGGGAGATGATCTGGCTGAACGAGGCCAGCTGGTTCGCCGGGACGATCTGGGCGGCGATGGCCTGCGGGGAGGCGGTCGCGGCGTTCGCGGTGGCGGGCAGGACGCCCGCGCCCAGGGCGGTGAGACCAGCGGTGCCGGCGAGAATCGCGGCGGAAGTGCGCATACGGAGCTTGAAAGTGGGCATGTAGAACAGGACCTCAATCAGGTTGGGCCGAGTCGCGCCCCACCCAGGACCACGGGCCGGACAGGGGCCGTTGCGGTTGTGGGGCGCGACTCGGCGGTAAGCCGTCGACCGGTGGGACAGGAACCGGTGCGGCTGACGACGAGAGCCATTGTTGCCAGACGGGATCGGCCGCCGCCAAGACCCCCTCGTTACGACGCACCGTCGTAGGCACGAGGGTGGCCGTGGATTCGAAGGGCCGCTCGGGCGGGGTGCTCGGACCGGGGCCGAGCCGGGCGGACGGCGGTCGGCCGACGGTCGGCCGACGGGAGGTCCGGGGGTGCGGCGAGGGGCTCCCGGCCACCACTACCCGCCGTCGTAGCCGCTTTTCGGCTGTGAGCGCACTCACCGTTTGGGCGGCGCGGCCGTCACCGGACGGTCCGGTCGCAGCACTTTGGGTACTGACGATCTGTGCCCGGCGCCACAGGAATCGGCCACGATGCGTGACCGTCCCCTGATCGGAGGTCACCGAAGGCCGTCAAAGGCCGCCGGGGATCACCGAAGGTCGCCGAGACGGCGGTGCCGGAGCGCCCGGGCGGCGAGCCGGTCCGCCTCGCCGGCGGCCGACAGCTCGCCGAGCGCCCGCGCGACCGTCGCGCCCAGCCGCTCGCAGAAGGCTGCCGGCTCCTCGGCGGCGTCCGGCAGCTCGGGGACCACCTCGTCCACCAGGCCGACCGCCGCCAGCTGCCCGGCGCCGATGCCCTGCGCCCGGGCCAGCTCGGCGGCGTGCGCGCCGTCCCGGTGCACGATCGCCGAGGCGCCCTCCGGCGGCAGCGGTGCCAGCCAGGCGTGCCCGGCGGCCAGCACCCGGTCGGCCGGGAGCAGCGCCAGCGCCCCGCCGCCGGACCCCTGGCCGAGCAGGACGGCGAGGACGGGCGTGCGCAGTGCCAGCAGGGTGGTCAGGCAGTGCGCGATCTCGACCGCGATGCCCTCCCGCTCGGCCCGGGCCGACAGTTCGGCGCCTGCCGTGTCCACCACGGTGACCAGCGGCAGGCCCAGCTGCTCGGCCAGTCGGGCGCTGCGCCGGACTGCTCGCAGGTCGGCGGCGGTGAAGGGGCGCTCGTGGTCGCCGTCCTGCCGCTGCCGGTCGTCGCCCTGCCGTTGCTGGCCGACGACCAGGACGGGGTGGCCGCCGAGTACGGCGAGGGCGCGGACCAGGGCGCCGTCGTGGCCGCCGGGGGCGTCGAGCAGGACCAGTTCCTCGGCGGTGCGGCGCAGCAGCTCGCGGGTGCCGGGGCGGTCGGCGCGGCGGGTGCGGCGGACGGAGTCCCAGGCGTCGGGGGGTGTGGCGGTGGGAGGCTCCGTAGCGAGGAGCGGGGCGTCCTGGTGAGGGGCGCCCTTATAAGGAGGAGGGACGGTCCCGAGGACGGCGAGCGTGCGGCGCAGCAGTTCGCGCAGTTCCCGCGGCGGGACCACGGCGTCCACCAGCCCCTGCCCGGCCAGGGTCTCGGCCCGCTGGACGTCCGGCGGCAGCTGCACGCCGCGCAGTTCCTCGTACACCCGGGGGCCGAGGAAGCCGAGGCGGGCGCCCGGCTCGGCGAGGACCAGCTGGCCGAGGGTGCCCCAGGAGGCGAAGACCCCGCCCATGGTCGGGTTGCGCAGGTAGCTGAGGTAGGGGAGGCCGGCCGCGCGGTGGGCCTGGACGGCGGCGGTGATGCGGAGCATGCAGAGGAAGGCCGCCGAGCCCTCCTGCATCCTGGTGCCGCCGGAGACCGGCAGGGCGATCAGCGGGAGGCGTTCGGCGGTGGCGCGCTCGACGGCCCGGGTGATCCGTTCGGCGGTGGCGACGCCGATCGAGCCGCCGAGGAAGCCGAACTCGGAGGCGACCAGGGCGACCGGCCGGCCGTCGATCAGGCCACGGCCGGTGAGCACGGCCTCGTCCAGGCCGGTGCGGGCGCGGGCCCGGTCGAGCGAGGCGCGGTAGTCGGGGTCGGCGGTGGGGAAGGGCGGGGGTTCGTCCCAGCTGTGGAAGCCGCCCGGGTCGACCAGCAGGCCGATCAGCTGGTGGGCGGTCAGCGCGGTGGCCCTGGCGGTCCGCCCGCCGTCGCCCGTGCTCGTCCCTGCGCCCGTGTCCATGTCCACCCCGTCAGTGATCGTTCCGGTCCGGCACGGTCCGTCACTCTATGCGGCGCGGGCGCGGCGCTGTGGGAGTGCTGTGAAGGTGTGAGGAGCCCGACAGCGGGGGCGGGCGGAAGTTCGACGGCGGTCGACCCAAGGGTGGTGCGGACCGTTCGTGGACGGCTTCGGCGGGCCGGCTCCGGCGGCCGGCGTACGGGTGAAGTCGCAGATGGGACAAGCGAGTTACCCGTCGGTAAAAAGTTGATTCAAGCCTTCCGGAGTTGTCGGTGGCCCGCCACACTGATGGACATGACCCGCACTCTACGCGCGTGGAAGACCCGCGCTGCCGCCATCACCGCCGTCGCCCTGATGACCCTCGCCCCCGTCGCCGTCGCCACCGAGGCGCACGCCGACGTGAGCGGCACGGTGTGCCTGTCCGCGCTGCCGTCGCAGGCCACCGACACCCTGAACCTGATCGCCTCCGACGGGCCGTTCCCGTACTCGCAGGACGGCGTGGTCTTCCAGAACAGAGAGGGCGTGCTGCCGAGCCAGTCGTACGGGTACTACCACGAGTACACCGTCATCACCCCGGGCGCCCCGACCCGCGGTGCCCGCCGGATCATCACGGGCGAGTCCTCCCAGGAGGACTACTACACCGGTGACCACTACGCCACGTTCTCGCTGATCGACCAGACCTGCTGACCTGCTGATCTGTTGATCGAGTCCCGGTACGGCTGAGTCGACGTGCGGCTGAGTCCCGGTACGACGGTGGCCCGGCGGAAGGATCCGCCCGGCCC